>DATFOS010000215.1:0-31830 GCA_035265325.1 Acidimicrobiales bacterium
CGAGATGGCCCGCACCGAGAGCTACCGCGAGGGTCGGGTGCCGCGGCACACGCTGCGCGCCGACATCGACTACGGCTTCCGCGAGGCTCGCACCACCGCCGGCCGCATCGGCGTGAAGGTGTGGCTCTACAAGGGCGACGTGCTGCCCTACAAGAGCACCGGCAGCGACAAGATCACGCGTGAGGCCGCCATGGCCGTCGGCGAGACCAGCGGCACCGGCCCGCAGGCCGGTGGCCAGCGCCGGGTCGTCTCGTCCTCTGCCGGCCGCCGCCGCCCCGACGGGGCGCCGGAGGAGACGCCGGCCGAGAACGAGCCCCTCATCAAGGAGGCCGACCCCGAACTCGAGCGCCTCCTCGCCGAGGAGGAGGAGATCGAGCGCCGGGTCACCGACCACGCCGAGACGCCGCACTTCCGGCCGGGGGACGAGTAGCCATGTTGATGCCCCGCAAGGTCGCGCACCGCAAGCACCACCGCGGTCGCATGCAAGGTGTCGCCAAGGGCGGCACCGAGGTGGTCTCCGGCGAGTTCGGCATCCAGGCCCTCGAGCCGGGCTGGATCACGGCCCGCCAGATCGAGGCCGCCCGTATCGCCATGACCCGCCACATCAAGCGTGGTGGCAAGGTCTGGATCAACGTCTTCCCCGACAAGCCGGTCACGCAGAAGCCGGCCGAGACCCGCATGGGCTCCGGCAAGGGCAACCCCGAGAAGTGGGTCGCCGTGGTCAAGCCAGGCCGGGTGATGTTCGAGCTGTCCTACCCGGACGCCGCCATCGCCCGGGCCGCCATCGAGCGGGCCATCCAGAAGCTGCCGATCAAGGCCCGCTTCGTCACCCGGGAGGAGGGCTTCTGATGGCCCGCAACACCTTCGCCGACCTCGACGACGGCAGCCTGGTCGAACGGGCCGCCGAGGCCAAGGACGAGCTGTTCAAGCTCCGCTTCCAGCACGCCACCGGCCAGCTCACCAACTATTCGCGCCTCGGCCAGGTGCGCAAGGACATCGCCCGCCTCGAGACCGAGCTGCGTGCCCGCGAGATCGCGGCCGCCGAGGCCCTGGCCGGCGCCGACGAGGAGAACAACTGATGGCCGAGCCCACGACGCAGGGCAGCGAGCGCAGCGCCCGCAAGGTGCGCGAGGGCATCGTCGCCTCGACCGCGCAGGACAAGACGGCGGTCGTGGTCATCGAGACCCGCAAGCCCCACCCGCTCTACAAGAAGACGATGGTCCGCACCCGGCGGTTCCAGGCCCACGACGAGAACAACGACTCGCAGGTCGGTGACCGGGTGCGCATCGTCGAGACGCGCCCGTACTCCAAGACCAAGCGGTGGCGGGTCGTCGAGATCCTCGAGAGGGTCAAGTAGCCATGATCCAGCAGGAATCCCGCCTCAAGGTCGCCGACAACAGCGGCGCCCGGGAGGTGCTCGTCATCAAGGTGCTCGGCGGCTCCCGCCGCCGGTACGCCTCGATCGGCGACATCTTCGTGGCGACCGTCAAGGACGCCATCCCCGGTGCGGCCGTCAAGCGCGGCGACGTCGTCAGGTGTGTGGTCGTGCGCACCAAGAAGGAGCGCCGCCGCCCCGACGGCAGCTACATCCGCTTCGACGAGAACGCCGCCGTGCTCATCAACAACGAGCGCAACCCGCGTGGCACCCGCATCTTCGGCCCGGTGGGCCGCGAGCTGCGCGACAAGCGGTTCATGAAGATCGTCTCGCTCGCCCCCGAGGTGCTGTGATGGCCGGCCTCAAGATCAAGAAGGGCGATCGCGTCCGCGTCCTGTCCGGCAAGGACCGGGGCAAGGAGGGCGAGGTCATGCGCGCCATCCCCGCCAAGGGGAAGGTCATCGTCGACGGCGTCAACATCGCCAAGAAGCACCAGCGCCCCACCCAGGCCACACAGCAGGGCGGGATCATCGACAAGGACATGCCGATCCCGGTGTCCAACGTCGCCCTGGTGTGCCCGTCGTGCGGCAAGCCGACCCGCGTCGGCTACACGTTCGACAACTCGGGCGCCAAGGTCCGTACCTGCAAGAAGTGCGGGGGTGAGATCGCATGAGCACCGCCACCACCGAGCGCACCGTGCCGCGGCTCAAGGTCCGTTACGACGAGACCATCCGGCCGCAGCTCAAGGACGACCTCGAGCTCGGCAACATCATGCAGGTGCCGCGCCTGTCCAAGATCGTGGTCAACATGGGCGTCGGCGACGCCACCCAGCAGGCCTCCCTGCTCGAGGGCGCCCAGCGCGACCTTGCCATCATCACCGGGCAGAAGGCGCTCGTGACCAGGGCCAAGAAGTCGATCGCCGGCTTCAAGCTCCGCGAGGGCAACGCGATCGGCGCCAAGGTCACCCTCCGGGGCGGCCGCATGTGGGAGTTCTTCGACCGGCTGATCTCGGTCGCCATCCCCCGTATCCGTGACTTCCGGGGGCTGAACGCGAAGAGCTTCGACGGACACGGCAACTACACCTTCGGGCTGACCGAGCAGCTGGTCTTCCCCGAGATCGATTACGACAGCATCGACCAGCCCCGTGGCATGGACATCACGATCGTGACCACGGCGAGCACCGACGACCAGGGTCGGGCGCTACTGCTGGCGATGGGCTTCCCGTTCAAGCGCGAGGGTCAGTAGGCATGGCGAAGAAGGCGCTCATCAACAAGCAGCAGCGCAAGCCCAAGTTCAAGGTCCGGGCGTACACCCGGTGCCGGCGCTGCGGGCGACCGCATGCCGTGTTCCGCAAGTTCGGCCTGTGCCGTCTCTGCCTGCGGGAGCTCGCCCACGCGGGCGAGCTGCCGGGCGTGACGAAGGCCAGTTGGTGAGGGGAGGCGACGACTCATGACCATGACCGACCCGATCGCCGACATGCTCACCCGGATCCGCAACGCCAACGTGGCGATGCACGACGAGGTGCGCATGCCGTCCTCCAAGGTGAAGGAGGCCCTCGCGGCCATCCTCCTCAAGGAGGGCTTCATCGAGGGCTTCAGCGTCGACGAGAACCCCGGCAAGCCCGGCAAGGTGCTCGTCATCGCCATGAAGTACAGCCCCGAGCGGGCACGGACCATCTCGGGCATCCGACGGGTGTCCAAGCCGGGCCTGCGCGTGTACTCCAAGGCCACCGAGGTGCCCCGCGTGCTGGGCGGCCTCGGGACCGCCGTCCTGTCGACCAGCCAGGGCCTCCTCTCCGACCGCGAGGCGCGCAAGCGCCGCGTGGGCGGCGAGGTCCTGTGCTTCGTCTGGTGAGGGAGGGCTGATGTCCCGCGTCGGCAAGTCCCCCATCCCCGTGCCCAGCGGCGTCGACGTGTCCGTGTCCGGCAACCACGTGAGCGTGAACGGCCCCAAGGGCCGCCTCGAGCGCACGGTGCCGGGCGCGATCACGGTGCGCCAGGAGGGCGAGACGCTCGTCGTCGAGCGGCCCAACGACGAGCGCCAGAACCGTGCCCTGCACGGGCTGGTCCGCTCGCTGGTCAACAACATGGTCGTCGGCGTCACGGAGGGCTTCCGCAAGGAGCTCGAGATCGTGGGCGTCGGCTACCGGGCCACGGCCAAGGGCCCCAACGCCCTCGAGCTCGCCCTCGGCTTCAGCCACTCCGTGAACGTCACCGCCCCCGATGGCGTGACGTTCGAGGTGCCGTCCCCGACCCGCATCGTGGTCAACGGCATCGACAAGGAGGCCGTCGGCCAGGTGGCCGCCGACATCCGTGCGTGGCGCAAGCCCGAGCCCTACAAGGGCAAGGGTGTCCGCTACGCCGGCGAGCACGTCCAGCGCAAGGCCGGCAAGGCCGGCAAGTAGTGACGACCCCTGATCCGCGGGGATTGCAATGATCGAAAACCTGAACTCCTGGTCCCGGCTCATCGCCGGCGGATCAGGGGGAGCTGAGAAGACGCGATGAGCAACAGCGCCAAGCACAAGCGAGACAGCCGCATCCGCCGGCACGCCCGGGTGCGTAAGCACGTCCGGGGGTTGGCCGAGCGGCCGCGCCTCGCCGTGTTCCGCTCGAACCGGCACATCGTCGCCCAGGTCATCGACGATCGCGACGGCCGCACGCTGGCCGCGGCGTCGACGCACGAGTCCGACCTGCGCGACGGCGCCACGTCGAACGTCGACGCCGCCGCCACCGTCGGCCGCCTCGTGGCGACCCGGGCCAAGGACGCCGGGGTCTCCAAGGTCGTCTTCGACCGCGGCGGCAATCTGTACCACGGGCGCGTCAAGGCGGTCGCCGAGGCCGCGCGCGCCGAAGGACTGGAGTTCTAAATGGCAGGACCTGGAGGGGGCAATCGCCCCGGTGGCCCCGGCGGCCGTCCCGGTGGCCCCGGCGGCCGTCCCGGTGGGCCCGGCGGCCGTCCCGGCGGTCCGGGCCAGGGCGGCGGTGGCCGCGGCCCGCGCGACCGCCAGCCCCGTGAGCCCCGCGACAACCCCCGCGCCTCGGGCGACGCCACGCTGCACGAGTCGCGGGTCATCAACATCAACCGCGTCGCCAAGGTGGTCAAGGGCGGCCGGCGCTTCTCGTTCACCGCGCTCGTGGTGATCGGCGACGGCAACGGCCGCGTCGGCCTCGGGTACGGCAAGGCCAAGGAGGTGCCCCTCGCCATCCAGAAGGGCACCGAGGAAGCCCGGAAGAACCTGTTCAAGGTGGCCCTGACCGGCTCGACGATCATCCACCCGATCATCGGCGAGACCGGTGCCGGGCGGGTGTTCATGAAGCCCGCCGCCCCCGGTACCGGCGTCATCGCCGGTGGTGCCGCCCGAGCCATCCTCGAGGAGGCGGGCATCAAGGACGTGCTCTGCAAGTCCCTGGGGTCGTCCAACCACATCAACGTGGCGCGCGCCACCATCGCCGGCCTCAAGGGCCTGCGCCGGCCCGACGAGATCGCGAAGCTCCGCGGGCTGTCGCCCGAGGAGTTCGTCCCGCCGGGCCTGCTCAACGCCTACAAGGAGACCGAGCGCGAGCGGCGTGAGCCCGAGGAGGCCGGCACCTGATGGCCGACATCCGCGTGACGCAGGTCCGCTCGGCGATCGGCACCAAGCCCAAGCACCGGGGCACGCTCCGGGCGCTGGGGCTCGGCCGCATCGGCAAGAGCCGCGTCCTGCCCGACCGCCCCGAGATCCGCGGCATGATCGCCCGGGTCCCCCACCTGGTCTCGGTCGAGACCGACGCTTCGGCGTCCGAGCAGGCGAAGTAGTGCCATGACGATCAAGATCCACGACCTCACCCCGGCGCCGGGCTCCAGGAAGAGCCGCAAGCGCGTGGGCCGCGGCATCGGCGGCAAGGGCGGCAAGACCGCCGGCCGCGGGACCAAGGGCCAAGGCGCGCGCGGCAAGATCCCCGCCGGTTTCGAGGGCGGCCAGATGCCGCTCCACATGCGGGTCCCCAAGCTCCGCGGCTTCAACAACCCGTTCCGGGTGGAGTACCAGGCCATCAACCTCGACGTCCTCGACGCCACCGGCCTCGACGAGGTCGACCCGGCGTCGCTGCACGCAAAGGGCCTCACGGGCAAGGGCGCTCTGGTCAAGGTCCTCGGCCGCGGCGAGCTCACGCGCGCCGTGACCGTGAAGGCGCACGCCTTCTCGAAATCCGCCGAGGCCGCCATCACGGCCGCCGGTGGTTCGGTCGAGGTCCTGCCGAAGCCGTGGGGCGATCGTCGCCCGCCGGCCAAGGGCAACCAGTTCGCCAATCGTTGACGGCGCCCGATTGCGCCACGGCCCACCATCCGGGCCAGACTGACGGCTCACGCCCGCGGCGCCCGGCGCTCGCACGGCGACGGGACTGAAGGGGAGAACCGAGCGTGCTCTCGAGCCTGAAGAACATGTTCAGGGTCGCCGACCTGCGGAACAAGATCCTGTTCACGTTGGCGATGCTCGCCCTCTATAGGTTCGGCTCCTACGTACCGGCGCCCGGCATCGATGTCGACGCCGTCGAACAGTTGCGAGACCAGGCCGAGCAGTCCGGTGGGGTGCTCGGCTGGCTCCAGCTGTTCTCCGGCGGCGCGCTGACGAACTTCGCCGTCTTCGCCCTCGGCATCATGCCGTACATCACCAGCTCGATCATCATGCAGATCCTGACGGTGGTGATCCCCAAGTTGGAGGAATGGCAGCAGCAGGGGGCGGTCGGCCAGCGGAAGATGACGCAGTGGACCCGCTACCTGACGATGGCGATCGCCGTCCTCCAGGCCACGGCCCTGTCGTTCCTCTTCCACAACGGCGGTGGCGGCCTGCTCGGCGGGCCGTCCAACCCCACCAACATCGACGTGCTGCCCGACTTCACGGTCCCGCGCGTGATGCTCGTGGTGCTGGTCCTGGCGTCGGGCACCGCCCTCTTGATGTGGATGGGCGAGCTCATCACCCAGCGAGGCATCGGCAACGGCATGTCGCTGCTGATCTTCGCCAGCGTGGTGTCCAGCATCCCCGGCCAGTTCGCCCAGATCCGGGCCGAGAAGGGGTGGGCCCTGCTGATCCCCCTGGTGGGCCTCTTCATCCTCGTGCTGGTCGGCATCGTGATCGTCGAGAACGGCCAGCGCCGCATCCCGGTCCAGTTCGCGAAGCGGGTCGTGGGCCGCCGCATGTACGGCGGCCAGAGCACCTACATCCCGCTGAAGGTGAACCAGTCGGGCGTCATCCCGATCATCTTCGCCAGCTCGGTGCTCTACCTCCCGCTGCTCGTCACCCAGGTCCTCCCCTCCGGTGAGGGCAGCTGGGGCGTCCGGGCGCAGGACTGGATCAACGACAATCTGATGCAGGCCAACTCGCCGTTCTACATCGTGATCTACGGCCTGCTGATCATCGGGTTCGCGTACTTCTACACGGCGATCGCGTTCGACCCGCACAAGCAGGCCGACACGATCCGCAAGCAGGGCGGCTTCATCCCCGGCATCCGCCCGGGCCCGCAGACCGAGCGCTACCTGTCCAAGCTGCTGGCTCGCATCACGCTGCCGGGCGCCCTGTTCATCGCCGCCATCGCGCTGCTGCCCTCCGTGCTGCTGGCCGTGGCCGACGTCCAGGCGTTCGCCTTCGGTGGCACGTCGATCCTCATTGCGGTGGGCGTCGCTCTCGAGACGATGAAGCAGATCGACAGCCAGCTGATGATGCGGAACTACGAAGGGTTCCTGCAGTAATGCCGGGTGTGCGCCTGGTCTTGCTCGGGCGTCAGGGTGCAGGCAAGGGCACGCAGTGCACTCGCTTGTCCCGCCACTATGTCGTGCCCCACATCTCGACCGGCGACATGCTCCGTGCCGCCGTGAAGGAGGGCACCGAGCTGGGTCGCAAGGCCGGCGAACTCATGGCCGCCGGCGACCTCGTCCCGGACGACATGATGATCGGCATCGTCGAGGAGCGCCTCAACAAGTCCGACACGACGCATCGGGGCTACATCCTCGACGGGTTCCCCCGCACGGTGCAGCAGGCCGACGCCCTGGCCGAGATCACCGTGGCGCGCCCGCTCGACGTGGTCATCGACCTCGACGTCCCGGAGGACGTGGTGCTCACGCGCCTCGCCAGCCGCCGGGTCTGCGTCGACTGCGGCGCCAACTACTCGACCGACCGCCCGCCGAAGTACGGCTGGGTGTGCGACAACTGCGGGGGCGACGTCGTCCAGCGGGAGGACGACACGTCCGACGCCATCCGCCGACGGCTGGCCGAGTACACCCGTAAGACCGAACCGCTGATCGCGTGGTACCGCGACCGCAAGCTGCTCGAGGTCGTGGACGGGATGGGCCCGGCCGACGAGGTCGGCCAACGGCTCGTCTCGGTCATCGACTCGTACCGGCAGAACTGACACGGGTCGGGGAGCATGGCGTCATGGCAGGCGTGACATGAAGCGCGCAGTCGGGCGGCGGACGGCCGACGAGGTGAGGACGATGCGCCGGGCCGGCCGCGTCGTGGCCGAGATGCACGATCGGCTGCGGGCGGCGGTCCGCCCCGGCGTCACGACGCAGCACCTCGACGGCCTCGCCCGCGTCGTGCTCTCGCAGCGCGGCGCCACCTCGAACTTCCTGGGCTACCACGGCTACCCGGCGGTGATCTGCGCCAGCGTCAACGACGTCGTGGTGCACGGCATCCCCGACGACACGCCGCTCGACGAGGGCGACGTGGTGTCGATCGACTGCGGCGCCATCGTCGACGGCTACCACGGCGACGCCGCCTTCACGGTCGGCGTCGGCGCCATCTCGGCCAGGGCCCAGATGCTCGTCGACGTCACCCGCCGGGCCCTCGACGCAGCCATCAAGGAGATGGTGGCCGGCCACCGCCTCGGCGACGTCGGCTACGCCGTGCAGGCCACCGTCGAGCGGGCCGGCTTCGACGTGGTGCGCGAGTACGTGGGCCACGGCATCGGCACGGCCATGCACGAGCCGCCCGACGTGCCGAACTACGGGCGTCCCGGCAAGGGCAAGAAGCTCGCCGTGGGGGACGTGCTCGCCGTCGAGCCGATGGTCTGCGCCGGACGCTCGGCCACCCGGGTGCTCGACGACGGCTGGACGGTCGTGACCGTCGACGGCAGCCTCGCCGCCCACTGGGAGCACACGATCGCGGTCACCGACGACGGCCCCGAGGTGCTCACGCAGCCGTGACGCGTTGCCCCAGGTTTTCCCAGGTGTGAAGCCGCGCTAGCATATTCCGTCGGCTGTTTGGCGCACGCCGTCCCCCCGCGTGCCGCCTCATCAGCCAGCCACCGTCCACGACCTCACCCGGGGCCGTGCACCCATCGGTACGAGAGAGACCGTGATGAAGGTTCGTCCGAGCGTCAAGAGGATCTGCGACAAGTGCCGGGTCATCCGGCGGCACGGCCGCGTGCAGGTCATCTGCACCAACCCGCGCCACAAGCAGCGTCAGGGATAAGGGAAGAAGAGGTATGGCACGCATCGCCGGCGTCGACATCCCCCGCGAAAAGCGGCTGGAGATCTCGCTGACCTACATCTACGGCATCGGCCGTACACGCTCGCAGAGCATCTGCGAGTCGCTCGAGATCAACCCCGACACGCGGGTGCGTGACCTCACCGATGACGAGGTCGCCCGCATCCGGAACCACATCGAGGCCACCTTCAAGGTCGAAGGCGACCTGCGCCGCGAGGTCCAGCAGGACATCAAGCGCAAGATGGAGATCGGCTGCTGGCAGGGACTGCGCCACCGGCGCGGCCTCCCGGTGCGCGGCCAGCGCACGCAGACCAACGCCCGTACCCGCAAGGGCCCCAAGAAGACGGTCGCCGGCAAGAAGAAGGCGAGGAAGTAGCCAGTCATGGCCAAGCCCAAGCAAGCCGGCCGCAGGCCCCGCAAGCGCGAGCGGAAGAACGTCGGTCACGGCGTCGCTCACATCAAGAGCAGCTTCAACAACACGATCATCACGTTCAGCGACCAGGAGGGCAACGTCCTGTCGTGGGCGTCGGCGGGCAACGTCGGCTTCAAGGGCTCGCGCAAGTCGACGCCCTTCGCCGCCCAGATGGCCGCCGAGGCGGCCGCCCGCCGGGCGATGGACCACGGCGTCCGCAAGGTCGACGTCCAGGTGAAGGGCCCGGGTTCGGGCCGTGAGACCGCCATCCGCTCGATCCAGAACACCGGCATCGAGGTCACCGGCATCAAGGACGTGACCCCGGTCCCCCACAACGGCTGCCGCCCGCCGAAGCGGCGCCGGGTCTGAGTCAGGCAGGAACGAAGAGATGGCCCGTTACACCGGTCCCAAAGCCCGAGTCTCCCGCCGCCTCGGCGCCAACATCTGGGGTACCGCCGGCGAGAACCGTGCGCTCGAGCGTCGGCCCTACCCGCCGGGCGAGCACGGCCGCAGCCGCCGCCGCAACCCCTCCGAGTACCTGCTCCAGCTGCAGGAGAAGCAGAAGGCCCGCTTCACCTACGGCCTCAACGAGCGGCAGTTCCGCAACCTCTACGAGGAGGCGTCGCGCCGCAAGGGCGTGACCGGCGAGATCATGCTGCAGCTCCTCGAGCGGCGTCTCGACAACATCGTCTACCGCGCCGGCTGGGCGTCGACCCGCCCGCAGGCCCGGCAGTTCGTCGGGCACGGCCACGTCGACGTCAACGGCAGGCGCGTCGACATCCCCAGCTACCGGGTCCGCAAGGGCGACGTCGTCACGCTGCGGGGCAAGGCCCGGCAGATGATCGTCATCCAGTGGAACCGCGACGTGCTGGCCCGCACGCCACCGCCGTGGCTCGACGCCGAGGACGAGGGCCTGTCGGTCAAGGTCCGCGAGTACCCGCTGCGTGAGCACATCGACGCCCCCGTGCGCGAGCAGCTGATCGTCGAGCTCTACAGCAAGTGACCCCCCAGCGGGCCTGACGTCGTCACCCGTCGCCCGCACCCCACGCAGTCTTACGAAGGAACCACGCGTCATGCTCGTCATGCAGCGCCCCACGGTCGAGCCCGTCACCGAGGACGAGGGCAACCGGCAACGGTTCGCCATCGGCCCCCTCGAGCCCGGCTTCGGCCATACCCTCGGCAACTCGCTCCGTCGCACGCTGCTGTCGTCGATCCCCGGTGCGGCCATCACGCAGGTCCGTTTCGACGACGCCCTGCACGAGTTCGACACCATCCCCGGTGTGGTCGAGGACGTCACCGACGTCATCCTCAACCTGAAGGACATCGTGCTCGTGTCGCACAGCGACGAGCCGGTGACCCTCCGGCTCGACGTGCGGGGCCCCGCCGACGTCACGGCGGCCGACATCCAGCTCACGTCCGACGTCGAGATCCTCAACGGCGAGCTGCGGCTGGCCACGCTCAACAAGGCCGGCCGGCTCGCCGTCGACATCACGGTCGACCGCGGCCGCGGCTACCGCTCGGCCGACGCCAACAAGACGTCGGCGACGATCGGCGTGATCCCGGTCGACTCGATCTTCTCCCCGGTGCGCCGGGTGGCGTTCGAGGTCGAGCCGACCCGGGTCGAGCAGTCGACCGAGTACGACCGCCTGGTCATCGACATCGAGACCGACGGCTCGATCATCCCGCGCGACGCCCTGGCCTCGGCCGGCGACACGCTCCGCTCGCTCGTCGGCCTGGTGGCCGAGATGAGCGACGAGCCGCAGGGCCTCGAGCTGGGCGAGCTCGCCGTCACCACGGCCGGCTCCCCCGACCTCGACCTGCCCATCGAAGACCTCGACCTGTCCGAGCGTCCCCGCAACTGCCTCAAGCGTGCCCAGGTCAACACCGTGGGCGAGCTCGTGCAGAAGACCGAGGACGACCTGCTGGCCATCACGAACTTCGGCCAGAAGTCGCTCGACGAGGTCATCCTCAAGCTCGACGAGCGCGGCCTGTCGCTCCGCAACAAGGACTGAAATGCCTGCCACCCCGAAGAAGGGCCGCCGGTTCGGCGGCGCCGCCGCCCACCAGCGGCTCATGATGGCGAACCTGGCCGCCAGCCTGTTCGCCGCCGAGGGCATCGTCACGACCGAGGCCAAGGCCAAGGCCCTGCGCCCGATCGCCGAGAAGCTGATCACCAAGGCGCGCCGCGCCGCCGTCGACCCGTCGACGACCGTGCACAACATCCGGCTGGTGAACGCCTACCTGGGCGACCGCGAGATGAGCCACAAGCTCATCGCCGACATCGGCCCGCGCTACGTCGACCGCAACGGCGGCTACACCCGCATCCTCAAGCTCGGGCCGCGCCAGGGCGACAACGCCCCCATGGCGCGCATCGAGCTCGTCTAGTCCCCGTTGCCGACGCTCACGTCGCGCGTCGAGCCGGGGTGACGCTCTTCGAGGACACCGCGACACCAGCGGCCCCGAGTGGGCCGCTGGTTCGCGTCCGCATGACGGTCGCCTACGACGGGTCGGGCTTCCACGGCTTCGCCGCCAACCCGGGCGTGCGGACCGTGGGCGGCACCCTGCGCGAGGCGCTCGAACGGGCGCTGCGGGCCCCGGTCGAGCTGACCTGCGCCGGGCGGACCGACTCCGGCGTCCACGCCTGGGGGCAGGTCGTGAGCTTCGACGCCCCGGCCGACCGCTTCGACCCGATCGCGCTGCAACGCTCGGTCAACCGCCAGTGCGGGCCGGCCATCGTCGCGCGCGACCTGTCCACCACGGCCGACACGTTCGACGCCCGCCGCTCGGCCACCCACCGGGTGTACCGCTACACGGTGCTCAACCGGCCCGTGCCCGACCCGTTCCTCGCCCCCGTGTCGTGGCACGTCGACGACCCGCTCGAGCTCGACCTGCTGCGCCTGGCCAGCGACCCACTCGTGGGTGAGCACGACTTCTCGGCGTTCTGCCGCCGGCCCAAGCACCGCGACGGCTCGGAGGCGTCGCTGGTGCGGCGGGTCCACAGCGCCACGTGGGACGACCTCGGCGACGGCGTCCTGCGCTTCGAGATCGAGGCCAACGCCTTCTGCCACCAGATGATCCGCAGCGTGGTCGGCACGCTGGTGGACGCCGGCCTGGGCCGCAAGCACGCCGGCGACGTCCTCGGCATCCTCGCGGGACGCGACCGATCGCAGGCCTCGACCCTCGCCCCACCCCACGGCCTCTGCCTGTGGGCGGTGGGCTACGCCTGAACCCCTGGTGAGAGCCCCCGCCGTTTGCCACTTCCCGCCCGGCTCCATATCATTGTCCGTCGCCCTGGCTGCGCCGCGTATCCCCTCCGGCAGCGGCCGGGAACAGCTCGAGAATCACACGAAGGTGGCATCGTGCCCACGTACAGCCCGAAAGCATCCGAGATCCAGCGCTCCTGGCACGTCGTCGACGCCGAGGGCCTGGTGCTGGGCCGACTCGCCACCGAGGTCGCCAGCATCCTGCGGGGGAAGCACAAGCCGACGTACACCCCGCACCTCGACACCGGCGACCACGTGATCATCGTGAACGCCGACAAGGTCGTGCTGACGTCGGGCAAGGCCGAGCGCAAGAACGTCTACCGCCACTCCGGCTACCCGGGCGGCCTCAAGACGCAGTCCTACGCCGACCTCCTGGCCCGCAGGCCGGAGGAGGCGGTGCGCCGCACGATCCGGGGCATGCTCCCGAAGACCCGGCTCGGCCGCCAGATGATCACCAAGCTCAAGGTGTACGCGGGCCCCCATCACCCGCACGCCGCCCAGAAGCCTCAGACCCTCGACGTGGCCCACGCCCGTCGCACGGCGTAAGACCCCCGAGAGGACCAGAGAGAGTCATGCCCAAGCCGCTCGTGCAGACCACCGGCCGCCGCAAAGGTGCCGTCGCTCGTGTCCGGCTCCGTCCGGGCGAGGGCAAGATCACGATCAACTCGCGCGAGGTCGCCGAGTACTTCCCGTCGAAGGCGCACCAGATGATCCTCAGCGAACCGCTGCGGCTCACCAGCACCGACGAGCAGTACGACGTCGAGGCGACGATCGGTGGCGGCGGCGTGTCCGGCCAGGCCGGCGCCCTGCGCCTCGGCATCGCCCGGGCCCTGGTCGACATCGATCCCGAGATGCGCACCACGCTCAAGCGGGCCGGCTTCCTCACGCGCGACCAGCGTGAGAAGGAGTCGAAGAAGTACGGCCTGAAGAAGGCCCGCAAGGCCCCGCAGTACTCCAAGCGTTGATCCCACTCCGCCGCTCCGTGCGGCGGTGGCTCGCACGGCCGGCCCCTCCGAGGGCCGGCCGTGGCGCGTCCGGGTGGCAATCTGACGGGGACGCCGGCGCCGCCGGTGGGCCGAGTCCGGCCACGTGCGAGGAGGGACATGCTCAGGTTCGGGACCGACGGGGTGCGCGGCGTGGCGAACGCCGAGCTGACGCCCGAGCTGGCGCTCGCCCTCGGCAGGGTGGCGGCCCGGGTGCTGGGCGGCGACCGCTTCGCGATCGGGCGTGACACCCGCCGGTCCGGCCCGCTGCTCGAGGCGGCCCTGGCCGCCGGGCTGGCCGGCGAGGGCGCCGACGTGACGCTCCTGGGCGTGGCGCCCACGCCCGAGGTGGCGTGGTGGTCGGCGCGGGAGGACGCCCCGGCCGCCGTCGTGTCGGCCTCGCACAACCCGTTCGCCGACAACGGCATCAAGCTGTTCTCGGCGGGCGGGCGCAAGCTGCCCGACGCCGTCGAGGAGCGTCTCGAGGCCGAGCTGGGCGCCCTCCTCGGCGGCGGGGACGGGCGTTCGGCGCCCACTGGCGCCGGCGTGGGGACGATCACGTCCACCGACGCCCACGCCGGCTACGGCGCCGCCGTCGCCGCCGCGCTGGACGGGCGGCGGCTCGACGGCCTGCGGGCGGTGGTGGACTGCGCCAACGGGGCCGCCTCGGTGGTGGCGCCCGACGTGCTCCGGTCGCTCGGGGTCGACGTGACCGTGATCCACGGGTCGCCCGACGGGACGAACATCAACGACGGCTGCGGGTCCACCCACCCCGGCGACCTCCAGCGGGCGGTCGTGGGCCAGGGAGCCGACCTGGGCATCGCCTTCGACGGCGACGCCGACCGGGTGCTGCTGGTCGACGCGTCGGGCGAGCTGGTCGACGGGGACCACCTGATCGCCGTGTGCGCCATCGACCGCCACGCCCGCGGCGCCCTCGCCGACGACACGGTCGTGGTGACGGTGATGACGAACCTGGGCTTCCGGCTGGCGATGGACGCCCGCGGCATCTCGGTCGTGGAGACCGCCGTGGGGGACCGCTACGTGCTGGAGGCGCTCGACGCCGGCGGCTACTCGCTGGGCGGCGAGCAGAGCGGCCACGTGGTGTTCCCCGCGCTGGCCACGACGGGCGACGGGCTCCTCACGGCGGTGCAGGTGCTGGACGTCGTCGTCCGCAGCGGGACGCCCATCGGCGAGCTGGCGGCGGGCGCCATGACCCGCCTGCCCCAGGTGCTGCGCAACGTGGAGGTGGCCCGGCGCGACCCGGCGATCCTCGAGCGCATCGCGCCGGCCGTGGCGGCCGTGGAGTCCCGCCTGGGGGACAAGGGCCGCGTGCTGGTCCGCCCGAGCGGGACCGAGCCGCTGGTCCGGGTCATGGTGGAGGCGCCCACCGAGGCCGACGCCGCCGCCGCGGCGGACGAGCTCGTCCGCGCCGTGGAGTCCGCCGCCGCCAAGGGCTGACGGGTGCTGGGGCCCGACGGGCCGGGGCGCTACGAGGGCCCGGGACTGCGGGCTGGGGCCTGAAAGGAGACCCTCTCCGGCCACGTATCGGAGGGTTGCTCCGTTTCTCGCCGGGTGACCGGGGAACGCCGGGTCGTGGCCATCCGTACACTGGCCGGCCATGTGCGGCATCATCTCGGTCGTCCGACGTCCCGGTCGCCGGACGGCACCGCCGCCCGAGGCGGTCACCGGCCCGCTCCACGAGGCGGTCGGGGCCCTGGCATCCTCCCTGCCGCTGGTCGAGGCGTGCGACGCCGCCGCCGCGCTGGTCGAGGGCGCCGACTCCCTCCTCACGAGCACCGACGGCGTCCACGCCCTGGTCCACGACCGCCAGCTACTGGCCCAGGTCGAGGGCCTGACGGCCACGCTGTCCGATGCGGTGGCCGGCGTGGAGAAGCAGCTCGACGCCGATGCGGCCGCCGCCGGCGCAGACCCGGCCGGCCTCGAGCTGGTGAACGCCGCCGTCCTCCGCCTCAAGGACGCCGTGTGGGCGGTCGGCGAGGACCGCATCCGCACCGCCCGCGCCGTCGCCGACCTGGCCGGCAGCGAGCCGGGCTGGGCGGCCACCGAGGCCTACACCTCGATCCAGCAGGCGCTGTCGGCCATCGACCGCCTGGAGGTGCGGGGCCGCGACTCGGCGGGTGTCCACATCCTGGTCCGGGACCACGGCCTCGACCTGGCCAGTCCCGCCGTCGCCGGGCTGGTCGGCGACCGGGCGGCCGATCCGCTGTTCCGCTCCGGCGCCGTGAGGGTCGTCGACGGGTGCCTGTCGTTCGTCTACAAGGCCGCCGCCGAGATCGGCGAGCTGGGCGACAACGTGCGGGCGCTGCGCGAGGCCGTGCGGGCCGACGACCTGCTCCGCCTGGCCCTGGCGGCCGACACCGCCCTCGCCGTCGTGCTGGGCCACACCCGCTGGGCCTCGGTCGGCATCATCTCGCAGCCCAACGCCCACCCGGTCGACAACACCGAGGTGGCGGCCGACGACGACGGCCATGGGGTGAAGTCCTGCCCCTATGTGGTGGCCGCCCTCAACGGCGACGTCGACAACTTCGCCGACCTCAAGTCAGCCGAGGGCCTACGGATCTCTCCCGAGATCACGACCGACGCCAAGGTCATCCCGACGCTCGTGTCCCGCCGGCTGGCGGAGGGAGACGAGCTGGTCGAGGCGTTCCGCGACACGGTGGCCGGCTTCGAGGGCTCGGTCGCCATCGGCGCCGCGGCCACCGGCTCGCCCGACACCGTTCTGCTGGCGCTGCGGGGGAGCGGCCAGGCCCTGTACGTCGGCGTGGCCGACGGCACCTACATCGTGGCCAGCGAGCCCTACGGGGTCATTGAGGTCACGGACCGCTACCTCCGCCTCGACGGCGAGACGCCGGCCAACCCTGACAACCCCACGGCTAGCCGCGGCCAGATCGTGGCGCTCGACGGCAGCCGGGCCGGCACGCTCGAGGGCATCCAGCGGGTCGCCTACGACGGCACGCCGCTGCCGGTCCGCGAGGACGAGCTGATCGAGGCGTCGATCACCACCCGCGACATCGACCGCGGCGACTTCCCGCACTTCCTGCTCAAGGAGATCACCGAGTCGCCGGACAGCGTCCGCAAGACGCTGCGGGGCAAGCTCGTCGAGCGCGACGGCCGGCTCGACGTGCTCCTGCCGCCCGAGTCCCTGCCGGACGAGGTGCGGGCCGCGCTGCGCAACGGCGACATCCGCCGCGTCCTCGTGATCGGGCAGGGGACGGCGGCCGTGGCCGGCGAGGGCCTGGAGGCCGCCCTGCGGACGGCCTGCGGCACCAGCCGGCTGAACGTCGAGGCGCTCCCGGCCACCGAGCTGTCCGGCTTCGGCCTGGCGCCGAAGATGGCCGACACGCTGGTCGTGGCCTTCTCCCAGTCGGGGACCACGACCGACACCAACCGGACGGTCGACCTCGTGCGCGCCCGGGGCGCCCGGGTCGTCGCCATCGTCAACCGGCGGGGCAGCGACCTGACCGACAAGGCCGACGGGGTGCTCTACACGTCCGACGGCCGCGACGTCGAGATGTCGGTCGCCTCCACGAAGGCCTTCTACAGCCAGGTGGCGGCCGGCGTCCTGTTGGCCGAGGCGATCGCCGACGAGGTCGGCTGCACGGTCGACCAGCAGGTCCTCCGGGCGCTGCGCGACCTGCCGGCGGCGATGGCGGCCGTGCTCGAACGCCGCCCGCAGATCGCCGCCGCCGCCCACGAGTTGGCCCCGTCCAAGCGTTACTGGGCCGTCGTCGGCAACGGCGTGAACCGCATCGCCGCAGCCGAGGTGCGGATCAAGCTGTCCGAGCTCTGCTACAAGTCGATCGCCTTCGACCGGACCGAGGACAAGAAGCACATCGACCTGTCGGCCGAGCCGCTCATCCTCGTGTGTGCCGCGGGCCTCACCGGCTCGACCGCCGACGACGTGGCCAAGGAGGTGGCGATCTACCGGGCGCACAAGGCGTCCCCGATCGTGATCGCCACCGACGGCCAGGCCCGGTTCGCCGCCGCCCTGGCCGTGCTGCCGGTCCCCGAGACCCATCCCCAGCTGGCGTTCGTGCTCTCCGCCATGGCCGGCCACGTGTTCGGCTACGAGGCCGCCCTCGCCATCGACGGGCTGGCCCACCCGCTCCGCCGGGCGCGGGCGGCCATTGAGTCGGTGGTGGCCTCCGGCGGCCCGCGCCGGGGCGAGACGCTGCTGGCCCGGCTGCGGCCGTCGGTCGAGCCGGCCGCCCGGCTCTTCTTCGACGAGCTGCGGGTCGGCCGCTACGACGGCCACCTCGAGGCGTCGACGGCGGTGCGGCTGGCGGCCCTGTTCCGCTACGCGCTCGGCGTCGTGCCGCTCGAGGCCTACCAGCTGGACGAGGGCAAGGTCGGCACGCCGGCCGTCGTCGTCGACGACCTGACGGCCGGCCTGACCCGGGCGATCGAGGAGCTCACCCGCCCCATCGACGCCATCAAGCACCAGGCGAAGACCGTCACCGTCGGCATCTCGCGCACCGACGAGACGCTGCTGGAGGTCCCGCTGGTGGCCGAGGCGATGCGGGCCGGGGCGCCGCGCGACCAGCTGACCTACCGCGTCCTGCGCACGCTGGCCGACGTCAGCCCGGTCGTGAGCGACGTCCGGGGCTGGACGCGCTACCGCATCGAGCCGGCGGCGGCCCCGGGCGGGCCGGCGACGATCCAGCTCATCGACCGGGGCGGCATCGCCCGCGACCTGGCCAGCCGCACCGAGCGGTTCCCGGAGCTGCGGGGCACCAAGCACCGGGTGGCCAACGAGCGCGAGGTGCTCGTGGCCAGGGGTCGCAGCGACGGCCGGCCGATCGTGATCGTCCCCGAGGTGAAGGACGGGCAGGCCGTGGGCATCACGCTGCTGCACGTCACGTTCGCCGACCGCCTGCCCCAGGGCACGGCGCGCGGCGTCCTCCAGGGTTACCGCAACCGCTACGCCGTGCTGCGCGACGCCGTGCTGGAGACCGAGCCGACGTTCCGGGAGGACCTGCTGGCCGAGGTGCCGGTCGACGACCTGCTCACCGAGCCGATCAACCAGCTCGCCGACCGCTGGCGGACGTGACCGGGCCGTCCGCCGTCCCCCCGCCGGGTGCCGTCGTCGGCGTGGGGGTCGACCTGTGCGAGGTGGCCAGGATGCGGGCGACGCTGGCGCGCACCCCGTCCTTCCGGGACCGGGTGTTCACGGCGGGCGAGCGGGCCACGTGCGAGCAGCGGCGCGACCCGGCGGAGCGGTTCGCCGCCCGCTTCGCCGCCAAGGAGGCCGTGCTCAAGGCCATGGGCCTCGGCATCGGGGCCTGCCGCCTGGCCGAGATCGAGGTGGTGCGGGCGGCGTCGGGGGCGCCGTCGCTCGTCCTGTACGGCACCGCCGCCCGCCTGGCCGCCGACCGGGGCATCACCGCCTGGCACGTGAGCATGACGCACACGGCCACGATGGCGCAGGCGCTCGCGGTGGCGACCAGTGCGCCGTCGGTGACATCGGGCACCTCGCGCTGACCGGCCTTTGAGGGCCCACCCGGGCGGGTAGACGGCAGGCATGGACGCCCCCCTCCCGTCCGCCCCCACGCCCAGCGCTCCGGCGACGGAGGGGCTGGCGCTGTCCGTGGCGCTGATCGTGTGCGTCGTCGGGGGGATCGCCGCCGTGATGGCGGGCTCGCCCGGTTTCGCCGCTCTGATGCTGGTCCTGGCGGGCGCCTGCTTCGCAGGGCTGTACGCCCGCGGCCACCTGTCCCGTACCTAGCCGCCGGCGCTCGCCGCCTCCCGGTCGGCCTGCCGGTCGCCTCCCGTCGTCGGTGCCCCGGGGGGACGTGTTCGCGGTCGCCGACGGTCGTAGCCTCGCCGTCGCATGCTGTCGGTCCTGACACCCGAGGAGATGGCGGCGGTCGACGCCGCCGCGCCCGACCCGGTCGAGGTCCTGATCGGGCGGGCGGCCGCCGCCGTCGCCCGCCACGCCCGCGACCTGCTGGGCGGCACGTACGGCCGCCGGGTGGTGGTCGTGGCGGGCAAGGGGAACAACGGCAACGACGGGCGCGTGGCCGCCGAGCGCCTGGCCCGCCGGGGCGTGCGCGTGCAGGTCGTCCCGGCGGCCGACGCCCCCGACGTGCTGCCCCCGTGCGACCTGGTGATCGACGCCGCCTACGGGACCGGGTTCCGCGGCACCTACCA
Source organism: Acidimicrobiales bacterium (assembly GCA_035265325.1). GTDB lineage: Bacteria > Actinomycetota > Acidimicrobiia > Acidimicrobiales > VFJN01 > DATCLS01. The sequence continues at coordinate 19,664 of DATFOS010000215.1, forward strand.
GCCGCCCGACCCGGGTGGCGCACCGGTGCTGGCCGTGGACATCCCGAGCGGCGTGGACGGGCTGACCGGGGCCGTCGGCGACGCCCCGCCGCTCGCCGCCGTGCGGACCGTGACGTTCGCCGCCCTCAAGCCCGGCCTCCTCTTCGAGCCGGGCCGCAGCTACGCCGGCGCGGTGGCGGTCGCCGACATCGGGCTGGACGTGTCCGGCGCCCGGGCCTTCCTCGTCACGGCGGCGGACGTGGCCGGGTGGCTCCCGCCCCGGGCGGTCGACGCCCACAAGTGGAAGGTGGCGGTCGTCCTCGCCGCCGGCTCGCCCGGGATGACCGGGGCCGCCCACCTCGCCGCCGCCGCCGCCATGCGGGCCGGGGCCGGCATGGTGCGGGTGGCCTCGCCGGGCATCGAGCACGACCCCGGCCTGCCCACCGAGGCGGTGGGGATCACGACGCCGGCGTCCGGCTGGGCGCCCGTCGTCCGGCAGCAGCTCGACCGGGCCGGCGCCCTGGTCGTGGGCCCCGGCCTCGGCGGGTCCGACGCCGCCGCCGAGGCCGTCGTCGACCTGGTGGCGGGCGCCGGAGTGCCGACGGTGGTCGACGGCGACGGGCTCAGCATCCTGGGGGACCGGGCCGCCGAGGTGCTGGGCCGCCGCCCGGACGCTGCCTCGGTCGTCCTCACGCCCCACGACGGCGAGTTCGCCCGCCTGGCGGGCGGGCCCCCGGGGGACGACCGCATCGCCGCTGCCCGCGACCTTGCCATGCGCCTCGGCTGCGTGGTCCTGCTCAAGGGGCCGACGACGGTGGTGGCCGGCCCCGACGGCGACGACGTGCTGCTGTCCACCGCCGGCGACCAGCGCCTGGCCACGGCGGGGACGGGGGACGTCCTCTCGGGCCTGGTCGGCGCCTTCCTCGCCCGGGGCGCCGCCCCGGCGGAGGCCGCCGCTGCGGCCGCCTGGGTGCACGGCACCGCCGCCCTCCACGGCCCTCCCCAGGGCCTGGTGGCCTCCGACCTCGTCGAGGCCATCCCCACGGTCCTCGCCGACCTGGCCGACGTGGCCGACGTGGCCGACGCGCCCCACGCCGACGGCCGCTCGTTTGCCGACGACAGCGGGTCGGCCGAGGCCGGGGCGGCCAGTGGGTATGCCTCCGGCGATCGGGAGGGACGATGAGCGCCCGGGCCTGGGCCGACATCGACCTGCAGGCGGTGGGCCACAACGTGCGGGCCCTGCGGGAGCTCGTGGCCCCGGCCTGCGTGTGCGCCGTCGTGAAGGCCAACGGGTACGGGCACGGCGCCGCCCCGGTGGGCCGGGCGGCGCTGGCGGCCGGGGCGGAGTGGCTGGCGGTGGCCCAGGTCCACGAGGCCGCGACCCTGCGCGACGCCGGCATCGAGGCGCCCGTGCTGGTGCTCGCCGAGCCCCGCCCCGACGAGGTCGACGACGCGGTCGACACCGGCGCCCGGCTGACCGTGTACAGCACCGCTGCCGTCGAGGCGATCGCCCGCTCGGCCCGCCGGCACCGCCGCCCGCCGATCCCGGTCCATCTCAAGGTCGACACCGGGATGCACCGGGTCGGCTGCGCCCCCGACGAGCTGGTCGACCTGGCCCTCGGGGTGGACAAGCGGCCCGAGCTGCGCCTCGAGGGCGTGTTCACCCACCTGCCGGTGGCCGACGAGCTCGACAACCCGTTCACGGCCCGCCAGCTCGGCGTGTTCGACGCCCTGGTCGTCGACCTGCGGGCGGCCGGCATCGATCCGCCGATCGTCCACGCCGCCAACTCGGCCGGGGCGATCGCCCACCCGGCGGCCCGCTACGACATGGTCCGCTGCGGGATCGCCGTCTACGGCCTCCCGCCCGCCCCGGCCCTCGCCGGCCGCGTCGACCTGCATCCGGCGATGACGCTCGCGACCGAGGTGTCCTACGTGAAGCGGGTGCGCGCCGGCGAGGCGGTCTCCTACGGCCACCGCTACACGTTCCCGGCCGACACGGTCGTCGCCACCGTCCCGATCGGCTACGCCGACGGCGTCTTCCGCTCGCTGGGCGTGGCGGGGCAGGAGGTGCTCGTCGCCGGGGCGCGGCGCCCGATGGTGGGCGTCGTGACCATGGACCAGCTCATGGTCGACTGCGGCCCCGACGCCACGGTCCGCCAAGGCGACTCCGTCGTGCTCCTGGGGCGGCAGGGCGACGAGCAGATCACCCCGGACGAATGGGCCGAGCGCCTGGGCACGATCAACTACGAAGTCGTCTGCGCCATCGGCCCGCGCGTCGATCGCCGCTACCGGGGCTGAGGGGCGGCGTGCTCACCGACGTCCCCGGCGTCCGGGTCGGCCACTGGGCGCACGACGCCGGCGACACCGGGTGCACGGTCGTCACCTTCCCCGACGGAACGGTCGCCTCGGGGGAGGTGCGGGGCGGGGCGCCCGCCACCCGCGACTTCGACCTGCTCGAGCCGGGCCGGCTCGTGTCCCGGATCGACGCCCTGGTGCTCACCGGCGGCTCGGCGTTCGGCCTGGCGGCGGCGGACGGCGTGGTCCGCTGGTGCGAGGAGCAGGGCCGCGGCTTCCCCACCGGGTTCGGCAACGTGCCGATCGTCGTGGCCCTCGCCCTCTTCGACCTGGACGTCGGCGACCCGAGCGTGCGCCCGACGGCCGAATCCGGCTACGCCGCCGCACGCGCCGCCACGGGCCCCGGTTCAGCGCCCACCGCCGGGGGTGAGCCGGGCGACGGCACGCGGGCCGCGGCGCTCGGGCGGGTGGGCGCCGGGGCGGGAGCGACGGTGGGCGAGGGCGTCCCGGGCGCCGGTTCGCGGCCGGCCGGGCTGGTGACCGCCTCGGCCGCCGTGGGGCACCTGCGGGTGGCGACGCTGGTCGCGGTCAACGCCTCCGGCCTGCCGGGCGGCGACCCGGCGACGATCGCCCTCGACCATTCGCTCGGCCGTCGCCCCGGCTGGACGACCGAGCCGTGGGCCGCCGGCGCAGCCACGGGGCCTGCCGTGTCGCACGGGGCCGTGGCCGGGGGCGGCCCGGCCACCGGGCCGGCCGTCGGCGGGAACACCGTGATCGGCGTCGTCGCCACCAACGCCCGCCTGGACAAGGCGGCCTGCCACACTGTCGCCCAGGGCGCCCACGACGGCCTCGCCCGTGCGGTCTTCCCGCCGCACACCCGCACGGACGGTGACGCCTTCGTGGCCGCCTCCGTCCCCACCGACCCGCCGGTGGAGGCCCCGGTCGACGCGGTTCGCGCCCTGGCCGTCCACGTGGTGGCGGCTGCGATCCTCACCCTCGCCTGAGCGGGGCGCACGCCGGCGTCGGCAGCGGCGACCCGAGCGCCTGCCCGCGCGCAGCGCGCGGCGGACGGACGCCAGACGGGGCGGGGTGTGGCCGCTCGGTAGGCTCTCGCCGGTGTCCGACAGGGACTTCGTGCCAACGGCGGTGGGCCCGTGACCGCCGAGCGCGCTGCGGCGCTCGTCGCCCTCACGCGGACGGTCGACGAGACCCGGGCCCTGGCGGCGGCGCTGGGGGAGCGGGCCCGGCCCGGCGACCTCGTCCTGCTGGCGGGTGACCTGGGGGCGGGCAAGACCGCCTTCGCCCAGGGCTTCGGCGCCGGGCTCCGGATCACCGAGACGATCACCAGCCCGACGTTCACCCTGGCACAGGAGTACGAGGGCCGGCTGCGCATGCACCACCTCGACGTCTACCGCCTCGACCAGCTCGGCGAGGTCGCCGGGCTGGGGCTGGCCGAGCTGCTCGACGACGGCAGCGTCGTGCTCATCGAGTGGGGCGACAAGATCCTCCCGGCGCTGCCCAGCGACTACCTCGAGGTGCGGCTCACGTTCGGCGAGGGCGACGACGACCGCCGGCTGGCGTTCCGGGCCGTGGGGCCGACGTGGTCCCTGCGCACCCGGACGATCGCCGAGGTGGTCGGCCCCTACGTCGGGCCGCCGCGCGGGAACGGGACCAGCCCGGACGGGCCGCCCGGGCCCGAGGGCGCAGCCGGCAACGGCACCGGCGGGACGGAGGCGTAGGTGCTCATCCTCGGGATCACCACCTCGACCATGCAGGTCGGCTCGGCGATCGGCGGCCACGAGGGCGTGCTGGCGTCCCTTCACGCGAGCCGGGCGAAGCGCCACGCCGAGTCGCTGGTCCCGTCGATCGACTTCCTGTGCCGCCAGGCCCGCGTCGACCTCCACGAGGTCAGCTGCGTGGCCGTCGACGTCGGGCCGGGCCTGTTCACGGGCCTGCGGGTCGGCCTCGCCGCCGCCAAGGCGATGGCCCACGCCCTGCGCGTCCCCATGATCGGCGTGCCCAGCCTCGACCTGGCGGCGTTCCCGGTCCGGTTCAGCCCCAGGCTCGTCGTGGTCGCGCTCGACGCCCGCCGCGGCGAGGTGTTCACGGCCAGCTACCGGCAGGTCCCCGGCGGCATCCAGCGCCTGGCCGACGGCATCGTGTGCTCGCCCGACGACCTGGCCGGCGACCTCGTCGCCACCGGGGAGGACGTGCTGCTGGTCGGCGACGGCGCCCTCCGCTACCGCGACCTGTTCGAGGAGCTGGGGTCCGTCGAGATCGGCGACCAGGGCCTGGCCTACCCGTCGGCGGCGTCGCTCGTGCAGCTCGCCCACGCCCGGGCGCTGCGGGAGGAGTGGGTCCAGCCGTCCGAGCTCGAGCCGCTCTACCTGCGCAAACCCGACGCCGAGGTCAACTGGGTAACCCGCGACCACCCCCGGGGCCCGCCCTGATGGCCCAGCCGGCCGAAGAGACCCCGCCGCACGTCCCCGGCCCCGAGGGGCTGGAGGTGCGCATCTGTGCCATGCGCCGGCGGCACCTGCGCAGCGTCACGCGCATCGAACAGCGGGTGTACCGCCGACCCTGGTCGTACGGGCTGTTCCTCGGCGAGATCGGCCAGAAGGCGACGCGCGTCTACCTCGTCGCCCGGGTGGGCGCCGGCGTCGTGGGCTACGCCGGGCTGTTCCATGCCGTCGACGAGTCGCACATCACGACCATCGTCGTCGACCCCCACTGGCACCGCCGGGGGATCGCCACGCGCCTGCTGATCGCCCTGTCCCGCGCCGCGATCGAGCGCGGGAGCCGCTCGCTCACCCTCGAGGTCCGGGTCAGCAACGGCGGCGCCCAGTCGCTCTACCGCCGGTTCGGGTACGTCCCCGCCGGCATGCGCAAGGCCTACTACCCGGACAACCTCGAGGACGCCCTGGTCATGTGGGCCCACGACGTCCACACCCCCGAGTACGCCGAGCGCCTCGCCGCCATCGAGTCCACCCTCCGCGGCACAACGGTCATCGAGGGGGGCTGGGTCTAGGCGCTCGCTGGGCTGCTCAGCCCGTGGTGAGCCGCGCCCCGCCGCCCACCACCGGGGCCGGAACAGCCCAGCGACCTATCGCACGCCGAAGGTGGTGAGGCCGTCGCGGACGCGGTCGACCAGGGCGTCGGCGTCGGGGTCGGTGCCCTCGTCGATGAGCCAGGCGAGGACGCAGCCGTCGACCAGGGCGAGGACCGCTCCCGCCGCCTTTTCCGGGGCGTGATGGCGGACGAGCGTGTCGGCGACCGTGTCGCGTAGCTCGCGGTTCCAGCGGGAGACGCCGGCCCGGCCCGGCTCGGTGCGGGCCGCCCCGAGGAAACGCTGATAGTGGGCGGCGACCCGGTCGGGGTCGTCGAGCCGGTCGAGGCCGACGACGACGTCGACCAGGCGCCCGGCGAGGCCCCGGCGGCCCCGCCCGGGGGACTGCGACGCCGCCGTGCGGGCGCGGGTCACGTCGGCGGACCGGGCGCGCTCGATGGCCGCCGCCAGCAGCTCGTCGCGGTCCGCGAAGTAGTAGGTGGTCGACCCGAGCGAGACGCCGGCGCGCTGAGCGACGGCACGGTGCGTGACGGCGGGCGGCCCGCCGTCCAGCAGCAGCGCGGCGGCGGCGGAGGCGATGGCGCTGCGACGCGCCCGGCCCTTGTCGGTGAGGGGCGGGGTCATTCGGAGCCGATTCCGCCGTCGACCACGATGCCCCGGATGCACCACGACACGGCGACCTGCACTCCCCTCGCCGGGGGTGGCCCCGGCGACCGACGACGTCTTGGACGGCCGTACCGGTACTAAGTACGGCGACCAAACTTATCGCTGCCAGGAGGCCTCGTCGTCCGTCCCGGTCGTGGGCTCGTGGGCACCCGGGGTGGCGGTGGCAGACTGTCCCGATGGCCGACCGGATCCTGGGCATCGAGACGTCGTGCGACGAGACGGCGGCGGCGGTCGTGGAACACGCCACGATCGTCCGCTCGTCCGTCGTGTCGAGCCAGATCGACCGGCACGCCCGCTACGGCGGGGTGGTCCCTGAGATCGCGAGCCGGGCGCACGTCGAACTGCTCACGCCGGTCGTGGCGCAGGCGCTGGTCGAGGGCGGCGTGGCCGACCACGAGGTCGAGGCGGTCGCTGCCACCCACGGCCCTGGGCTGATCGGCTCGCTGCTGGTGGGCGTGAGCGCGGCCAAGGCGCTGGCACTGGTGTGGGGCGTGCCGTTCGTGGCCGTGAACCACCTGGAGGCGCACCTGTACGCCTCGTTCCTCGAGGAGCCCGACCTCGAGATGCCGCTGGTCGTGCTGCTGGTGTCGGGCGGGCACACCATGCTCGTCCACATGCTGGGCCACGGTCGCTACCGGCTGCTGGGCCAGACGATCGACGACGCCGCCGGCGAGGCGTTCGACAAGGTGGCCCGGTTCCTCGGCCTCGGCTACCCCGGCGGACCGGTGATCGACAAGCTCGCGGGCGAGGGCGACCCCGAGGCCATCCGGTTCCCGCGGGCGATGCTCGACCAGGGCCACGACTTCAGCTTCAGCGGGGTCAAGACGTCGGTGGTCAACCACGTCCGCCGCAACCCCGACGTGGCGACGGCCGACGTCGCCGCCAGCTTCCAGGAGGCCGTGGTCGACGTCCTCGTGACCAAGGCGCGCCGCGCCGCCCGCGAGGTGGGGGCCAAGGGCATCTGCCTCGGCGGCGGGGTGGCGGCCAACAGCGCCCTGCGCCAGCGCCTCGTCGACGGCTGCAACGAGGACGGGATGCGCCCCTTCGTACCCAGCCGGTCGATGTGCACCGACAACGCCGCCATGGTGGCGGCCGCCGCCTGGTGGCGCCTGCGGGCGGACGGGCCGTCATCGCTCGAGACGGGCGCCACGCCCAGCCTCCGCCTGCCGCTCATGGTCTGACGGGCGTCAGTCGGTCGGGTAGGAGACGACGACCCGGCGGTTGAGGGCGCGGCCCTCCTCGGTGCCGTTGGAGGCGACCGGGCGGGACTCGCCGTAGCCGGCGTACTCGATCGTGAACGAGTCGTCGTTGAGCTGGGCCGCGAGCCGGGCGTTGACGGCAAACGCCCGCCGCTCGGACAGGCCCTGGTTGTGCTCGGGCGAGCCGACGTCGTCGGTGTGGCCCTCGATCGTGATCGTCCGGGGGCCGCCCAGCTCCAGCAGGTCGTCGGCGATGGCGTCGACCCGGGCGCGGGCCTCGGCACCGAGGTCGGACCGGTCGATGTCGAACAGGACGTCCGACGCCAGCGTCACCGCCCGGGCGTCGGGCGTCTCGACGCTCAGCTCGGAGTCGTCGGTGCGGGCGACTCGGACGGACAGGTCGACCACCCGCGGGGGCACGTCGACGACCCGGGGGCGCCCGGGCGGCCGGTCGCTGCCGCGTCCGGCGACGGGCCCGGGCGCGGTGGTGGGCGTGCCGCCCGGCTCGTCGTCGGCGTCCGGCTCGCCCTGGGCACCGGCGACGGACCAGGGGACCGCCAAGCCGGCGCCGAGCAGGCCGGCGGCCAGCGTGCCGCCGGCGAGCGCCCGGCCCCGGGCCGCTGGGCGGCGCATCAGCTGATCGGCACCTGGCTGACCGTGCCGAACTGCGGGAGCTGGACGTCGATCGCCTCGGCGTCGTCCGGCACGCCCCCGAAGTCGGCGTAGACCTCGACGCTCTCGCCGGCGGGGACCGCCAGCCGGTCGAACCCGGTGCTGCACAGGCACACGCCGTCGCCGTCCACGAGCGTCAGGTACGCCTGCTGGGCCTCGGCGTCGACCAGGGCGGCGCCGCTCAGGCTGTAGGCGCCCTGGCCCTCGCGCAGGCGGGGGTCCTCGAACGTCGAGAACGGCTCCCAGGCGGGGTCGTTGGACGCGCCGTCGTGGGTGAACCGTCCCCGCAGCTCGACCATGCCCGTCAGCCGTTCCAGCGACAGGACCTCGAACCGGATCGGGACCAGCGTCGGGTCGTTGGGGTCGGCGGCCAGGTCGGCGTCGGCCGCGCCGAGCACCTCGGCGGCGTCGCCGGAGCGCTCACCGTCGGACGCGTCGTCCCCGGCCGCGTCGTCCCCGGCCTCGTCGTCCCCGGCCTCGTCGTCGCCGACCGACGGGCCCTCGACGGTGCCCTCGCCCGACGAGCCGTCGGAGGAGTCGGCCGTCGTGGCCCCCGACGTGTCGTCCGTGGGGTCGTCGTCGGCGGACGAGCAAGCGCCCAGGGCGGACAGCAGCACGACGGCGGCGATGGCGAGCGGCTTCCTCAACGGCTGGTCCCTCCCCACGGGGTCGGCCTACCCCGAGGGTTTGTCTAGCAGCCGTACGAAGTTTGGCACTCGCCTGTTGCGAGTGCTAATCGGTGCGACGTAGGGTTAGCAGTCGTACATCGAGAGTGCTAGCCCAGCGCGACCGTTCGGGTCGCCGACGGCTGGCCACGCAACGCCAACGGAGGCGACACCGGCATGAGCCTGCAGCCCCTCGACGATCGCATCGTCGTCAAGCCCGGGGAGAGCGAAGAGACCACCGCCAGTGGCCTCGTGATCCCCGACACCGCGAAGGAGAAGCCGCAGCAGGGCGAGGTCCTCGCCGTCGGCCCCGGCAAGCGTTCGGAGCAGACCGGCGAGCTGATCCCCCTCGACATCGCCGTGGGCGACACCGTCGTCTACAGCAAGTACGGCGGCACCGAGATCACCGTCGGCGGTGAGGATCTGCTGATCCTCGCGGGCCGTGACGTACTCGCCAAGGTGGAGAAGTAACGCATGCCCAAGATCCTCAAGTTCGACGACGAGGCCCGTCGCGCCCTCGAGGCCGGCGTCAACAAGCTGGCCGACGCGGTCAAGGTGACGCTCGGCCCCAAGGGCCGCAACGTGGTGCTCGACAAGAAGTGGGGCGCCCCGACGATCACCAACGACGGTGTGTCGATCGCCCGCGAGATCGAGCTGGACGACCCCTTCGAGAACATGGGTGCCCAGCTCGTGAAGGAGGTCGCCACCAAGACCAACGACATCGCGGGTGACGGCACGACCACCGCCACCGTGCTGGCCCAGGCGCTGGTGCACGAGGGCCTGCGCAACGTGGCCGCGGGCGCCAGCCCGATGAGCCTCAAGCGCGGCATCGAGAAGGCCGTGGCCGCCGCCGTCGAGTCGATCCAGGAGCTGGCCAAGGAGATCGACGACAAGAGCGAGATCGCTCAGGTCGCCGCCATCTCGGCCGCCGACCCGGCCATCGGCGAGGTCCTCGCCGACGCCATCGACAAGGTCGGCAAGGACGGCGTGGTCACCGTCGAGGAGTCGAACACCTTCGGCATGGAGCTCGACTTCACCGAGGGCATGCAGTTCGACAAGGGCTACCTGTCGCCCTACTTCGTGACCGACCAGGACCGGCAGGAGGCCGTCCTCGAGGACGCGTACATCCTGCTGAACCAGGGCAAGATCAGCTCGGTCCAGGAGATGCTGCCCGTCCTCGAGAAGGTGATGCAGGCCGGCCGCCCGCTGGTCATCATCGGCGAGGACGTCGAGGGCGAGGCCCTGGCCACGCTCGTCGTCAACAAGATCCGCGGCACCTTCAACTCGGTCGCCGTCAAGGCCCCGGGCTTCGGCGACCGCCGCAAGGCGATGCTGGGCGACATGGCGACCCTCACGGGCGGCCAGGTCATCAGCGAGGACGTCGGCCTCAAGCTCGACGGCGTGACCCTCGACCTGCTCGGCCGGGCCAAGAAGATCATCGTCACCAAGGACGAGACGACGATCGTCGAGGGTGCCGGCTCCGCGGCCGACATCCAGGGCCGCATCGCCCAGATCAAGCGCGAGATCGACGACACCGACTCCGACTGGGACCGCGAGAAGCTCCAGGAGCGGCTGGCCAAGCTCTCCGGCGGCGTCGCCGTGGTCAAGGTCGGCGCGGCCACCGAGGTCGAGCTCAAGGAGAAGAAGCACCGCATCGAGGACGCCCTATCGGCGACGCGTGCGGCCATCGAGGAGGGTGTGGTCGCCGGCGGCGGCACCGCCCTGCTGCGCACCCGTGCCGCCGTGGCCAAGGTCGTCGAGTCGCTCGAGGGCGACGAGGCCACCGGTGCCCGCACCGTGTGGAAGGCGCTCGAGGCCCCGGCCCGGCTCATCGCCGCCAACGCCGGCCTCGAGGGGGCCGTGTGGGTCCAGCAGATCGAGCGCGAGACCGGGGCCGTCGGCCTCAACGCCGCCACCGGCGAGCTCGAGGACCTGCTCAAGGCCGGCGTCATCGACCCGGCCAAGGTGACCCGCGCCGCGCTCCAGAACGCAGCCTCGATCGCGGGCCTGGTGCTCACCACCGAGTCCCTCGTGGCCGACAAGCCCGAGCCGCCGTCGGCCGCCCCCGCTGGTGGCGGCGACCCCATGGGTGGCATGGGCGGCATGGGGATGATGTAGTCCCCGTCCTGTCGCCCGGAATCGGGGTTGTGGTGCGGGCAGGCGTTGATAGCCTGCCCGCTACCAGAGGAAGGAGGTGGTCCATCACATGAGTGCTTGTTGTTATGGGACCCTGGAGGTAGCTGGCCGCTGAGCGGCTAGTCGGACCACTCGGTGGAGTCCAACCAGCTCACCGTCTGCATCGGTGCCGGGCCCTCGTCCCTCCCGGTAGTAGCGAGCCGGAGCGGGTCTTTTCGACAGTTCTGTGGTGAAGGCGAGGTCCTCGCGGCCTCGCCTTCATCGCGTCTCGGCCCGTGCGCGCGCGGGTAAGCGCTCGCGATGAGGTTCAAGCTCGGACTGGCCATCGGGTTCGCAGCCGGCTACTGGTACGGCTCACTACCCGAAGAAGAACGGAAGAAGCAGCTCGACGAGGCGCTCACCAAGGTGAAGGCCAACCCTCGCCTGCAACGCGTGACCGACACGGTCTCGCGCAGCGCCGCCAAGGTCACCGACGCCGTCGAGGAGAAGGTGGTCGGCACCGCAGAGCGCGCCGGCGACGCCGTGGCATCCAAGGTGCCGTCGACGTCGTCCACGCCGTCGGCGTCCTCCGGCCCCTCGACGTCCACGTCGTCCACGCCCTCCACGTCGTCGGTCGACGACGACACGGCGACGCTCGAGAAACTGCCCGGTACGGGCATCGGTTGACGACGGGTCGGCTCCCGGGCCGGCCCGCACCGCCCGACGAGGGCCCCCGCGGCGACGCGGGGGCCTACAGTCGCGTCCATGTGCGCGAACTGCCTGTCCCAGGGGGAAGTCGTCGTGGCCCACGTGGCGCTCGCCGCGGCCGTGGCCAAGGCGCCCGTGCACCGCGCGCTGGCCGACCTGGGCCTGGTCGACGCCCCCGACCCCGTCGCCCGTGACGTGCGGACGGTGTCGTTCCTGCGGCGGCTCGACCTCGACCCCGTCGAGGTCCTCGGCGCCGACGCGGTCGAGCGGGCCGACGAGCGCGTGGCCGTCGGCGCCGGCGCTCAGACGGGGGCGCGGGCCTTCCTGCGGCGCTCCTCGGCTTCGCCCATCGGCTCCCACAGCCTGGCGAACGCCCAGTAGGTCGCGGCCAGCAGCGCCGCCACGCCGATCGGGACCATCCAGATCGGCACGTGGGGCAGGCTGCGGGCACCGATCCACCACGGGCCGGTCCAGGAGAAGTCGAACGGGTACCCGAACCGCTCGACCCCGTCGATGACGGGGCGGGCGATCAGGTGGGCCCAGGTCGACCAGGCGATCACGCGGCACAACCCGTAGAAGAACGTCGCCCGGTACAGCGCCAGCAACGCCCGCTCGGGCATGTACCTCCCCAGCCACGCCCATCCGTGGGCGTCGGCGGGAACGACCTGGGCCCGCCAGTACTCCCGGGTCAGCACGCGCCACGAGAACAGCACGACGACCAGCCAGAACAGGTCCATGACCAGGCCCAGGCTGGAGTAGTAGGCGGCGGCGTCGAGGTACTTCCCGCCCTCGATCGTGGCG
>DATFOS010000216.1:0-2593 GCA_035265325.1 Acidimicrobiales bacterium
TTCGAGGTGAGCAGCCGGACCTCCTCGATGAGCCGCGGCCAGGCCTCCTGCGCCGCCGCCCGCCGCTGGTGTCGCCGCACCCGGTACGACGCCGGCGGGGTCGCCCCGGCCGCCAGGGCGAGCGCCGCCGCGGCGAGCAGCCCACCGAACAGGACGTACCCGATCGCAGCGCCACCGGCCGCGAGCACGAGCGTCACGCCGGCGAACTCCCCGATGCCGACGTCGCCGAGCCCCGCCTGCACCAGCCAGTCGGACACCCGGGCCCGCCGTCTCGGCCGGTCCGAGTGCGCCGGTCCGACCCGCAGCCCGGTCCACCCGACGACGACCGCGGTGTACAGCAGGTACACCCCCACCGCCGCACACAGCGCCAACGCGATCCCGATCACGTCACCGCTCCGTCCCGCTCCGCCGGTTCGACCCCGGCACCGCCGCCGTGCGGCGACGGAGGTGGCGGGGGCGGTGGGGGAGGAAGGGGCGGCCTGATGTCCCGCATCTCCTCGGCCGGGCCCGGCCCGACGCCACCCCACGTATCGTCGGCCGGGCGTGAGGTGACCCCGCCCCACGAGCCGTCAGCCGGCGGCGGGGGTGGGGGGACGGGTGAGCGAAGTGCTGGCGGGTCGGAGAGGAGGCGGCGCACGTCGTGACCGGCGTCGGCGAGGGCGCGGGCGGCACGCTCGGGGACCTCGCCGGTCCAGGCCAGCGGGCCGTCCGGGCCGGTACGGCGGAACAGCTCCGTGACCGTGAAATGGGTGGCCTCGGCGCCGCCGACCAGGTCTTCGACGGCCACGACCTCGGTGACACGCGGTCCCGAGGGGGTTCGGGCGCACTGGACGACCACGTCGACGCTCTCGCTGACCAGCGTGTTCAGTGCGGCCAATGGCAGGCCGCCGGACGTGTCCGCCAGCTGACAGATGAACCGGAGCCGGGTCAGCGCCTGCCGGGCCGAGCCGGCGTGAATCGTCGTGTAGCCCGTGACACCCGACGACAGGGTCAGCAACAAGGGCAGCGCCTCCCGGTCACGGACCTCCCCGACGATGGCCACGTCCGGTGCCATACGGAGGAAGCCCGCGACCAGGCGGCGCAGGTCGACGGCGGGCCGGTCGCCGCGGGCCGGGCGGGTCTGCATGTGGGCCACGTTCGGCAGCGGGATGTCGCTCTCGAAGACCTCCTCGGCGACGACCGCGCGCAAGGCGGGGTCGAGCTCGGCCGCCGTGCACGAGAGCAACGTCGTCTTGCCGGCACCGGGACGCCCGGCGAAGACGATCGACAGCCGCGCCCGCACGCAGGCCCGCAGGAACGCCGCCACCTGCGGCGTGAGCATCTCGCGCTCGACCAGCTCGTCCAACGACGAGAACGCGATGCCCGTGAAGCGCCGGATGTTGACCAGCACGTGGCCGCCGCGGGCCACGTCGCCGTGGACGATGTGGACCCGGGCGCCGTCGTCGAGTTGGGCGTCCTGCAGGCCCTCTGCCGGGTCGAGCTTGCGGTGGGAGGTGGACGCGTCGTCGAGGAGCTTGGTGAGCGTCCGCACGACGTGCTCGTCGTCGTGGAAGACGTCGTCGTGGTAGCCCGAGTCGCCGCGGTGGCGGCGAACGAACACACTCTCCGGGCCGTTGATCATGACCTCCCACACGTCGTCGTCGGCCAGCAACTCGGTGAGCGGCCCGTAGCGGGCCATGTTGCGGAAGGCCCGCTCGGCCACCACCGCCGGGTCGGCCAACTCGAACGCCCGGCGACCCCGCCGGAAGTCGTCGTTCCACCGCGCCACCTCGGCGTCGATCAGCCCCCGCAGCTGAGCCTCGGCTCCCGGAGCCGACATCTCGAGGGCCAGCTCCTTCGCCCGCTCCTGCACCGCCCGCTCCACCTCGACGAGCGGCGAGGCCACGGCCGGCGCACCGGCGGGCCCGGGCGTCCCCGAACGACCCGCCCCGGCGAACGAGCCCGCGGTGCCGGTCGGCGAGCCAGCGAACGGGCCGACGGCACCCGAGGGGGCGGCGCTCACGGCTCGTCCTCGTCGTGGCCCCAGGAGCCGAGCGAGCCGGGTGTCACCGGCACCGGACCGGCCGGACCTGCGCCCGACCCGTCGTCGCCTGTGCCCTCGGCCGCAGTCGATCGGGCCGGGAGGCGGTGGAGCAGTGCCCGCACGGCGCTCGTCACCGGGGTCACCAGAGGAGGCGGTGGCGGGGCGCCGTCTCGAACGAGGTCGTCGAGTCGCCGCCGCTCGGGGAGGAAGAGCGGGTTCGCCGCCAGGCCGCCGTCGGCCACCTCGGTGCTCAGCAGGCGAGCGAGCGCCGCCGTCAGCTCGGCCCGCGCACGCGGGCCCCGGGGCGCCCGGTTGACGACAGGGAGCAGGCGCCCGGGCTCGACGCCGTGGGCCACGAGGTCGCGGATCACCCGCAGCTGGGCGTGTGTGCCGCCGACCCCGGCCGTCCCGACGACGAGGACCAGGTCCGCGTCCGGCAGTGCCGTCCGGGCGAAGAGGTTGCGCTCCTCGATGTCGGGCGAACCGGACTCGACCTCGCCCTCGACGTCCGCGTCGACGTCGGCGACCACGACGCGGTAAGCCCGGCGCAGGCCGTCGAGCGCCGCCGCC
>DATFOS010000217.1:0-5373 GCA_035265325.1 Acidimicrobiales bacterium
GCCGGCCAGCACGTCTAAGAGCACAACCCGACGGCCCCGCTCACCGGCGCCTCCACCCAGAAGCTCCTGACGGCCACGGCGCTGCTGCTGGCCCTCGGCCCCGACGCCCGGCTGGAGACCACGGCCGTGGCGGCGTCCGCCCCGGCGAACGGTGTCGTGGCCGGCGACCTGTTCGTGGTGGGGGGCGGCGACTCGTTGCTCGCCACGCCCGCCTGGCGCGACCACTTCACCCGCGACGGCCGGGCCATCAACGACGTGGACGGGTTGGCCCGGGCCATCGTCGACGCCGGCGTCACCCGCATCGACGGCGGCATCGTGGGCGACGGGACCCGCTACGACGACGTCCGCTACCACCCCGCCTGGCCCCGGCGCTTCTTCGACCAGGACGTCGTCGGCCCGATCGACGCCCTCATGACCAACGACGGGTTCGCCGCCTTCCCCCCGACGGGCGAGGGCGACGCCGCCACGGTCCCCGCCGCCGACCCCGGCGCGGACGCCGCGCGCGTCCTCACCGAGGGGCTGCGGGCCCGGGGCGTCACGGTGGCGGGCGAGCCCCGCGCCGGCCGGGCCCCGGAGGGCGCTGTCCCCGTCGCCTCGCTGCCGTCCCTGACCGTGCGCGAGATGGTCGCCGAGATGCTCAACCAGAGCGACAACGAGACGGCCGAGGCGGCGATCAAGGAGGTCGGGCGCACGGCCGCCGGCGAGGGCTCGTGGACCGCGGGAGCCCAGGCCGCCACCCAGCTCCTCACCGACGCCGGGGTCCAGCTCGAGAACGTGGCGATCGTGGACGGGTCCGGGCTCTCGATCGAGAACGACCTGACCTGCAACACGCTGGTCGACGTGCTCACGCGGGAGGAGACCGGCCCGGTGATCCGGGAGGGCCTGTCCGTGGCGGGGGAGACCGGCACCCTGGCCGAGCCGTGGGACGGCACCGCCGCCGACGGCCGCCTCCGGGCCAAGACCGGCACGCTCCGCAACGCCACGGCCCTGGCCGGCGAGATCGACCTGAACCAGGGCGGTGTCGTCAGGTTCGCCTACGTCGCCAACGTGCCCGACCCCAACGAGGTCACGTCCCAGGGCGTGGGGTTGACCGGCCTGGCCGAGCTGCTCATGCAGTACCCGCGCGGGGTCGACGTGGCCCAGCTGGTCCCCGCCGAGCCGCAACCGCCCCGGGGGTAGCGCCGGGGTCACACCATTTTCGTCCGGCCTGGCGTGCAAGGGTGGGGCCCGTGGCGGTCCTGCCGATGTTCCCGCTCGGGACCGTGCTGCTGCCCGGCATGGTCCTGCCCCTCCACGTCTTCGAGCCGCGCTATCGCCAGCTGGTCCACGACGTCCGTGAGGGGGACGACCGCTTCGGTGTCGTCCTGATCGAGCGCGGGAGCGAGGTCGGGGGCGGCGACACCCGGACCGACGTGGGCACGGTCGCCCGCATCGTCCACGCCGAGGAGTCGCCCGACGGCCGCTGGGGCATCGCCGCGGTGGGCCTCCACCGCATCCACATCGACGCCTGGCTGCAGGACGACCCCTACCCGCGGGCCGAGGTGTCCGAGTTCCCCGAGTCGGGTGAGCCGCTGGACGACGAGACGCTCGACCTGCTCGAGGGGCTGGTCCGGCGCACCGCCGCCCTCCGTGCCGAGCTTGCCGAGCCGGCGCCCCCGCTCGACGTCGAGCTCGTGGAGGACCCCGTGCTCGCCGTGTACCAGGCGGCGCTGGCCGCGCTGCCGGGGCCCGCCGACCGCCAGGCCCTCCTCGCCACCCCGGCGGCGGGCGACATGGGGACCCTCCTGGTGCGCTTGCTGCGGGAGGAACTGGAGGTCTTGGAAGCGCGATTGTCCGGGCCCTGACGAGTACCGTCTCGTGCTACAACGATCGATCCCGATCGCCGTCCCGGTCTGCAATCCGATCGCTAGGAGCACGTCGAGGTGCCGGACACCCAAGCCAAGCCGATCGGCGAGGTCGCCAGTGAGCTCTGGGAGCTGACCCGCGACTACGCCAAGCAAGAGACGGTCGACCCGCTCAAGGGCGTGGGCCGGTTCCTGGCCTACGGCGTGGCCGGGTCGCTGCTGATCGGCATCGGCGTCATCATGCTCATGCTGTCGGGTCTCCGCGCCCTGCAGACCGAGACCGGCTCGTGGTTCACCGGCAACCTGTCGTGGATCCCGTACCTGATCGTCCTCGTGGTCGGCGCCGCGCTCATCGCCCTGGCGCTGTCCCGCATCCAGAAGAAGAACTAAGAGGAGACGGCGATGGCATCCACCGTGGCCCCCAGGGGCACCGGCAGCGGCGACGGTGGCAAGCTCACCCGCGCCGACCTCGAGGCCAAGCTGCGCGAGGTCCAGGGCGGGGTCACCGAGCAGGCCGAGTCCGCCAAGGGGACCCTCATGGCCGCCGGCGGCGTGATCGCCTTCCTGCTGCTGCTCCTCGTCTTCGTGCTGGGCCGGCGGGCGGGCAAGCAGCGCTCGACCATCGTCGAGATCCGGCGGGTCTGACGTGGCCAAGAAGGTGACCGCGGCCCAGACGAAGAACGACCGGCTGCTGCAGTACCTCCAGCGCACCGGGATGCGAAAGGGCCTCATGGGCACCTCTCGCAGCTGGCTCTACGTCTTCGTCGGCACCCTGGCGCTGCGCCGGGTCCGCAGGATGGTCGGCAGCGAACCCGAGATCGTGTTCCGGGGCGAGCTGCAGCCCGGCCAGGCCTTCACGATCGACCACCTGCCCGAGACCTACGACGGCCGGCGCGTGCGCGTCCGCCGGCGCTGACTCCGCCGTGAGCCGGGCCTTCGCCCCGGGCGACCAGGTCCTGCTCGTCGACAACAAGAACCGGCGGTACCTGGTGGTGCTCGCCGAGGGCGGCGAGTTCCATACGCACGCCGGCATCCTCCCGCACGACACCATCCTCGGGTCGGCCGAGGGCACGCGCTTCCGCTCGTCGCAGGGCGCCACATACACGGGCATCCGCCCGACCTTGAGCGACTTCGTGCTGAAGATGCCGCGGGGCGCCCAGGTCATCTACCCGAAGGACCTCGGGCCGCTGCTCATGCTGCTCGACATCTACCCGGGCGCCCGCGTGCTCGAGTCCGGAGTCGGGTCGGGGGCGCTGTCGATGACGCTCGTCCGAGCCGGTGCGGTGGTAACGGGCTACGAGCTGCGCGAGGACTTCGCCAACCGCGCCGCCAAGAACGTCGCCGCCTTCCTGGGCGCGGAGGCCATGGAGCGTTACCGGGTCGAGGTGCGGGACGTGTACGAGGGCATCGAGGAGACCGACCTCGACCGGGTCGTCCTCGACCTGCCCGAGCCGTGGCGGGCGGCCAAGCACGCCGCCGCCGCCCTGCACCGGGGCGGGCTCCTCGTCGCCTACACGCCGCAGATCACGCAGGCGACGCAGCTTCGCCACGAGCTGTCGCCGCTGGGGTTCGGGATGGCCGAGACCATCGAGGTCCTCAACCGCGGCTGGCACATCGAGGGCCAGTCGGTGCGCCCCGACCACCGCATGGTCGCCCACACCGGCTTCCTGACCTCCGCCCGCCTCCTGGCCTAGGCGGGCCCGGGAACCGGCCGGTGGCGCTGCACGCAACGCGGGGGGACAGGCGAGGACAAGGGTGTGGCACGGGGCTCGCCCCGTGTCCCCCGAGGCGGACGGACAGGCAGGCTGGCACGGTGGGACAGGTACGGCGACACGATCCGGGTGGGCGGGCCCCGACCCGGCGCGCCGACGGGACCGCACGGCGGGGCCGCGCCGGGCCGGGGATGGCGCCGTGAACGCCCTCGACGTGCTGCTCATCCTCTCCGCGGTCGCCGCCTCCATCGGCGGCTACCGGCTCGGGTTCCTGGCGCGCGTGGCCTCGTGGGTCGGCCTGGGACTCGGCGTGGCGGTGGGCTCGATGGTCCTACCGTGGGTGCTGCGCCGGCTGACCGAGGCCAGCGATCTCACGCTGGCATTCGTGGCCATCAGCGTCCTGGCGGGCGCCGCCCTGGTGGGTCAGGCCGCCGGCCTCGTGGTCGGCTCCCGCCTGCACGCCGCCCTCGGCCGGACGAGTCGCCTGGGCGTCCCGACGGCCGAGCTCCCCGCCGTCCGGGTCCCGGTGGGCCATGGATACGGCTACGGGCCGTCGGGCGGCTACGGCTACGACGAGCCCCTGCGCCTCGACCCGCCGCGACCCCGCACGCCGCCTCCCACGCCACTCCAGCGGGCGGACAAGGCCGCCGGCGCCCTGGCCGGCATCGTGGGCCTGCTGATCGGCCTGTGGCTGCTGCTGCCGACGCTGGGCGACGTGCCCGGGTGGACGTCCGAGCAGGCCCGCTCGTCCACCATCGCCCGCGAGGTGACCGAGTGGTTCCCGCGGGCGCCCGACACGATCCAGGCGCTGCGGCGACTGGTGGGCGACGACCCGTTCCCGCGGGTCTTCGACCACCTGACCCCGGCGCCCGACCCCGGCCCGCCGCCGGCGTCGACCCAGATGTCCGAGGCGACGGCCGAGCAGGTGGCGCAGTCGGTGGTGCGGGTCGAGGGCGAGGCGTGCGGCCGCATCCAGGAGGGCACCGGCTTCTTCGTCGGCGAGGGCGTGATCGTGACGAACGCCCACGTGGTGGCGGGGGAGGACGACATCCTCGTCGAGCTGGCCAGCGGCCAGCGGGCGCCCGCCAGCCCCGTGGCCTTCGACCCCGCTCGCGACCTGGCCGTGCTCGTCACCGAGGCCGACGCCCCGCCGCTGCCCATTGGGCCCAGCGCGATCGGCGCCGTCGGCGGCGTCTTCGGCCACCCCGGCGGTGGCCCGCTGGAGATCAGCCCGTTCGAGGTCGCCGACCGGATCACGGCCAGCGGCCGGGACATCTACGACGGCCGGTCCACCGAACGGGCGGTCCTGGTGCTGGCCGCCGACCTGGCCCCCGGCGACTCCGGCTCCGCCCTCGTCGACGCCAACGGCGTCGTCGTCGGCGTGGCCTTCGCCGTCGCCCCCGACCGGGCCGGAGTCGCCTACGCCCTCGCCAACACGGAACTGCGGGCCGTCCTGTCCGACGACTTCAGCGACGTGGTGGACACCGGCGACTGCCTGGTCTGATCCGGTCCCGGGCCGGACGCGAGAGTGCCCGGGTCGGCGACCCGGGCACTCGGCGAACTCTCGCGGGGCGATGTCGGCGGAGGTGCTACTCGACCTCGATGAAGATGCACTCGCCGGGGCACTCCTCGGCGGACTCGATCGTCGCCTCTTCCTGCCCCGCGGGCACATTGGCGAGGCCGGCGGCGCCGCCCGGGTCGGAGAACACCTTGTCGCCCTCCTTGACGTACGCCAAGCCGTCGTCCAGCAGGGTGAACACGTCGGGGGCGATCTCCTCGCAGAGGCCGTCGCCCGTGCAGAGATCCTGGTCGATCCA
>DATFOS010000218.1:0-44100 GCA_035265325.1 Acidimicrobiales bacterium
CACGTCCCGGGTGCTCGACGCCATCGGCGGCGAGGACGTGACCTCCGGGCGGGCGATCATCGCCGTCCAGGGGCCCGAGGCCCGGTCGAAGCTGGCCACCGTCGCCCCCGAGGCGGCCGCCGTGGAGCGGCGCCGAGTGGCCGAGGTAGAGGTCCTCGGCGTGCCGTGCGTCGTCGCCGGCACCGGCTACACCGGCGAGGACGGAGTCGAGCTCGCCGTCCCGGCGCACCACGCCGCCGCCGTGTGGCGGGCGGTGACCGGCGTCGGTGTCCAGCCGGCCGGGCTCGGCGCCCGGGACACGCTCCGCCTCGAGATGGGCCTGCCGCTCCACGGCCAGGAGCTGGGCCCGGGCATCACGCCGCTGCAGGCCGGGCTGGGCTGGGTGGTGGCCTGGGGAAAGGGCGACTTCCGGGGCCGCGCTGCGCTCGAAGCCGAGCGGGAGAAGGGCGTGGCCCGCAAGCTGCGGGGCCTCGTCGTCGAGGGGCGGCGGCCGCCGCGGGCGCACCAGCCGGTCCTGCTCGACGGCGAGCACGTCGGGGAGACCACCAGCGGCAACTTCTCGCCGTCGCTCGGGGTGGGCATCGCCCTCGCGTTCCTCCCGCCCGACGTGGCGGAGGACGCCGACCTGGCCGTCGACGTGCGAGGCACGCCGGTGCCGGCGCGGCTGGCGAGCCTGCCCTTCTACAGGCCGGCCCGCTGACGATCCCGTCAGACATGGCCCTGCCCCGGACCGTCGGTGACGCGGCGTAGTCAAGACCGCGTTAATCGACTCCATAGGCCCGGACGCGCTCCTAGCCTGAGGCCCAACCCACCCGTTCCGTCCAAGGGGGTTGTGTGCCATGACGCTCGCGTCCGTGGTGGAGAAGGTCCTCGGGGAGGACCTCCCTGTCGGGGTCGAGGCCTACGACGGCAGTCACGCCGGCCCGCCCGATGCGACCACCAGGATCGTCATCAGGAACCCGGAAGCGCTCCGCCGTGCGGTCACCGCGCCGGGCGAGTTGGGCCTGGTCCGGGCCTACGTCGCCGGTGACCTCGATCTCGAGGGCAGCATCTGGGACCTGCTCGCCCTACGCGACCGCTTCCCGAACGTGAGGCTGAGTCGCGAGGTCGTCGGCGACCTGGTTCGGGCGCTCGGGGGCTGGCACCGGGTGCGCCCGGTCCCGCCGCCGCCGGAGGAGGTCGTGCTGCGCGGCCGTCGCCACAGCAAGGCCCGCGACGCCGCCGCCATCAGCCACCACTACGACGTCTCGAACAGCTTCTACCGGGCCGTGCTCGGCCCCAGCTGGACCTACTCGTGCGCCGTCTTCCACGAGCCCAACCAGTCGCTGGAGGACGCCCAGGCCAACAAGTACGAGCTGATCTGCCAGAAGCTGGGCCTCCGGCCGGGCATGCGACTGCTCGACGTCGGCTGCGGCTGGGGCGGCATGGTCATGCACGCCGCTCAGCACCACGGCGTCCGCGCCATCGGCGTGACGATCTCGAAGCAGCAGGCCGAGATGGCCGAGAAGCGCGTGGCCGAGGCCGGCCTGGCCCGGTCCGTCGAGATCCGCCTGCAGGACTACCGCGACGTCCACGACGGCCCGTTCGACGCCATCAGCTCGATCGGCATGTTCGAGCACGTCGGCGAGGCACGGCTCATCGAGTACTTCACGACGCTGCGGTCCCTGGTGGCGCCCCACGGCCGCGTGCTGAACCACGCCATCAGCCGCCCCCAGGACCAGCGGGCTCGGCTGCCGCGGCGCAGCTTCATCCAGCGCTACGTCTTCCCCGACGGCGAGCTGCACGAGGTCGGCAAGGTCGTCACGCAGGTCCAGTCGGCGGGGTTCGAGGTCCGGCACGCCGAGAGCCTGCGCGAGCACTACGCCCTCACGCTCCGGCGCTGGGTCGACAATCTCGAGGCCAACTGGGACGACGCCGTCGCCGAGGCGGGCGAGGGTCGCGCCCGGGTGTGGCGGCTGTACATGGCCGGCTCAGCGGTCAACTTCGAGGCCAACCGCAACCAGGTGCACCAGGTGCTGGGCGTGGCGACGCCGGAGTCCGGCGACGCCCGCATGCCGCTCCGGCCCCGCTACGACCCCATCATCTGACCGTCACGCCAGCTGGCGGGCGATGGTCCCCGTGTCGTAGTAGACGCGTGCGCCCGTCAACCGGTCCTCGGCGAACGTGAAGATCACCGCGGTGCGGCAGCGGAAGCCCCTGCCGGTGGCCTCGACGTCGCCGGGGCCGGAGCCGAGGTGCGTGCCCGACATCCAGAGCTCGGCCACGACGGCGTCGTCGGCGTGGTGCAGCGCAGCGATCTCCATCGTCAGGTCGGGGAATATGTGGTACATCGTGGCGAACCAGGACCGCACCTCGTCCGGGCCGTCGTAGACGCGGGCGTTGCCCAGCAGCTCGTAGCGCGGGTGCTCGAAACAGTCCACCGCGGTATCGACGTCGTGCGTGTTCTGGGCCTCGAGCAGGCGCACGAGGACGGCCTCACGGCGCTCGTCCCACCGGCGGCCGATGCGGGTGACGGCCTGGGGCCGCGGCTCGGAGCTGGGCACGGTGTCCTCGGTCGGCGTGGTCAGTCGAGCAGGTCGGGTTGCTCGGCGACGATCTTGTCGTACAGGGGCTGGAAGCTGAACCACCCGGCGAACGGGCTGCCGACCTGCTTGCACGTCAGGGCGGCGTACTCGTCGTCGATGAGCACCGGCTCGCCGGCGGCCTCGGCCATGAGCTGGACGTGGCAGCTGCGCTCCATCGTGATGTACCACCAGGCCGCCTCGTCGACCGTCTGGCCGACCGTGAGCAGGCCGTGGTTGCGCAGGATCGCGGCCTTCCCGCCGCCGAGGGCGTGGGCGATGCGCTTGCCCTCCTCGACGTCGTTCACGACGCCGGTGAAGTCGTCGAACACGGCGTGGTCGCCGTAGAACGCGCACGAGTCCTGCGTGATCGGGAGGAGCGGGCGGCCCAGCGTCGAGAACGCCCGGCCATGGGGGGAGTGCGTGTGGGCGGCGGCCTTCACGTCGGGCCGGGCCTCGTGGACCTGGCTGTGGATGGCGAAGGCGGCCTGGTTCAGCGGCCAGTCGCCCTGGACCACGGTGCCGTTCCGGTCGACGGCGATGAGGTCGGAAGCGCAGACGAGCCCGAAGCTGAGGCCGAAGGGGTTGACCCAGAACAGCTCGGGGTCCTCGGGGTCGCGGCCGGTGACGTGGCCGGCGACGCCCTCGTTGAAGCCGAACCGGTCGAAGAGGCGGAAGGCGGCGGCCATCCGCTGCTTCATGTGCGTCCGCTCTGCGTCCGGCGAGTCGAACATCGGGTAGTGGTGCCGTCGGCGACTGGACATGGCGCATCCCCCCGGAGAGCCGTACGTGGTCGTGACATGGCCGTACGGCAGCTTCGAGTGTAGGGGAGTGATGCCGCCGGCCCTTGTCCGGCGGCGGGCCGATGCGGGCGTTCGCCCGGGACGCCCGCCCGGCCGGGACCTCAGACGGCGCCGGGGACGCCCGGGGCCGCCGGGGTGGCGCCGTCCGGGCGCTCGCTGCCGTCGATCTCGTCCCACAGCCGGCGCAGCTCGCCGTCGGGGTCGTCGACGTTCGTGGGGGAGCGGTCCAGCACCACGGTGGACCGGGTGGCGAGGTCGTACGCCGGCCAGGACAGGCCCTCGTGGCCGGGGTCGCCGGTGCGGGCGACCTTCGTCCAGGCCAGGACCGACGTCGCCGAGATCGCGTGGGCACCCTCGTCGAGGCCGCCGATGAGGACGTCGACGCCGGTGCGCGACAGGTTCCCCAGCACGAACGGCACCTCGACGGCGTGGCAGGCGCCGAGCAGGCCGCCGAACGCCGTGGAGCCCAGGTCCCAGCGGTACATCGACACCCGGGGGGCGTGGGGGAGCTGGGCCTCGGCGAGGCGGATGGCCGGCACCCGGAACACCCGGTCCGTCATCACCGCGCATACGAGGCCGTCGACGTCGGCCGTCGGACGGGCGGCCCGGTAGGCGTCCAGCACGTCGGACACCCGGTCCTCGCCCACGACCGTGCCGAGGCGGCGGCGGGCCCGGGCCTCGTCGAGCGGGCCGGTCTGGCGGATCCGCAGGTGGAAGAGGTTCCACTCGTCGGCGTTCGTGCCGATGACCAGCGGCTTGCCGGCGGCACTGCCGGCCCTGATGCCGGTGAGCGGGTGGCCGTCGAGCAACGAACCGTCGACCGTCGGCTGGAACGCGAGGATGCCGCCCGCCGCCCGGACCACCGGCGCCTCGCCGCGCAGGATCTCGGTCTCGACCACGCCCTGGACCCGCAGCACCTCGTCCACCGGCAGGCCGAGGAGGCCCTCGAGCCCACCGGGGGAGCCGGGGGAGAGGCGCATCGCGTCCAGGAACTCCCCGGTGACCCACGCGGCGATGTCGGGCCGCTGGACGTTGGACGCCGCCCCGCTCTGCAGGATCGCCTTGTGGAACAGCCCGGTCGCCTCCGGCACGGCGAGGAGGGCGCCGATGCTCATCGCGCCGGCGGACTCGCCGAAGATCGTCACGTTGCCGGGGTCGCCGCCGAACGCCGCCACGTTGTCCTGCACCCAGCGCAGGGCGGCGATCTGGTCCCGCAGGCCGTTGGCGCCCGAGCCGGCCAGCGCCGCGTCGAGGTGGCCGAGTTCGAGGAAGCCGAGGGCGCCGAGGCGGTAGTTGATGGACACGACGACGACGTCGCCGCCCCGGACCAGGTTCGAGCCGTCGTACCAGGGGACGTGGCCGGAGCCGGATACGAACCCGCCGCCGTGGACCCACACCATGACCGGCCGGGCGCCGTCGTCGAGGGCGGGGGTGAACACATTGAGGACCAGGCAGTCCTCCTCGCCCGGGACGTCCTGCCCGCCGATCATCGACTCGAGGGGCGCCTTGTTCTGCGGCGCCATCGGCCCGAACCTCGTGGCCTCGCGCACGCCGGCCCAGGGCTCGACCGGCTCGGGTGGCCGGAACCGCTCGGCCCGGGCGAACGGCACCGCCCGGAACTGGAGGACGCCGCCCCGCTCGACACCCTGGACCTTCCCCGCAGTCGTGGCAACGATCACCCGGAAACCCTACCGAGGCCCTTGACCCTCGGGTCAGTCGCCACGGCTCTCCGGGCCGCGTCCATCGCAGGGGCACGAGCACCGGGGGCGAAGCCGATCGACTGCGTGATCGCGGTCGCCGCCGGGGCGTCGGGGCTCGTGGTCCTGCACGACGACGACGACTTCGACGGCAACGAGCAGGTGACCGGGCCGCGGACGGGCCTGCAGGCAAGTGCAGCGACAGCTGCCTCCCGCGCGAGCCGACGTCTGCGTCCCGTCGGACGGGTAGGCCGGGACCGTGACGGCGAGCGGCTCCAGGAGGTCGGCGACGCAGGCGGCCCGGCTCGAGCGGCGCAACGCCGCCCTCGCGCGGCGGGCGTCGATGTCGCCCACCGGGCCGGCCCCCGATCGCCTGCGGGTGGCGACGTGGAACCTGAACTCCCTCCGAGCGAGGCTCGGCGCCGTCGGCCGGTTCCTGGAGCGGGCCTCCCCGGACGTGCTCTGCCTCCAGGAAACCAAGACCGCGCAGCTGTCCGATCTAGCCGTCTCGACGTTCGAGCGGCACGGCTACACCGCCGTCCACGTCGGAGGGCGGGCGTACAACGGCGTGGCGGTGGTGGCGCGCCATCCCATCACGAACGTCCAGGCCTCCGGTGACCTCGGTGACACGTACCTCGACGGCGAGCCACGGATCATCGCGTGCCTGGTCGAGACACCCGTGCCGGTGCGGGTCGCCTCCGTGTACGTGCCGCACGGTCGTGCCGTCGACCACTGGCACTACGACTACAAGCTGGGCTTCCTCGACGCCCTCGCCGAGCGGGCCCGGCAGTGGCTGCTCGACGATGCGCCCCTGCTCGTCGCCGGCGACGTCAACGTGGCGCCGACCGACAGCGACGTGTTCCACCCGGATGCGTTCGTGGGTTCGGTCTACGTGACGCCGCGGGCGCGGGACGCGCTCGCCCGGGTGCTCGACACCGGCCTCATCGATGTCGACGTCGCCCGGTGGGGCCCGCGCGCCCGGCGGTTCACCTGGTGGAACCTCGGTGTCGGGTACGCGCGCAACCTGGGCATGCGGCTCGACGTCATCGCTGCCGACCGGGCACTGGCGGCCCGGCTCGACACGACGTGGATCGACCACGTGGAGCGATCGACGCCTCCTCCCTCCGATCACGCTGCGCTGGTCGCGGACTTCCATCGCACCGATCGCCCGACCCACGGTGCCGGCGCAGGCCGGCCAGGGTGATGGCCCTGTTACGGCCAGAGGGCGGCCGGGCTCATCGGGCCCCTCCCCGGCGGGCGGCGGGCGCCGGGGCGATCCGGGCCCACACGAACAGCACGATAAGCGCGCCCACCAGCGAGCCGATCAGCCCGCTCGGGCGCAGGGCCAGGCCGTCACCGGCGAGGATGCTGGCCAGGAGGCCGCCCACGAACGAGCCGACGAGCCCGGCCACCAGCGTGCGGCCGTCGGGGCGCGTCCCCAGGCCAAGGATGATCTGGGCCACCCACCCGACGATGAACCCGAACGCGAGCAACGCGAGTAAGAGCACGCGATCACGGTGACCCGCCGGGCGGGGAGGCGCACCACCCGATCCGGGTGGTGCCGGTCCGCAGGAGGCCGCGGCCGCCGTGGCTCGCCGTTGCGACGTAACGCGAGATCGGGGCAGCTGGGTCAACTCGTGACCGCGGAGGCAAGGAGCCCGAGCGAGTTCGTCGACGCGTGGGCGACGATCGGCGCCAGGGTGCTGCCGCTCCGCACCCGCAGCGCGCAGAAGAACAGCCCGCCGGCGGCGGTGAAGAGCACCGCCGCCGCGACCGCGACGGCGCGGGCCGCTGGGTCGTCGGCGACGTCGTTGGCGTCGAGCAGCCCCAGCGTCGGCCGGACGTGCCAGAGGCCGAACACCGCGCTGGAGGCCAGCGCCGCCCGCACCCGGCCGGAGGTGGGGGCGAGCGCACCGAACAGCGCGCCGCGGAAGGCGACCTCCTCGAACAGCACGGTGCCGAGCGGGATCCGGACGAGCGCGTGGTAGGCGACCGCACCCGGCGACAGGCGCTGCACACGGGCGTCGTCCAGGAGCGGGTGCAGCGCGGGGACCGCCCACGCGACGGCGAGCGCCCCCGCGACGACCGCCGCGACCGCACCACCCCAGCGGGCGCCCGCCCACAGGCGGTCACGCCGCAGTCCGAGGTCCGACGCCGACAGCCCGCTCCGGCGGGCGGCGGCCGTCACCGCCGCGGTGGCGGCGAGGTTCAGCGGCACGTACCCGGCGGACGCGCCCGGGAGCAGGTGGACGAGGTTGTTCCACGCCAGGAGCGCGAGGGAGAGCCCGACCGCGAACCGCCGCACGCCCTGATCGTCGCGCTGTCGCCGGCGCGCCGCGGGTGCGTCAGCTCGCCTGAGCAGCGTCGCGGCCTCGCCGGGCAAGCGTGACCGCCATCCGTTCCGATGGTCAGCGCCAGTTGACCCGCACGAACAGGTGCCAGCCCAGCCACAGCCAGGCGGCGACGACGGCGAGCCGTACCCGCCACGGGCGCAGGACCACCGCGAGCGCGTCGCCGAACCTCGCACCGCGCTGCTGACGGCGGGCGCGGACGTCGAGTACGACTGCGGCCGCGAGGATGACCACGTACCCGGCGAGCGTGACGAACCGGGTCATCGCCACACCAGCGTCACCGTCACGGCGAGCCAGGCCACGAACGCGGCCGCTCGGGCCGCGTGCGAGTCGAGGGCGGCGTTGGTCAGCGAGCTGAGCGTCGGATGGTCGTGGCGCGGATGCTGCAGGTACGCGGCGAGCTGCCAGGCCGCGGCCAGAGCCGCCAACACCGCCCACCGCGCCATGCCGGTGGGCGCCGGGCGGTCGCGCCGCCCGCCGGCCCGGGTCCTCGCCACCCCGGCGACACCAGCGGCGGCGAGTCCCGGCAGCACGACGGCAGCCGTCGCGACGGCAGAGAAGGGCGGCCGCCCGACGGCCCACCACGCGTACGGCGAGATCAGCACCGCCGACACCGCGGCCACGGCCGGGGCGACGGCGCCCGGCCTCGAGCCCGAGCGGTCGCGTCCCGGGTGCTCGGTCATACCGGTCATCCTGCCCCTGCCCGGTGCCGTCCGCGGCGGACCGGAGGCACAGCGTGACGATCCGTACCACTAGCGTTGCCATCGGGGGAGTGGACATGGCGAACGAGGCACAGTCGGAGACGCTGCTCGGCCTTCTCGCCCGCGAGGCGACAGCGGCCGAGCTCGACGCGCTGGCGGCGCGCCTCCGGCGTTCGGCGACCGCCGGCGACCCTGCCGCGCTCGACCAGGATCTGGCCCATGCCCTTGCGGTGTGCGAGACCCTGGAGCGCCGGGCGCGGCGCGAGCGTGAGCTCGGTGCGCTGTACGAGACCGCGGGCGACCTATCGTCGTTGCGCGACCTCGATCGGGTGCTGGTCGCGATCGTGCGGCGGGCGCGCCAGCTTCTCGGCACCGACGCCGCCTACCTGACCCTGCTCGACGAGACTCGGGGCGACACCTACATGCGGGTCACCGAGGGCATCCGCACCGACGAGTTCAAGGCCGTCCGCCTCAGCTTGGGCACGGGGCTCGGGGGCCTCGTCGCGCAGAAGCTGCGCCCGTACTCGACCCCCGACTACCTCACGGACGACCAGTTCGACCACGCGCCCGAGGTCGACCGGGCCGTCGCGGGCGAGGGCCTCGTCGCGATCCTGGGCGTCCCGCTCGTGGTCGGGCGGCTGGTCATCGGCGTGCTGTTCGCCGCTAACCGCCGCGAGCGACCGTTCGCCGCCGAGGAGGTTGCGTTGCTCTCGTCGCTCGCGGCCCATGCTGCCATCGCCTTCGAGAACGCGCGGTTGTTCCAGGAGGTACAGGCCGCGAACGAGGAGCTGATCACGGCCAACGCGGTGATCCGTGCGCACAGCGACCTGGTCGAACAGACGGCGACGCTGCATGAGCGGCTGTCGAAGCTCGTGCTCGAGGGTGGCGGGATGGGTGACGTGGCCTCGGCGGTCAGCGAGGTGCTGGGCGGCGGGATGCTGGTGGTCGACGCCCGCCACCGGGTGCTGGCCGTCGCGGGCGCAGCCGACGACGACCTCGGCCGCACCGCTCGGCAAGAGGGCGTGCTGCCGTCCGGCGGGCCGGAGGCCGCCTCGTTGCGGCGCGCGGTCGACATCGCCCGGTCGACCGGCCGTTCGACGCCCGTCGACGCCCGGGAGACGGGCAGGCGGCGGTGGGTCACGCCGGTGCTCGCCGGGGCCGAGCACCTGGGCGCGCTGGTGTCGACCCACCCCGGGGATGCGAGCGACACCGATCTCCGGGCGCTCGAGCGTGCCGCCCAGGTGACAGCGCTGCTCATGCTCAACGAGCGGTCGATGGCCGAAGCCGAGCAGCGGGTGCGGGGCGACCTGCTCGACGATCTGCTCGCGGTGCCGCAGCGTGACGCCGGCGGTCTGCGCCGCCGGGCCAGCCTGGTGGGCGTCGACCTCGACCGCGACCACGTGGTGGTGGTCGCCGGCCCGACGTCGGGCGAGCGGCGGTCGCTCGAGGCCGAGGCCGTGCGCGTGGCGCGGGAGCTGGGCGGGCTGGCCGCAGCGCGGGAGGGCTCGGTGGTGCTCGTGGTGCCGGGGGGCGACGCGTCGGCGGTCACCGCGGCGGTGGCGGCGCGGCTGGGCCGCGTCTCGCCCGAACCGCCGACGTGCGGCGGCGCGGGCCCCGCCGCCGGGCCGGGACCGCTGAGCGACGCCCAACGGGAGGCGGTCCGCTGCGTCGGGGTGCTGACCGCGCTCGACCGTCGCGGCGAGTGGGCCACGGCTGACGAGCTGGGCGTGTACGGGCTGCTGTTCGGCCCGGCCGGGCACGCCCGGCTCGACGGCTTCCTGTCGGCGACGATCACGCCGGTGGTGGAGTACGACGCGGCCCACGGCACCGACCTGGTACGCACCCTCGAGACGTTCCTCGACGCCAACGGCAACCTCACCCGCACCGCCGCCCTCCTGCCGGTGCACATCAACACGCTGCGCCAGCGGCTCGATCGCCTCGACCGCCTGGTCGGCGAGGGGTGGCGCGCGGGAGAGACCCGGTTGCAGCTCCACCTGGCGCTGCGCCTACGGCGCATCCGCGACGGTGGCGTATAGAGGAAGCCTCCAGCTCCTCGACCGCCAGACCGGAGCAATGCTCCGTAGCACGGGTGTGACCCGCGTCATACCGTGCCGGCCGTGGACGCCAGGTCACCGATCGACGACGGCCGACGGGTCGCGGGTGGCGGCTCGGTGCCGTCGCGCCCGCCCGACGGCGCCGAGCGCCATGCCTGCACCAGGTCCGCGCCTCACCCCGGCCGTGCTCTCGCCGGCGGGCGGTCGATCCGCCACCGCCGGCTGAGCCTCACGTCGATCACAGGAGACTCGATGCGACGCCTCCGTTCCCTCCTCGTCCTCGCGCTCGCCGCCACGTTCGTGGCGACCCCCACGCCGGCGTCCGCCGACGACCGCCCTCCGCCGCCGTGGGTGCGCGGCGAGATCCGGCGAACCGTCTACGACGGCGAGGCCGACGACCTGCTCACTGCCGGGCTGGGGCGCAGCGGGCTCGCGTCGCCGGTGCCGCCGCCGTTCGCCGACCCCGCGGCACCCACCGCGGCCGAGCTGCGCCGGCGGGCGATCTACCGGAACTACCGGGCGCTCGTCGACATGGGGCCGCAGGCGTTCGGCGTGCTCTACGGCCCGAACGTCACGGCCGACGGCGAGGTCACCTCCGGCGAGGGCCTGGTCGCCGGCGTCGAGTTCGTCGCGTCCGCGGGCTCGGGCGGCGGCTACGACGAGGTGACGATGATGGTCCAGGTCCCCACCACGTTCGATCCGGAACGGCCGTGCATCGTGACGGGGGCGAGCTCGGGTTCGCGCGGCGTCTACGGAGCGATCGCGACGTCGGGGGAGTGGGGCCTGAAGCGCGGGTGCGCGGTCGCCTACACCGACAAGGGAACCGGCGTCGGCGCCCACGACCTCACCGACGACGAGGTGAGCCTGGTCACGGGGGAGCGGGTCGACGCCCGCACCGCCGGGCGCGACTCCAGCTTCACCGCGCCCGTGTCGCCCGGGCAGCGCGAGGCGTACAGCGCGGCCCATCCACACCGGTTCGCCTGGCAGCATGCCCACTCGGGCCGCAACCCGGAGGCGGACTGGGGACGCGACGTGCTGCGCTCGGTCGAGCTCGCGTTCCACGTGCTCGACCAGGAGTACGAGCCGGCGATCACGCCGGACACCACGATCGTCATCGCCTCGAGCGTGTCCAACGGCGCGGCCGCCGCACTGCGCGCCGCCGAGAGCGATCGGCGCCGTCTGATCGACGCCGTGGCCGTCTCGGAGCCGCAGCTGACGCCCGCCTACGACCCCGGGGTCACGATCGTGCAGGGCGACGGGGCCCCACTCCGCGACCACAGCCGGCCCCTGTACGACTACGTCTCGCTGGGCAACCTGTTCCAAGGCTGCGCGAACCGGGCGCCCGCCAACGCCACCGCGCCCCTGAACACCACCCCGGCGGTGCTCGGCGACGGCCGCTGCGCCTCGCTCGCCGCCGCCGGGCTCGTGTCCGGCGCGACGGTGAGCGAGCAGGCCGAGCACGCCCAGCGGATCATCAACGACGCGGGGATCCTGGCCGAGCAGAACGCGGTGCAGCCCTCGCACTGGTCCCTCGCCGTGCCGCAGGGCATCAGCGTCACCTACGCCAACGCCTACGCCCGCGCCTCGGTGGTCGACGGGCTGTGCGGGTACGGCTTCGCCGCCGTGGACGCCGCCGGTGCGGTACGAGAGCTGGCGCCCGACGAGGACGCCCGCCTGTTCGGCGAGGGCAATGGCATCCCGCCCACCGCCGGGGTCGAGGTCGTCAACGAACGGTCGGTCGGCGGCGCGCGCCGCGACCTGGTCTCCACGTCGCCGAGCACCGGGATGCAGGACCAGAACCTCGACGGGGCCCGGTGCCTCCGCTCACTGTGGGACGGCGGCGCACTCGAGCGGAGCATCGACGACGTCCTGGCGACGGCCGACCTCGACGGGCGGCCGGCCGTGATCGTCACGGGTCGCGCCGACGGCATCGTCGCCCCCAACCACGCCTCGCGCCCCTACTACGCCCGCAACCAGAGGGTCGAGGGTGACGGGAGCGGCCTGCGCTACTACGAGGTGCTCAACGCCCAGCACCTGGACACGCTCAACTCGCTCCCGGGCTTCGACACGCGCTACGTCCCGCTGCACCACTACTTCATCGCGGCGCTCGACCTCGTGTACGGGCACCTGGCCGAGGGGTCCCCGCTGCCGGGCAGCCAGGTGGTGCGGGCAACGCCGCGGGTGGGCGGGGCGACCGAGGCGTTCACCGACGCCAACCTGCCGCCGATCGCGCAGACGCCGGGAGGCGACGCGGCGATCGCGTTCGACGGCGCTCAGCTCACGATCCCGGACTGACGGTACGGATGAGATCCACATACGTGGCCCGCTGATTAGGTCGCACATCTCCGTAGAACGCCTGTGACGCCAGCCATACCGTCAGACAACACCATGAGGGGAACAGAGATGACAGACATCACCACAGGGCGCCGCTCCCTGAGGCGCCGCCGTTTGCCAGGCATCCTTCTGCTCGTCGTAGCGCTCGCGGGCGCCGCGTGCAGCCGTTCGGACGACAACGCGGACAACGCCACCGCCAACGGCGCCGCCGACGAAGGCGGCGCCAGCGGGGAGCCCATCCGCATCGGCGTGCCCGGCGCGTTCAGCGGACCGTCCGGACCGCTCGGCGAGGCCGTCGAGCGCGGCCTCGAGCTCAAGGCGAACGAGATCAACGAGGCGGGCGGGTTGCTCGACGGGAGGCCGATCGAGCTGGTCTACCGCGACCACGAGGCCAATCCCGACAAGGGCATCACGAACATGCGCGAGCTCCTCGAGCGCGAGCAGGTCGTGGCGCTCGTCGGGGAGACGAGCTCCGGCGTGGCGCTCGCCGAGGCGCCGATCGTGAACCAGGCGGGGATCCCATGGGTGATCACCGTGTCCACGGGGACCCTGGTCACGGAGCAGCCCGATCCCAACGCGGTCTACCGGGTGAGCCTGGTCGACAAGGACCAGACGGAGGTCGCGCTGGCGGCGGCCACCGAGCAGTACGACGACATCGCGCTCCTCACCGACACGTCGGGCTACGGCCAAGGCGGCCTGACCGACTTGCTCGCGGCGATGGAGGAGCAGGGCATCGAGCCCGTTGCCAACGAGACGTACGCGGTCGGCGACACCGACATGACCCCCCAGGTCTCGAGCATCCAGGCGTCGGGGGCCGACGTCATCATCAACTGGGGCCTCGGGCCCGAGGCGGCACAGATCCGCCGGGCCATGGACCAGGTCGGCCTGAACATCCCCATGATCGGTTCGTGGGGCCTGTCGATGCCCAACTACATGGAGCTGGCCGGCGAGCTGGCCGAGGGCACGTTCGTGGTGCAGGCCTTCTCGTTCGACCAGGACGACCCGCAGGTCGCCGAGGTGCGCGGCGCCTACGAGGCCGAGTTCGGCACCGACCGGGTGTCCTTCCCCAACGGCGTGGCCAACTCGTACGACGGCCTGGGCCTGCTGGCCGCCGCCATCGAGGAGGCGGGCTCGACCGATCCCGAGGCGATCACCGAGGCGCTCGGGACGGTCAGCTACGACGGCCTCATCAAGGACTACCAGCAGCCGTGGGCGGACTCCCGCGAGGCGCTCGGTAGCGACGACATGTTCCTCACGGTCATCGAGCAGGGCGACTTCGTGCGGGTCGAGGGCTGAGCGATGCTCCAGGTCCTCGCCAGCGGCGTCGCCCTCGGGAGCATCTACGCCCTCGTGGCGCTCGGGTTCTCCATGACCTGGGTGACGACGCAGACGCTCAACTTCGCCCAGGGCGAGCTGGTGATGGTGGGGGCCTTCGTCGGCCTGGTGCTGCACGTCGACCGGGGGTGGCCGCTGTTGGCGGCCGCCCTCGCGTCGATCGTGATCGTCGCCCTCCTGGCCGTCG
Source organism: Acidimicrobiales bacterium (assembly GCA_035265325.1). Lineage (GTDB taxonomy): Bacteria > Actinomycetota > Acidimicrobiia > Acidimicrobiales > VFJN01 > DATCLS01. The sequence goes on from DATFOS010000218.1 coordinate 14,024, forward strand.
TCATCCAGCAGGTGGCGGTGGCGCCCTTCGCCAAGGGGGTCACGTCGATCGGCTGGATCCTGTCGACGGTCGCGGTGTCGATCATGCTGCGCAACCTCGGCGAGCTGGCCTGGGGGCGGGAGGCCCGCAGGTTCCCGTCGCCGGTCGGTGAGAGCCTCGTCGAGACCGTGGGGATCCGGCTCCAGCCCCAACAGCTGCTGATCATGGCCGCGCTGGTCGTAATCGTCGGGCTGTTGTCCGTCTTCCTGGGGCGCTCGCTGTGGGGCAAGGCCCTCGAGGCGGTGGCGCAGAACCGCGACGCCGCTGCCCTCGCAGGCATTCCTCCCGCCGTCATCGCCGCACTGGCGTACGCCATCTCCGGCGGCTTGGCCGCAGCGGCGGGCATCCTGCTCGCACCCGTCACGTTCGTGTCGGCCCACATGGGGCTCAGCCTCGTGATCAAGTCGTTCGCGGTGGCGGTCGTCGCCGGCCTCGCCTCGTTCCGGGGCATCGTCCTCGCCGGCATCGCCTTCGGGATGGCCGAGGCGCTGGTCGCCCGGTACCTGGGGCCGGAGTACCGCGACATCTTCGGCCTGGTGCTGATCGTCGCCGTCCTCGCCGTCCGGCCCACCGGCATCTTCGGCATCCGGAAGGTGGTCAAGGTATGAGCGCGATGGCACGGGGCGGCGTCGTGGCGCGCCGCCTCCAGGAGCCGCTCGGTCTGGTGGCCGTGCTCGCAGTCGGCAGCTCGGTGGTGTGGTGGTACGGGCTGAGCGCCTACAACAGCCGGATCGTCGCCGTCATGGGCCTCTCGATCGTCGTGGCCGCGGGTCTCAACCTGCTGACCGGGGTCGCCGGACAGCTCTCGCTCGGCCACGCCGGCTTCTACGCGGTCGGGGCGTACACGACCGCGATGCTGGTCGTCGATCACGATTGGCCCCTGCTGGCCACCGTGCCCGTGGCAGCCGTGCTGTGCGCCGCGTTGGGACTGTTGCTGGCCGCCCCGGCGCTGCGCGTCCAAGGCCCGTACCTGGCCATGGTCACGATCGCCTTCGGCCTCATCGTGCACGACATCGCCGTCGAGTTCCCCGACGTCACCAACGGCCCGGCCGGGCTGTTCCCGATCGCGCTGCCGAGGATCGCGGGGCGGGAGCTGACCCTCGAGGAGCTCAACTACCTCATCGTCGCCGTGGTGGCGCTCACGATGTACACCACGTCGTCGCTCATCCGCAGCCGGTGGGGCCGCACGCTGCGGGCCGTCCACGGCAACGAGCTGGCGGCCGGCAGCCTCGGCATCCCCGTGGTGCGGGTCAAGAGGCTCGCCTTCGTGATCTCCGCTGTGTACGCGGGGGTCGCCGGCTCGCTGTTCGCCGCGGTCAACGGCTTCGTGAACCCGGACCCGTTCACCCTCGAGCTGTCGATCCTGTTCCTCGTGATGGTGATCATCGGCGGCGCCGGCAGCGTGTGGGGCCCGGTGTTCGGTGCCGTGGCGCTCACCCTGCTCGACCGGCGCCTGTCCAGCCTGGCGGACTACCGGCTGCTGGTCTACGGCGGCCTGTTGCTGCTGGCCCTCTACGTCGTGCCCGACGGGATCGTCGGCACGGTACGGGGCCGCCTCCGGCGGTTCGGGCGAGCGCCGAGCACCGCCGTCGCGGCGGTCGAACCATGGGATCCCGACCTCGGGCCCGATGCGGCTCGCCCGACCCCCGCGGGTGACGGCCCCCTCCTCGAGGCGCGGCACCTGAGCAAGAGCTTCGCCGGCCTCCGGGCGGTGGACGACGTGAGCTTCGCCGTCGAGCGGGGTCGGATCCACGCCATCGTCGGGCCCAACGGCGCCGGCAAGACGACGCTCCTCAACCTGATCTCCGGGGTGGAGCGCCCGACCACCGGGGACGTCCTGCTGGCGGGTGCGCCTCTCGCCGGCCGGCCGACCCACGAGATCGCCCGGGAGGGTGTCGCCCGCACGTTCCAGAACCTGGCGCTGTTCGCCGACTTGACCGCCCTCGACAACGTGCTGATCGGGCTCCACCTGCGGGCGGGCGCCTCGGTCCCGCAGGCGCTGGCCCGCACGCCGGCCGTCTACCGCGAGGAGCAGGCCCTGCGGGACGAGGCGCTCGCGCTGCTCGCCTTCGTGGGCCTGGCCGGCGACGCCGGCACGAGGGCCGGCGACCTGCCGCAGGGGCACCAGCGGCTGCTCGAGATCGCGCGCGCCGTCGCCTCCCGGCCCCGCCTGTTGCTGCTCGACGAGCCGGCCGCCGGGCTCAACCACACCGAGATCGACGCGCTGGGTGCGCTCGTCTCCCGGCTGCGCGACGCGGGCATGACGGTGCTGTTCATCGAGCACCACATGGACCTGGTGATGCGGTTGTCCGATCGGGTCACCGTTCTCGACTACGGCCGCGTGCTCGCCGAGGGGACCCCGGCAGAGGTGCAGAGCGACGCGGCCGTGGTCGAGGCCTACCTGGGCACCGCCGCGAGCCCCACACCGCGCCCGGAGCGCGGCGCCGCGGAGCACCAGACGAAGGAGATCATCGATGCTCACGGTTGAGGGCCTGGCCACGGGCTACGGCGGTGCGCGAGTGGTCCACGACGTGACGCTGCACGTCGACGAGGGCGAGGTCGTCGCCCTCGTCGGCAGCAACGGCGCCGGCAAGACCACCACGCTCAACACGCTCGCCGGCCTCCACCGGGGCAGCGGCACCCGGCGGCGGGGGCGGGTCGTCTTCGACGGTCACGACGTGTCGGGCATGCCCGCCGCCCGGTTGATGCGCCGGGGGATGGTTCTCGTGCCCGAGCGGCGCCAGGTCTGGCCCGAGCATTCCGTGGGGGACAACCTGCTCCTGGGCGCGTTCAGCCGCCGGCGGGACAAGACGTTCGTGGGCGAGCGGCTCGACCACTGCTACACGGTGTTCCCTGTCCTCGCCGACCGCCGACGCCAGCCTGCGGGGACGCTGTCGGGCGGCGAGCAGCAGATGCTGGCGATCGCCCGGGCGCTGATGACGGCGCCGCGGCTGCTCATGCTCGACGAGCCCTCGGTGGGCCTCGCGCCGCTGATCGTCGAGCGCATCTTCGAGGTGGTCGCCCAGCTCCGCGACGATGGGCTGACGGTGCTCGTCGTCGAGCAGATGGTCGGCACGGCGCTCGGCGTGGCCGACCGCGGCTACGTCCTCGAGCGCGGCCGCACCGTGCTCGACGGCGGTGCCCGCGAGCTGCTGACCGACCCGGCCGTGCAGGCCGCCTACCTTGGCGTGCGGAGCGACACGCAGGCCATCGACGAGGAAGTTGCCGCGCGATGAGAGCGCTCGTGACCGGTGGCACCGGGTTCGTCGGGCAGGCGCTCAGCGCAGAGCTCGCGGCGCAGGGCGCGACCGTGACGCTCGCCGACGTGCGGACCGACGGGCCCCCACCGGAATTCGAGGCCACGGTCGCCCGCGCCGACCTGTCGTCGTGGGCCGAGACGATGCGGTTGGTGAAGCAGGCGCGCCCGGAGGTCGTCTTCCACACGGCGGCGTTGCTGTCGGCGGCGGCCGAGAACGTGCCCCTGGCGGCGTACCAGGCCAACACCGCGGGGGCGTTCAACGTCCTCGAGGCGGCGGTGCTCTTCGACGTGCCGAAGGTCGTGTTCCTGTCCAGCATCGCCAGCTACGGGCCCGGGGTCGCCGAGGTCGTCGACGAGGATGTCGCCCAGCGGCCGGTCACCATGTACGGCATCACCAAGGTCACGGGCGAGCTGCTCGGCGAGTACTACGCGCGGCGGTTCGGCGTCGACTTCCGGACCGGCCGCTATCCGTCGATCATCGGTCCCGGGCGGGGCGGGGGAGGGGCGTCGGCCTACTCGTCGGCGATGATCGAGGAGCCGGCGTGGGGGCGGCCGTATGCGGTGCCCGTGCCTCCCGGGACGGTGATGCCGCTGCTCTACATCGACGACGCGGTCCGTTCGCTCGTCGACCTCGCGGCGGCGCCGGCGTCGCAGCTCTCGCGCCGCACGTACGGGATCGGTGGGTTCTCGCCGACGGCCGACGAGATCGCCGCCGCCGTGCGCACCCAGGTCCCGGGCGCCCGCGTCGGCTTCGACCCCGATCCGGAGACCACCGCGATCGTGGAGAGCTGGCCGCAGGTCCTGTCCGGCGCCGCGGCCGGTGCGGACTGGGGTTGGAAGCCGCGCTACCTGCTCGACGACACGGTCCGCGACTTCGTCTCGCGGGTGCGGACAACCCGGGCATGATCTTTCACCGCCGGCTGAACGTCCGGCGGCGGGGGCGGTCGGGCAACTCGAACATCTTCGGCGTCCGCAGCTACGGCGCGTGAATCCGGCGGCGCAGGCCCGGGGAGGCGTGGCAGCCTGACCTGATGTCGGATCTGACCGCCGAGACTGTCGGGCACGTGCGGGTGGTGCGGCTCGATCGCCCGGGCCGCGGCCTCGTCTCGGAGGTCGTCCCCGCCGATCAGCTCGATGAACGGCTCTTGGAGTTCTGCCAAGCCGTCGCCGCCCAGGCGCCGCTCGGGGTGCGGCGCACGAAGCGCCTGGTCGCCAGAACGCCATTGATCACCGACGTCGACGCGCGCATGACCGATGAGATCCGCAACGCGCTGGCAGGTCTTGGCAGCGAGGACGGGCAGGAGGCTGTGCAGGCGATCATCGAGAAGCGCAGGCCAGAGTTCCGCGGGCGTTGACGCTATGGATCGGATCGATCAGCAGCAGGGTGCGATCGACGAGTTCCTCGATCTGCTGCGCCACGAACGGCGAGGAGACACGTGGGTCGGTCGGACACCCGACGGGTATGGGCCCGTGGTGTTCGGGGGAGTCGGGCTGGCCCTCACGATCAGCGCCGCATGCGGTGACGCCCCGGTGGGAAGCCGGCTCCACTCGCTGCACGCCCACTTCCTCCGGCCCGTGCTGGGCGGACAAGAGATCGTCTTCAGCAGCGAGGTCGTGAAGGCGGGACGCACGTTCAACCTGCACCGCGTCACCGCGTCGCAGCACGCCAACCCGGTCATCACGATGACCTGTTCGTTCACCACTGACACCGACGGCTATGTGTACGACCTCTCCGGGATCCCCACCGACGTCCCCCTGCCCGGCGACCTCCCCGAACCCGATGACACCACCGACGAGGTCGGGCCGTGGGACGAGCGTTGGCTCGGTCCCACTCGCTTGCGACCCGATGGCACCCGCGAGGCGACTCATCGCCACTGGTTCCGCCTACCTCGAACGCTCGACGACGACCCGCACCTGCACACGGCGCTGCTCGGCTATGCAACCGACTGGACCGGCCTCGGTGGGCGACCCCTCCACCTCGAGGGCGACACCACCGGCATGATCAGTCTCGACCACGCCGCCTGGTTCCACCGGCCCGCCCGCGCCGACGACTGGCTCCTCCAGGACGTGCAAAGCCTCGTCAACGCCGGAGGCCGCGGGACCCTGCGCGGCGTGATCCGGAACCCGCAGGGGATGATCGTCGCGTCCATGGCCCAGGAGATGCTCCTCCGGCCGATGACGCCTGACCATCAGGTGAGGGGCCGTGCCCGCTCTCAAAGCGCCCAGAATCCTCGTTCTGTCAAGTAAAAGGACGAGTCCCGGAGCGGGCCGTCAGCGGTCCGTGAGGAGGTGCGTCCTGGTCAGCGGGCGGGCGGCGCTCAGCAGGTGCTCGGCGGCGGCCCGGAGGTCGGCCATCGTCCGGGCCGACTGCAGGTCGGCCTCGGTGTCCTCGACGGCGGCCTCCAGCGTGTAGAGCCTGTCGTGGAGCTCTTCGAGTTCCCGGCGGGTCAGGATCACCCGGTCGTCGCCGAAGCCGGCGTCCGTCGACCGGCGGCGGGCCAGGTAGTCCATCTGACGGCAGCCGGGCCGGCAGAACTCCCGGGGACGGCCCCGACCCGCCCGCGGCGGCAACACACGGCCGCACCACCGGCACCTCCGCTTCTCGCCTGATTCCGTCACTTGACGAATTGCCACGGGGAGAGGATGCCACGCCGCCGACCGCCGGCCGCGCATCCCCGGACCACGACCTCGGGGCCACTCGACGCGGGCGGTCCCGGCCGACGGCGGTGGCCCGGGACTCGCGCACGGTGCGCCCAGCCGTTTCTCGGGCCCCGGCACGCCGCTGTCACGACGACGAGTCGGGGTCGGCGGTCGTGACCGGGGGCGGTAGGTTGCGGCGCAGCGGGCGGCAGGCAGTGCTTCGAGAGGACCAGGTCATGACCACCCCTTCGGCCGACATCGGGGTCACCGGCCTCGCCGTCATGGGGCGCAACCTCGCCCGGAACCTGGCCCGCCACGGGTTCACGGTGGCGCTGCACAACCGCACGCCGTCCCGGACCCAGGCGCTGGTCGAGCAGTTCGGCGACGAGGGCACGTTCGTACCTACCGAGTCGGTCGAGCAGTTCGTCGCCGCCATCGCCCGCCCCCGCAAGGTGCTGATCATGGTGAAGGCGGGCGAGGCGACCGACGCGGTGATCAGCGAGCTGGTCCCGCTGCTCGACGTCGACGACGTGGTCATCGATGGCGGCAACGCCCACTTCGAGGACACCCGCCGCCGCGAGGCCGACCTCCGCTGGCACGGGCTGCACTTCGTCGGCGCCGGGGTGTCCGGCGGCGAGGAGGGGGCGCTCAACGGGCCGAGCATCATGCCGGGCGGGTCCGAGGAGTCGTACGCCACGCTCGGGCCGCTCTTCGAGGCCATCGCCGCCCAGGTCGACGGTACGCCCTGCTGCACCCACGTCGGGCCCGACGGCGCGGGTCACTTCGTGAAGATGGTGCACAACGGCATCGAGTACGCCGACATGCAGCTCATCGCCGAGGCGTACGACCTGCTCCGGTCCGGCCTCGACCTCTCCCCCGACGAGATCGCCGAGGTGTTCCGCAGCTGGAATGCGGGCGACCTCGAGTCCTTCCTCATCGAGATCACCGCGGACGTGCTGGGCCACGTCGACACCACCACCGGCCGGCCCTTCGTCGACGTCGTGGTCGACGAGGCCGAGCAGAAGGGCACCGGCCGGTGGACCGTGCAGTCCGCGCTCGAGCTGGGCGTCCCGGTCACGGGCATCGCCGAGGCGGTATTCGCCCGGTCGCTGTCCGGCCACGGCGCCCAGCGGGCCGCCGCCCGCATCCTGCCCGGGCCTCCGGGGATCGGTGGCGACGTGCGCACGGCAGGCGGCGGCGCCCGTGTGCCGGGCGGGAACGGCTCCGGGCGGCGCCTATCCGGCCCCGAGTCCGAGCGCTTCGTCGAGGACGTGCGCCGGGCGCTCTACGCCTCCAAGGTCGTGGCGTACGCCCAGGGCTTCGACCAGATCACGGCGGGGAGCGAGGCCTACGGCTGGGACGTGGACCGCGGGGCCATGGCCACGATCTGGCGGGGCGGGTGCATCATCCGGGCCCGCTTCCTCGACCGGATCCGCCAGGCCTACGACGCCGAGCCCGACCTGCCGTCGCTGCTGCTGGACGACTACTTCCGCGAGGCGCTCACCACCGGGCAGGACTCGTGGCGCCGCGTCGTCGCCACCGCCGCCACGCTGGGCATCCCGGCGCCGGGTTTCTCCTCGGCGCTCGCCTACTACGACGGGCTGCGGCGCCACCGGCTGCCGGCGGCCCTGGTCCAGGGCCTGCGGGACCTGTTCGGCGCCCACACCTACCGCCGCATCGACAAGGACGGCGCCTTCCACACGCTCTGGTCCGGCGACGGGTCGGAGGTCACGGCCTGAGACCGTGGGAGCCACCGGCCGGGACGGGCGTCGCCGCGGGCGGCGAACCGACGCTGGCTAGCCGCGCCGGCGTGCCAGACTCCCCGCAGATGCTGCCCGCGCCTCCCGTCGCCCCGCCGGTCGTGCGGGTCGGCGGCCTCACGATGCGGTACCCCAACGGCGTGACCGCCCTGGCGGGACTCGACGTGGCGGTCCCCAAGGGGTCGGTCGGGCTGGTCGGGGCCAACGGCGCCGGCAAGACCACGATGTTCCGGCTGCTCCTCGGCCTGGTCGCCCCGACGGCGGGGTGGGTCGAGGTCGCCGGGCGCTCGGTGGCCGACGACCCGGTCGGGGTCCGCAGCCGCGTGGGGTACATGCCCGAACACGACTGCCTGCCGCTCGACCAGTCCGCCGCCGACCTGGTGGCGACGTTCGGCGAGATCGCCGGGCTCCCGGCCCGGGCGGCCCGCCAGCGGGCGTCCGACATGCTCGACCTGGTCGGGCTCGACGAGGCCCGGTTCCGTCCCGTCGGCGGGTTCTCGACCGGGATGCGCCAGCGGACCAAGCTCGCCACCGCCCTCGTGGCCGACCCCGAGCTGGTCCTCCTCGACGAGCCGACCGCCGGCCTCGACCCGGTCGGTCGTGAGGAGATGCTCGGGCTGGTCGGCCGCCTGTCCGGCTTCGGGATCTCGGTGCTGATGGCCACGCACCTGCTCGACGACGTGCAGCGGGTGTGCGAGCACGTCGTGATGATCGACCGGGGCCACCTCGTGCTGGCGGGGCCCATCGACCAGCTCACCCAGCGGACCGGGGTGATGCGGGTCGAGGTGGGCGGCGGCCCGGCGGACGGGGACGGGCGCGATGGGGCGGCCCGGGCGCTCGGCGCCGCCATCGGTCAGCGGGGCGTCAACGCCGCCCTGGTCGACGAGCAGACGCTCGACATCGACACGAGCCGCCGGGACGACACGTTCGACCTGGTCCGCGACACGGTCGCCGAACTCGGCCTGCGCCTCTACTCGCTGTCGACGCGGCACCGGTCGCTCGACGACCTGTTCGTCCACCGGGGGCCGCAGTGAGCACCGGGCCGCTCGTAGGCCCGCCCGCCGGCGGGACGGCCGTCCCCGGGGCGCTGGGCGCCGTCTACGACCGCGGCTACCGGCCCTACGTCGGGCCCCGGGGTGGGCGGCGCGAGGCGGCGCTGGCCGTGTGGCGCCTCTCGGTGCGCCGGGCGCTCGGGTTGCGCCGGTCCTGGCGCCAGAAGGTCTTCCCCTGGTCGCTCCTCGCCATAGCGTCGGTGCCCGCGATCATCGAGGTGGGCGTGGCGTACGCCATCCGCGACGACCCGATCGAGTTCGCCGACTTCAACTTCACGACCTACCGCGAGTACGTGGGCGTGTCGACGGCCCTGCTGGTGTTCGTCGCGCTGAGCGCCCCGGACGCCATCTGCCCCGACCGCCGGCACCGGGTCCTGCCGCTCATGTTCTCCCGTCCCCTCACCGGGGCCGACTACGTGTGGGCCAAGCTCGGGGCGATCTTCGCCATCGTGTTCGGGTTCGGCTTCCTGCCGCAGGTGGTGCTTTTCGTGGGCCAGATGCTGGTCAGCGACGGGGCCCTCGACTACTTCACCGACAACGCCGACGTCATCTGGAAGGTGCCGGCGGCGGTGGCGGTCCTCGCCGCCTACTACGCCGCGCTGGGGGTCGCGCTGGCGTCGCTGACCGACCGGCGGATCGTCGGCGGCGTCGCCCTCATCGGCACGATCCTCGTCTCGTCCGGCGTGGCGGGGGCGTTCATCGAGGCGTCCGACGACGAGGCGTCGGTCATGGCGGTCGTGAACCTCCTGGCGCTGCCGCTCGGGGTGCGCGACCTCATCTTCCTGGGCCACGTCACCGAGGACACGGGGATGCAGGGCATCGCCGGCGGCGGCATCCTCACGATCACGGGCTACCTCGTGGTCTTGCTCGGGTCGCTGGCCGTGGCGTTCGCCCGCTACCGCGAGGTCGACCTGTGACGGCGGTCCCGGCTCCGCCGCCACCGCCGCCGGACCCGCGTCCTGCGCCCCCGACCGCCGCTCCCCCGGGCCCCGCTCCCCCGGCCCCCGCGCCCCCGGCTCCTGGCCCCCGGGCGGTGGCGCCGCCGGCGAGGCCGCCCGGGCCGTCCGCCCCGCCAGGCGTGCAGGGCACCGGCGTGCCCGGCCAACCGCTCGACCCCGCCTTCGTCCCCGACCCGACGGTCGAGGTGCGGGGCGTGTCGGTGTGGTTCGGGCACAAGGTGGCGCTGACCGAGGTGTCGTGCTCGTTCGGGCCCGGCGTCACCGGCCTGCTGGGACCGAACGGCGCCGGCAAGACCACCCTCATGCGGGCGCTGTGTGGGCTGCTCAAGCCGAACGAGGGCGCCGTGCGGGTGCTGGGCGCCGACCCGCACACCGATCGGGCGGTCCAGGCCCGGATCGCCCTGGTCCCCGAGGACGACGCCGTCCCGCCGGCCCTCACCGCCCGCCGGCTGGTCCGCTACACGGCGGCGCTGCACCGGGTGTCCGATCCGTCCCTGCCCGACCGCTGCCTCGCCACGGTGGGCCTGCTCGACGTGGCCGACCGCAAGGTGGGCGGATTCTCCAAGGGCATGCGCCAGCGCGCCAAGGTGGCGGCGGCCCTGGTCACGAACCCACAGGTCCTCGTGCTGGACGAGCCGCTCAACGGCGCCGACCCCGTCCAGCGGGTGGCGTTGATCGAGCTGTTCCAGGCGCTCGGCCACCAGGGACGGACCGTGGTCGTCAGCTCGCACGTCCTCCACGAGGTCGAGCGGCTGGCCGCCCGGCAGGTCGTGGTGGTCCGGGGACGGCTCGCCGCCGCCGGCACCCACCGCGCCATCCGCGACTCCCTGGCGGACCGGCCCCGGTCGGTGCTCGTCCGCACGCCGTCGCCCCGGGAGCTCGCCACCGGGCTGGTGCGGCTCGACGTCGTGCGGGGCGTCACCGTCGACGGGACCACCGTCGTCGTGTCCTCCGAGCGCGCCGGCGAGCTGGCCGCGGTGCTGCCCGCCGTCGCCCGCGAGGCCGGCGCCCGGCTGCACGAGGTCCGCCCCCTCGACGACTCCCTCGAGAGCGTGTTCCGGGAGCTGCTGCGATGAGCGTCCCGGCCCCACCCGGCCCCCCGCCGGGACCCCCTCCCGGCCCGCTGCCGCCCTCCCCCGGCCGGGTCGTCACGGCCCCCCCGCCGGGCGGCAAGGCTCTGCTGTCGCCGTTCGCCGCCGTCCTCGACTACACGCTGCGGGCGTGCCTGCCGGCCAAGCGCTGGTGGGGCGTGCTGCTGCCGTGCCTCGGCGCGGTGCTGTTCGGGCTGCTGGCGACCCTGCCGGACGTGCGGCCGGAGCGGGCCTTCGCCGCCGTGGCGGAGCAGGGCCTGTTCGGCCTCATCGTCCCGCTGACCTGCCTGGTCATCGGCGACGCCGTGCTCGGCGCCGACATGCGGGCGGGGACGTTCCCGCTCACCTGGCTGTCGCCGGTCCCGTTCCGCACGATCGTGCTGGGGCGCTGGCTCGGCGGCTGGCTCGTCGCACTGGTCACGCTGGTGCCGGCGCTGGCCCTGGCGACCGTGGTGGCCGGCGTCCCCGACGGGGTCGGCGCCATCGTCGTCGCCGGGGCGGTCGGGTCCGCCGCCTACATCGCCCTGTTCGTGATGATCGGCGTGCTTGCCCGGCGGGCCGCCGTGTGGTCGCTGGCGGTCGTGTTCCTCGGCGAGCGGCTGCTCGGCGGCGTGTTGTCGGGCGTCGCGCAGCTGTCGCCGCTGTGGGAGACCCAGCAGGCCTACGCCGGCCTGGCCGAGGACGCCGGTGGCCGGCGCATGCTGCGCAGCGGCATGCCGGACGGCTGGGGCGCCGTGGTGCGGCTGCTCCTGATCCTCGTCGTGACGCTGGCCGTGGCGACCTGGCGGCTGAAGCGCCTCCAGCCGACCGGCGGCGACGAGTAGCGCTCTCCGGCCGGGGCTGAACGCGGACGGCGCTCCGCGGGGCGGCCGTCTCCGCCGGTTCGGCTGCGTGACGGATGTCGCAAGGCTCGAACGGGCCCGGGACGGCCGGTAACGTGAGCGACGCTGATGACCCCCCGCGGGAGAGTCCCGGGCAACCGGGCGCCGAAGGGGCAACCACCCCGGAACCTCTCAGGCACAAGGGACCGCGAGGGCGAGGCAACTCTGGAGGCACGTCCGTGGCGACAGAGGGGGCGCGTTACCTCGGGCGTCGCCAGCTGGGAAACCGGCGGCGCTCGTCGAGGAATCCGACGCCAACCCCCTGGGAGTTCCCCGTGACCCTTCCCGACGCCCCCGTCGAGCTGTTCGCCGATCGCCACATCGGGCCGTCCGAGGCCGACGTCGTCAGCATGCTGGAGGCGCTCGGGGTCGGGTCGCTCGACGAGCTGATCGACCAGGCGGTCCCGGCCTCGATCCGGCACGACAAGCCGCTCGACCTCGACGCGGCCGCCAGCGAGCCGGCGGTCCTCGAGCGCCTGCGCGAGCTGGCGAGCCGGAACACGGTCGCCACCTCCCTGATCGGCCAGGGCTACTACGGGACGTACATGCCGGGCGTCATCCTGCGGAACGTCATGGAGAACCCGGCCTGGTACACGGCCTACACGCCGTACCAGCCGGAGATCAGCCAGGGGCGGCTCGAGGCCCTCCTCAACTTCCAGACGATGGTCACCGACCTCACGGGCCTGGACATCGCCAACGCCTCGATGCTCGACGAGAGCACGGCGGCGGCCGAGGCGATGACGCTCGTGCGCCGGTCGTCCGAGCACAAGGGCACGGTGTTCTTCGTCGACGCCGAGTGCCACCCCCAGACGATCGCCGTGGTCCTGACCCGGGCCGAGCCGCTCGCCGGCATCGACGTGGTGGTGGGCGACCCGTCCACCGACCTGGTCCCGGAGGACACGTTCGGCGTCCTGCTCCAGCACCCGGGCACCTCCGGCGTGATCCGAGACCTGCGGCCGGTGATCGAGGACGTCCACGGGACCGGCGGCCTCGCCGTCGTCGCCACCGACCTGCTGGCCTGCACGCTGCTCACCCCGCCCGGCGAGTTGGGCGCCGACGCCGCCGTCGGTTCCGCCCAGCGCTTCGGCGTGCCGATGGCCTACGGCGGCCCCCACGCCGGGTTCCTCGCCACCCGCGACGCCTACCGCCGGTCGCTGCCGGGACGCCTCGTCGGCGTGTCGATCGACGCCGCCGGCCGGCCCGCCAACCGGCTGGCCCTCCAGACACGCGAGCAGCACATCCGGCGGGAGAAGGCGACCTCCAACATCTGCACCGCCCAGGTGCTGCTGGCGGTCATGGCGTCGATGTACGCCGTCTACCACGGGCCCGAGGGCCTCACCGCGATCGCCCGGCGGGCCCACGCCGCCGCCAGCGTCATGGCCGTCGGCCTGCTGGCGGGCGGGTACGAACTGGCGTCCCACACGTGGTTCGACACGCTCACCGTGCGCGCGCCGGGCCAGGCCGCCGAGCTGGTCGAGCGGGCGCACCTGGCCGGCATCAACCTGCGCCGGGTGGACGGCGACACGCTCGGTATCTCGTTCGACGAGACGACGACGCCGGCGGTGCTCGGCCGGGTCGCGAACGTGTTCGGCGTCGAGATCGACCTGGACGGCGGCTGGCCGTCCGGCGGGGGCACGGGCGAGGAGGCCGGCGAGGACCCGTCGCCCCGGGCCGTCGGCCTGCCGCCGGGCGAGCACCGGAGCAGCGCGTTCCTCACCCACCCCGTGTTCCACGACCACCGGTCCGAGACCGAGATGCTGCGCTACCTGCGCAAGCTGGCGGACCGGGACGTCGCCCTCGACCGGGCGATGATCCCGCTCGGCTCGTGCACGATGAAGCTCAACGGCACCACCGAGATGGAGCCGGTGACGTGGCCCGAGTTCGCCCAGGTCCACCCGTTCGCGCCGGCCGAGCAGGCCGTCGGTTACCGCGAGCTCATCGCTGACCTCGAGCGGTCGCTGTGCGAGGTGACCGGGTACGACGCCGTGTCGCTCCAGCCCAACGCCGGGTCGCAGGGCGAGCTGGCCGGGCTGCTCGCCATCCGCGAGTAGCACCGCAGCCGGGACGACCTCGGCCGTGACGTCTGCCTCATCCCCGCCTCCGCCCACGGGACGAACGCCGCCTCCGCCGTCATGGCGGGCATGCGGGTCGTCGTCGTGGCGTGCGACGACGCCGGCAACGTCGACCTGGAGGACTTCCGCGCCAAGGCCATCGAGCACGGTGAGCGCCTGGCGGCGCTGATGGTCACCTACCCGTCGACGCACGGCGTGTTCGAGTCGGCGATCGTCGAGGTCTGCGACCTCGTCCACGAGCACGGCGGCCAGGTCTACGTCGACGGCGCCAACCTCAACGCCCTGGTCGGCGTGGCCAGGCCGGGCTGGTTCGGCGGCGACGTCAGCCACCTCAACCTGCACAAGACGTTCTGCATCCCGCACGGCGGCGGTGGTCCCGGCGTCGGGCCGGTGGCGTCCCGGGCCCACCTGGCGCCGTTCCTGCCCAACCACCCTCTCGCCCCGGAGGCCGGGCCGGAGACCGGGCCCGGCCCCGTCTCCTCGGCGCCGTGGGGCTCGGCCGGCATCCTGCCGATCAGCTGGGCGTACACGAAGCTCATGGGCCCGCACGGGCTGCGCCGGGCGACGGCCGTGGCGATCCTGTCGGCCAACTACATGGCTCACCGGCTCGGCGACCACTTCCCCGTCCTGTACACCGGCGAGCACGGGCGGGTGGCCCACGAGTGCATCGTCGACGTCCGGGGCATCACGCGCGACACCGGCGTGTCGGTGGACGACGTCGCCAAGCGGCTCGTCGACTACGGCTTCCACGCCCCGACCATGAGCTTCCCCGTTCCGGGGACGCTGATGATCGAGCCGACCGAGTCCGAGTCGCTCGCCGAGATCGACCGGTTCTGCGACGCCATGATCGCCATCAAGGGCGAGGTCGACCGGGTGGCGAGCGGCGAGTGGGCGGTGGCCGACAGCCCGCTGCGTCGCGCCCCCCACACCGCCGAGGATCTGCTGGTCGGCGACTGGGACCGCCCGTACCCCCGTGAGCTGGGCGCATACCCGGTCCCGTCGCTCCGCAGGGACAAGTACTGGCCGCCGGTCGGCCGCATCGACGGCGGCTACGGCGACCGCAACCTGGTCTGCACCTGCCCGCCTCCCGAATCCTTCCAGGACTGAGCCGGCCGGCAACGCCGACGTGCGCACCGGGACCGATCCGTCGGTCCCCCGGTGCGCACGTGCGGGAGTTCGTGGGATGTCGGCCGGCCAGTGACGTCCCCGACATGGCCGTGGGCGCGAGGATCCGCCTCGCGCCCGCCGGGTAACGTCGCCTGACCGATCCGTCTCTTCGCCTGCCCCCGACTTGTGGTTCAGGCGCCGAGAATTGGTGGACGCCGCGGGAGCGTCCGGAGGTGCGCCGGCGTACGACGCGACCCGCGGCCTTCAGGCCACGGGCCGGTCGATGGCCAGGTGGTGACCGGTGCGGCGGGGTGACCCGCCGTCAGCCGGCAACGCCGAGCTTGGAATCCTTGTCGCCTTCGGTGGAGGAGCCGCCCTCGGCCTTGGCCGGCTCGGCCGTCCCCGCCAGCGCCCCGACACCGGCGAGGCCCGAGAGCATCTCGCGCAGCTGGGACAGCTGGTTGGTCACGGCGTCGCGCTGGCGGGTGAGGTCGGAGACCTCGCGCTCGGCTGTCTGCTTGGTGACCTGGGCGTGTGTCTTGGCGTCGAAGATGAGCTGCTCGGCCTCGGCGTTGGCGTCGGCGACCGTGCGCTCCGCGAAGGCCTTGGCCTTGGCGATGATCTCGGCCGACTCGGCCTCGCTCTCGGCCCGGCGCTGCTCGGCGCGAGCCTCGGCCTCCTTGGCGCGCAGGTCGGCGGACTTGGCGCGCTGCTCGCCGTCGGCGACCAGCTTCTGCGTGGCGGCGACGGCGGCGTCGTGGCGGTCGCTCTCTCCGCGCTCGGAGCGCTCGCGGCGCTCGGCCAGCTCGAGCTCGAGGGCCTGCAGCTCGGCCTCGCGCTTCTCCTTGGCCTTGGTGAGGAGCTTGGAGGCGGCGGCCCGCTTCTCTTCCGCCTCGCGGGCGGCGACGTTGCGCATCTCGATGATCTCGCGCTCGGCCGTGGCCCGGTGGGTGGCGATGTCGCGCTCGGCGGTCGCCCGGTGCTCGGCGACCTCGTGGTCGGTGACCGTGCGCAGCTGGCTCGTCTCGCGCTCGGCCTCGGAGCGCAGGATGTCGACCTCGCGCTTGGTCGAGCTGCGGAGTTCGTTGGCCTCGCGCTCGGCCGAGTCACGCGTGGCCTTGGCCTCGCGCTCGGCCGCGGTCTTGACGGCGGAGGCGACGGCGCGGGCCTTCTCGACCACCTCCTTCGACTCCAGGTGGGCGGCGGCCACGAGCTTCTCGGCCTCGCGCTTCGCCTCTTCCCGGTGCTCGTTCGCCTGCTCCTCCGCGAGGCGGAGGAGCTGCTCGACCCGTGTGCCGAGCCCGGAGAGGGTGGGTTGCGCACGCTGCTCGAGCTGCTTGGCCTGTTCGTTGACCGTCCGCTCGAGCTCGGCGATGCGCTCGCGCGCGTCGCTCGTGCCGTTCTTCGCGCGCGAGGTCGTCTCCGAGAGCTCGTCGATGCGGGCCTGGAGCCGCTCGATGAACATGTCGACCTGGGTGCGCTCGTACCCGCGCAGGACGATCGTGAAGTCCGGCGTCCCGCCCTCGGACGTCGACGATGACGTAGTTGTGGCCATGGGCCCCAACTATGTCAGACCCAACCGCCCCCCTGCGCCCTTCCGACGTCGCCCTGCCACCCGAGGTAACGAGTTCGTCGACGGTCTGCCGCCGTGAGTGGTGGGAGGCTGACCGAGTGGACCAAAGAGTGGTCAAACCGCGTCCCACGTCGACCCTTAGCCAGGCTTTCCGTCGTGTGCGTGCGGGAGGCCGCTCGCACGGCGCCCGGCGATAGCGTCGCCGCTGGTGAGTGAGGCCAGTCATGCGACCACGAACCAAGGCACCGGGGACCCTACCGGCGTAGCGCCGTCCGACGCCGCCGGGGCGGTACTCGCCGCGCTGGGCGCCGCCGTCCGGTCGGTGGCCACCGAGGCCTCGCTCGACCGGGTCCTCCACCAGCTGGCGGCCAGCGCCCGCGACCTCGTCGGCGCCCGCTACGCCGCCATCGGCCTCCCCGAGCCCGAGGGTGACCAGTTCGCCAGGTTCGTCACGGTCGGCATGAGCGACGAGCTGATCGAGCGGATCGGCCCGCTCCCCCGCACCCACGGCCTGCTCGCCCACATGCTCACCTCGCCCGAGCCCTACCGCACCGACGACGTCACCGCCGACCCCCGGTTCGGCTGGTGGCCGCCGGCGCACCCCCGCATGGGATCGTTCCTCGGCGTACCGATCGTCTCGAAGGGCGACATCGTCGGGGCGTTCTACCTGGCCGACAAGGAGCCCGCCGGCGCTGCGGCGCCGGCGACGTTCACCGACGCCGACGTGTCCGCCATGGCGCTGCTCGCCTCGTACGCCGCGATCGCCGTGGACCACGCCCGCCTGTTCGAGGACTCGCGCGAGCTCGCCCTGGCCGGGGAGCGGGCCCGCCTGGCCCGTGAGCTGCACGACGCCATGAGCCAGTCCCTCTTCGGCCTGCAGCTGGCGGCCGAGGCGGCGGGCCAGCTCCTGCCGGTCGACCCCGCCCGGGCCGCCGGCGAGCTGGATACCGTCCGGGCGCTGGCCCGGCGCATCTCCGCCGAGCTGCGCGAGGTCGTCGAGGGCCTCCGCCCCGCCGACCTGGAGCGGGACGGCCTCGTCGTCGCCCTCCGCAGCCACCTGGCCGTCGCCGGGCGGGCCCACGGGATTGCCGTGTCGTTGGAGGCCGCCTGCGAGCCCGGGTTGGACGCCGACGCCGAGCACCAGGTCCTCCGGGTCGTCCAGGAGGCGGTGGCCAACGCCCTGCGCCACGCCGAGCCGAGCCGGGTCACGGTCACGCTCACGGAGCCCGCCGGCCCCGACGGCGGCGAGCTGGTGGTGCGCGTGGCCGACGACGGGGTCGGCTTCGACCCGCAGGCCCGGCGGCACCGGGCGCGGCGGCTCGGGCTCACGTCCATGCACGAGCGCGCCGAGGCCATCGGCGGGACGCTGACGATCGACTCGACGCCCGGCGCCGGCACGGTCGTCGAGCTGCGGGCCCCCCGATGAGCCCGACCCCGCCCGCCGCGCCGGGATCGCCGGGATCGCCGGGGCCATCGCCCGACGGCGAGCCGCCCATCCGGGTCGTCGTATGCGACGACCACCCCGTCGTCCGCCAGGGACTGCGGTCGTTCCTCGAGGCGCAGGGGTTCGTCGTCGTCGGCGAGGCGTCGGACGGCGCGGACGCCGAGCGCCTGGTCGCCACCGAGCACCCCGACGTCCTCCTCACGGACCTCGTGATGGCCGGGGTGGACGGGGTCGAGGGCATCCGGCGCATCCGGGCGGCCGGCCACGAGGTCGGCATCCTCGTGCTCACCAGCTTCGGCGGGGCCGACCAGGTCATCCCCGCGATCCAGGCCGGCGCCGACGGGTACCTGCTCAAGGACGCCGGGCCCGCCACGCTGGCCGGCGCCATCCGGGCGGTCCGCCGGGGCGAGCCGCTGCTGGCGCCCGAGGCCACCGCCGTGGTCATGGCCAAGGTCGCCGGAAGGGGCGGCGAGGCGGGCGGTCCCGCCGCGCCGGACACGCCGCCCACGGCCCCGCCCGACCCGGCGATCGAGCGACTCACGGCCCGCGAGCGGGAGGTCCTGGTGGGGCTCGGGCACGGCCTGTCCAACCGCGACCTCGCAGCCGAGCTGTACGTGTCCGAGAAGACCGTGAAGACGCACGTGTCGAACGTCCTCTCGAAGCTCCGGGTCAACGACCGGACCCAGGCGGCGCTCTACGCCGTGCGGGTCGGGCTCGTCGACCCCCGCATCGACCCTCGCTAGTTCGCTCGGACGGGCTCGGGCCCGGGGCCGACCCGCCCCCGCGGAGGATGCGACTTTCGGCCGACGCGAACGCGTCGCAGGGCCGATGGCGACCGATCGACGGCTCCTTAGGTTGCTGGTCACAGCCATCGAGAGGAGTCGCCGATGCGACGCACAGCCATCGTCACCGGTGCGAGCCGGGGCCTGGGGTCGGCCCTCGCCCGTGCCCTCGCCGCCGACGGGTGGAACCTCGTCGTCGACGCCCGGGGTGCGGCCGACCTCGCCCGCGCCACCGACCACATCGCCGCCGCCGGGCCCGGGTCCGTGGAGGCCATCCCCGGCGACATCGCCGACCCCCGCCACGTCGCCGCCCTCGTCGACGCGGCCGAGTCCGCCGGGCCCCTCACCCTGTTGGTGAACAACGCCGGCACGCTCGGGCCGAGCCCGCTGCCGCCGCTGGCCTCCGTCCGGCCCGAGGACCTGGCGGCGACCCTGGCGACGAACGTCGTGGCGCCGCTCGGCCTCATCCAGGCCGCCCTGCCGGCCCTGCGGCGCCACGGAGGGACGATCGTCGACGTGACCTCCGACGCCGCCGTCGACGGCTACGAGGGATGGGGTGCCTACGGGGCGTCGAAGGCGGCGTTCGAGCAGCTCAGCCGGGTCCTCGCCGCCGAGGAGCCGACCGTGCGGGTCTTCTGGGTGGACCCGGGCGACATGAACACCCGCATGCACCAGGACGCCTTCCCGGGCGAGGACATCTCCGACCGGCCCGACCCGTCCACCCGGGCGCCGGCCATCGTCCGCCTGGTCGCCGAGCGCCCGCCGTCCGGCCGCTACCGGGTCGACGACCTGCTGGCCGCCCGCCCGACCGGCGCGTCGGGCCCGGCGGCGGAACTGCAGGAGGCCCGCTCGTGAAGGTCATGACCGAGACGCCGGCGGGTGGGGCCGCCGTGCCCCTCGCCCCGGCGGTGGTCGAGGCGGCGGAGGCGCGGCGGCTCGACCCGCACGGCCTGCTGGGCGGGTTCGTCGTGCCGGACACCGCCGAGGCCGGCACCCCGCCCGAGCTGCGCCGCACCGGCGGGCGGGTGGGCTCGGACGCCCGGAGCGACGTGCGGCTCCTGGTCGCCCGGCGGTCCACCGGGGCGGTCCGCCACCGCCGCTTCGACGACCTGGTCGACGAACTCGGGCCGGGCGACGTCCTCGTGGTCAACGCCTCGGCGGTCCTGCCGGCGGCGCTCGACGCGTGGGCGCCGGACGGCACGCCGCTCCGCCTCCACCTCTCGACCGAGCAGCCCGGTGGCTACTGGGTGGTCGAGCCGCGGGTGCCGGCGGGCCCGGGGTCGACCCGCTACGACGGCGAGGCACCGCCGGTGCTGCGCCTGCCAGCCGGGGCGACGGCGACCGTGCTCGCCCCCTACCCCGCCGGCACGGCCGCCCGGCGGCTGTGGCTCGCCCGGTTTGCCCTCCCGCAGCCGCTCGGGGACTACCTGGCGGCCCACGGCCAGCCGATCCGCTACGCCCACACGGCCGGCGCCTGGCCGATCGAGGCCTACCAGACGGTGTTCTCGCGAGTGCCGGGGTCGGTGGAGATGCCCAGCGCCGCCCGCCCGTTCACGGACCGGCTCGTCGCCCGCCTGGTGTCGGCCGGCGTCTCGGTCCTGCCGGTGGTGCTGCACACGGGCGTGTCCTCGCAGGAGGCGGGCGAGGCGCCCTTCGCCGAGCGCTACGCCGTCCCGGCGGCGACGGCGGACGTGGTCAATGCGGCCCGGGCCGCCGGCCGGCGGGTCGTGGCGGCCGGGACGACCGTCGTCCGGGCGCTGGAGACGACGGCCGACGAGGGCGGCCGCGCCCACCCGGGATCCGGCTGGACCGAACTGGTCGTGTCGCCCGAGCGGGGCGTCCGCGTCGTGGACGGCCTCATCACGGGCTGGCACGAGCCCGAGTCGTCGCACCTGGCCCTGCTGGAGGCGGTGGCCGGGCGTCCGCTGCTGGCCGCCTCGTACGCCGCCGCCGTCGAGGCCGGCTACCGCTGGCACGAGTTCGGCGACAGCCACCTGATCCTGCCGTGACGAGCCTCAGGAGAAGCAATGAGCCGCACGTTGCAGCGACGCTGAAGTCGCAGGTCCGCGGCGAGGCCGGGCCCCGCGAGCTCGTCCGCACCCACCCCGCCGCATCGTCGCCCGGGTCCTGGACTGGCGCGACGGCGCCGGGCCCGCGAGGTGCGGGGCCCGGCGCCGTGGGTCGATCAGTGCGTCAGAACGTGATGACCTGCCGGATGACCTCGCCGGACTTGAGGGCGACGACGGCGTCGTTGACGTCCTCGAGCGAGAGCTTGCGGGAGATCATGCCCTCGAGGTCGAGGCGCCCGGCCTTCCACAGCCGCAGGATCCGGTTGAAGTCGCTGCGGACGTCGGCCGAGCCGTAGTACGAGCCCACGAACGTCTTCTCGCTGAAGAACAGTTCGAAGGCGTTGAACGTGAGCTGGTGCTCCATGCCGCCGACGCCGATGACGCACGTCGTGCCGCCCCGGCGGGTGGCGTCGAAGGCGGCCCGCATCGTCGTCGGGTTGCCGATGGCCTCGAAGGCGTAGTCGAACCCGTCGGCGCCGGTGATCTCCTGCTGGACTCCGGCCAGGTCGTCTGGCTTGACGGCATGGGTCGCCCCGAAGCGCTTGGCGTCGTCGAGCTTGGAGTCGACGAGGTCGACCGCCACGATCTCGGCGGCACCCGCCACCCTGGCGCCCTGGATGGCGGCGATGCCGACGCCGCCGCAGCCGAAGACGACGACCGTCGAGCCGGGGATGACCTTGGCGGTGTTGATGGCGGCGCCGACGCCGGTCATGACGCCACAGCCGACCAGCGAGGCGATCTCGAACGGAACGTCGTCGGCGACCTTGATCGCGGCCTGCTCGGGGAGGATCACCGACTCGGCGAACGTGCCGGTGCCGGCCATGCCGAGGACCGGCGAGCCCTCGAACACGAACCCCGGCGAGGCGTACGCGGCCAGCTGGATGTTCGAGCAGAGGTTGGGCTGGCGCCGGTCGACGCAGAAGGCGCAGTGGCCACACGGCGGGCTCCAGGCGACGATCACGTGGTCGCCCGGCGAGACCGCGGTGACGCCCTCGCCGACCTCGACCACCACGCCCGCACCCTCGTGGCCGGGCACGAACGGCGCGGGCTGCGGGATCGTGCCGTTCATCGCGGAGATGTCCGAGTGGCACACGCCGGTGGCCTTGATGTCGACCTTCACATGGCCGGCGGAGAGCGGCGCCAGTTCGACGTCGTCACGTACCTCGAGCTTGTCGTCGCCGGTGTTGCGGAGCACGGCTGCACGCATGTCATCCCCCTCGGAAGATCGGTGTCGACCGAGGCGGAGCGTACATTGACCCGACGGTCAGGGACAGGCGGACGCGCGGATGGGAAGCTGCGGGTCGTGCCACCCGACACGGAGCCGCCCGCCGAGCCGCCGGAACGCCCCGAGGCGAGCGCCGCAGACGCCGTCTCGGCCTTTGCTGCCACCAGGCCCCACGGCCGTGCCCACGCCGGTGGCAACGGTGCCCGTCGCCGTGCCAACGACGCCGAGCACGTCGCCGACGCCGCCGACGCCGTCCCGTTCGCCGGGCCCTACGTCGGCGGGCCCCCGCTCGAGGCGCTGCGGGTGGACGCCCCGAGCCTGTCGTGGTTCGGCCCCGCCGAGCTCGCCCGCGGGGCGCGCATCGGCCTCGTCCTCGCCATCTTCCTCCTGGTGAAGGCGCTGAGGTACGCGCTCGGGCACCCGCGGCGAGCCCTGCGGCTGCGCCGGGACCCTGACGTGCGGCGCGCCCTCGCCACGGCCGCGTCGGACGGGCTGGTCGAGGCCTTCATGGCGCTCGGCCCGACGTTCGTGAAGCTGGGTCAGCTGATCGCCTCGTCGCCCGGGATGTTCCCCCGGCCGCTGGCGGACGCCTGCCTGAGGACCCTGTCCGACGTGCCGCCGGTCCCCGCCGAGCGGGCCCTGGCCATCGTCGAGGCCGACCTGGGCGCCCCGGCCCAGGACGTGTTCCGCCACTTCGACCCGGTCCCGCTCTCGGCCGCCTCGATCGCCCAGGTCCACGCCTGCGTGCTGGCCGACGGGCGCGCGGCGGTGCTCAAGGTCCAGCGGCCGGCGATCCGCACCCGCATGAACCGCGACCTGCGGATCATGCTGCGCCTCGCCAAGCTCGTCGACCGCACCGAGCGGGGCCACCTGATCAACGCCCCGGGCATCGTCGAGGACCTCCACCGGGTGACGAACGAGGAGCTCAACTTCGCCCTGGAGGCCCACCGGCAGTCGCAGTTCCGCACCAACATCGCTGCCTTCGGCGACAACCGGTGGATCACCGCCCCCGAGGTGTACTGGGACCACTGCGGCCCCCGGGTCATCTGCATGGAGCGGATGTACGGCACGCCGATGGACCGCTTCGCCGAGGTCCGGGCGCGGGGCGTCGACGGCGAGCTGGTCCTGCGGCGCGGCCTCAAGGTGTGGATGGAGGCGGCGCTCGTGCACGGCCCGTTCCACGGTGACGTGCACGCCGGCAACATCTGGGTCCTCGACGACGGGCGGGCCGCCTACCTGGACTTCGGGATCATGGGCGAGCTGCCGCTCCCCCACCGCGACGCCATGCGCGACGCGCTGTACACGGTGGCGATCGACGGTGACTACACGCGGATCGTCCGGGCATGGCAGGAGATCGGCATCCTCGGGCCCGACGTCGGGCCGGTCGACGAGGTGGCCGCCCGGCTCGCGCTCGTCCTCGACCCCATGTTCGACCTCACGCTGGGTGAGTCGAAGCTGGCCGACATCCTCACGCAGCAGCTCGAGCTGCAGCAGGAGTACCAGGCCCGCGCCGCCCGCGAGCTGGTCCTCGTGTCGAAGCAGATCATGTACTTCGAGCGGTACGCCACCGAGCTGGCACCCGACTACAACATGGCCCGCGATCTCTTCCTGCTACAGAACGTGTTCCCGGACGCGGTGGGGAGAACGGCACGGGAGCGGGGCATCACGCTGCCGGACGACACGATCCCGAGTACACGGGCGCTCGAACGGGAAGACGCTCCCGAGGTGTGAACGGACGGCGAGCGCTTGGGCGCCGTCGGTGGCAATCTTGCTCTTCCAGTCACCAAGGGGGATCCGAGCATGGAGCGAATGTCAGGACTCGACTCGGCGTTCCTCTCGGTCGAGACGTCGTCGATGCACCTGCACGTGGCGATGATGGCGGTCGTCGATCCGTCGACCATGCCGGAGCCGTACCGTTTCGACCGGCTCAAGGAATTCATCGTGGAGCGGCTGCACGGGATGCCGACGACGCGGCGCCGGGCCGTCCAGGTCCCGTTCCGCCTCAACCACCCGCTGTGGGTCGAGGACCCGGACGTCGACCTCGACTTCCACATCCGCCGGCACGCCCTGCCCACGCCCGGCGGCAACGCCGAGCTGGCCGACCTGGCCGGCGCCATCACCGGCCTGCCGCTCGACCGGCGCCGGCCGCTGTGGGAGATCCACGTCATCGAGGGCCTGCAGTCCGGCTACATCGCCCTGCTGGGCAAGATGCACCACGCCGCCGTCGACGGCGTGTCCGGCGCCGAGCTGTTCGTCAACCTGTTCGACCTGACGCCCGAGCCCGAGCGCCGGCCGACGGGCGAGGCCCCCCAGCCCGAGCGGATCCCCAACGACGTCGAGATGGTCACCCACGCCGTCATGTCGCAGGTGCGACGGTCGCTCGGCCTCCCCGCGCTGGTCGGGCGGACGGCCCGGACGACGTCGCAATTGGTCGGCCGGCACCGCGACCCCGAGACCGTGGCGGGCGCCGTCCCCCTGACGGCGCCGCGGGTCCCGTGGTCGGCGGCGATCACGCCGCACCGGTCGGTCGCGTTCGCCCGGGTCTCGCTCGACGAGGTCAAGGCGGTCAAGAACGCGTTCGGGGTGAAGGTCAACGACGTCGTGCTGGCGCTCGTGGGCCTGTCGTTGCGCCGCTACCTGCTCGACCACGACTGCCTCCCGCCGTCGCCGCTGGTGGCGATGTGCCCGGTCTCGGTACGCAGCCAGGACGAGAGCGGCCAGTACACGAACATGGTCTCGCCGATGTTCGTGAGCCTGCGGACCGACGTCGACGACGCCGCCGAGATGATCCGTTTCGTGGCCGAGGCCACCCGCGGCGCCAAGGAGGACCACAACGCCGTCGGCGCCAAGCTCCTCCAGGACTGGTCCGAGCACGCGGCGCCCGCCACGTTCGCCCTGGCGGCCCGGGTCTACTCGCGCCTCAACCTCGCCGACCGGCACCGGCCCGTCTACAACCTGACCGTGTCGAACGTGCCCGGGCCGACGTTCCCGCTGTACCTGTTCGGCGCCCGGCTCGTGGCGTCGTACCCGATGGGCCCGGTGTCCGAAGGGGCCGGCCTCAACGTGACCGTGCTGTCCTACCTCGACCACCTGGACTTCGGGTTCCTCGCCGCCCGCGAGCTGGTCCCCGACCTGGCGTCGATGGCGGCCGGGCTCGACGACGCCATGACGGCACTGGCCGCCGCGGCGGGCATCGAGCGCGCCGAGGAGGTCGACGCCCCGGCCGCCGAGGGCGAGGGCACCACGCCCGAGGCGGCCGCCCACACGCCCACGCCACCGAAGCCGAGGGCCGCCCGCCGGTCCAGCGGCGGCGGCTCCCGGGTGACCGACTCCAACGGCAAGACCGGCCCGCGCCGCCGGTCCCCCGCCACGGAGGCGTAGGCCCCGGTCCGCTCGCCGGCTCCTTGCGGTGACGACCGAGCGACCGCAGGCGCAGGCCGACGCTCCCCGGGGGTTTCACCGTTGGCGAAAGCCGTGGGAAAACGACCAGGGGCCACGCTCCGTCAGCGTGACCCCTGGTCCCTATCCAGAACCTGCCCTGCCGTCCGGGATCTCGCATGCCCGCCCAGGCGATCGCGATCCCGGCCGTTGCCCGCCGGCAGGCCCTTGCGACCAGAATTGTTTGCGCAAGCGTTTGCGTCATGAGTAGGCAACGCGCAACGCCGGCACGGTTAGTGAGGTCGTGGCTTCCCGTCGAAGCGGTGTGCGACCTGCATATGGGCCCGGCGACGGCTCTCGGACGGCTCGTGCCCGCGCCTGCCGTCCGCCGACCGACGCCCCTACACCGTAAGGCGCGCGGCCGCCTAGATCTGCCCGGACTCCGTCAGGGCCTCGGCCAACGCCTGCCGGCTCGTCACGCCGAGCTTGCGGTAGACGCGCTGCAGGTGGCTGTCCACGGTTCGCCGGGAGATGACCAGGGACTGGGCGATGGCGCGGCGGTTCTCGCCCCGGGCCGCCAGGCGGGCGATCTGCAGCTCGCGTTCCGACAGGGCGTGGGCGGGCATCTCCGGCAACAGCGGCGAGCGGGCGCCCTCACAGCGGGCGGCCAGGGCGGTGGCGCGGCGGCCGGCGGCGGCGGCCCTCCGGTCCTGCGATGCGCCGTCGCAGCGGGCCACCTCGGACCACACCTCGGCCGCCGCCAGGTCGCACCCCAGCGACTCGAACCGCTCGGCCACGTGTTCCAGGGCGGCCCGGTCCCGGCCCCGCACGGCGGCGGCGTGGTCGGCATAGACGCCGAGGACCGTGCTGTCCGTCCGCTGGGCCAGGCGGTCGAGGCGGTCGCGCACCCGGTCGGCCCGCCCGATGCGGAGCAGGTCGTGGAGGGCATGGCCGGCGTGGACCACCTCGCTGGCGGCCAGTCCCCGCCCGGCGGCGGCGTCGAGGGCGTCGGCGGCCGCGTCCAGGTCGCCGCGGGCCACGTGGACCCAGGCGGTGCTCCGCTGCATCTCGGCCGTCCCGACCCGGATGGGGTGGTCGTCCCGCCCGAGTCCCCGTGCCGCGGCGGCCTCGGCGCCCTCCACGTCGCCCAGGTGGGCCAGCGAGCCGGCCAGGCCGGCGAACGCCCAGGCCTCGAAGCCGAGCCGGCGGACGGACCGGTAGCCCGCTGCGGCCTCCCGGAACCAGCGCGTGGCGGAGGCGTGTCGGCCCCGCAGCGCCAGGATCCGCCCCAGGGAGAGGGTCATGAACGCCCGGGTGAACGCGTCGGCCTGGGGCGGGAGCTCGTCGAGCGCCGCCACGACCAGCTCCTCGGCCAGCATGACCTGGCCGTCGTCCACCAGCGCCACCAGCTTGTGGAACAGGTACTGGCCGGTGTCGAGGTAGTCGTCGGGGAGTGAGATGGCGAGGTCGATACCCCGATCCGCGACGGCGACGGCCTCGGCGATGCGGCCCTGCAGTGCGAGGGCGGGACCGACCACGGCGGCGGCCTCAGCGGCGGCCCGGACGTTCGGCGACTCCAGCAGCGGCCTGGCCAGCGCCTCGGCCCCGGGGACGTCGCCGCCCATCAGCCGGTAGGAGGCGCCCTCGGCGGTGAGGACGTCCCGCCAGCCGGCGTCGGCGATGTGGGCCGTGCCCTCGGCCAGGACCGCGCGCCCGCGCTCGGGCCGGTTGGCGAACATGAACTGGGCCAGGGCGCGGGCCAGCACGGCCTGCGCCCGTACCCGGTCGCTCGCCGCGGTCTCGGTGACGACGGGGGCCACCTCCTCCAGGTCGTCGGTGGCGCCGATGCGCGCCAGCGCGCTCACCAGCAGGTGCCCGGCGCGGTCGTCGGGGCGCAGCTGCCACGCCCGCCGGGCCAGGTCGGCGGCGCTGGCGGGATCGTTGCCGCCCCAGGCCCGCTCGGCCGCGGCCAGCAGGATGTCGGCCGTTCGGGGGCCCACGCGCCCGGTCTCCAGGTACCACTGCGCCACGAGCGCCTGGTCCGCCGCCCCGATCGATGGGCCCACGCTGCCGTTCCCGCTGGGGCTCGCGGTCCCGGCCGTCCCGACGGTGCCGGCGGCCCCGCGGTCCGCAGCCGAGACGACCCTCATCTCGGCCCCGCGGGAGGCATCGACGTCCTCGCCCGGCCCCGGGTGCGGTCCCGGGCCTCGCTCCGGTGCCGCTCCCGAACGGGGTCGCTCCAGCGCCTCCACCACGTCCAGCAGGCGGTGCTGCAGGGCGGACCGGCGCTCCGCCGGCGTGGCGCCGCGGCGCAGCTCGGCGTACAGCGGATGGTCGAGCGTGATGCCGGCCCAGCCCTGCTCCGGCCACACCCGCACCAGCCGCAGCCGCTCGGCCGTCGCCACCGCACCGCGACCCACCAGGGCATCGGCCACGAGGACCGGCAGGCGGCCGGCGAGGGCGACGGCGTCCACCAGGTCGACGACGTCGGCGGAGCAGCGGGACAGGCGGTCGTCGAGGAGCCCCGCCAGCCGCGGCGAGTGGGTCGGGACACGGTCGAGGCCCCACATGCCCGCCCGCTGCCGCCACGCGCCGGCCAGGCGCGCCTGCTCGACGATCTCGGTGACGAGCAGGGCGTTGCCCTCGGTCCACGTCCAGAGCCGTTGCCGGGTGGCGTCGTCCACCGGGCCGCCCACCAGCGCCTCGGCCAGTTCGGTGGCCTCGTCGAGGCTCAGCGGACGCAGCTCGACCCGCTCGACGACATCCTCCTTCCAGAGTGCGGTGACGGCGTCCGGCGCGGACACCCCGCTGCGCATCGTGGCCAGCAGCCGGAGCCGCCCGTCTGCCACCGCCTGTTGCAACAGCGCCGCCGACGCCGGGTCGAAGGCGTGCAGGTCATCGGCCACGAGGACGGGCCGGCCCGGCCCGGCGCACGCCACCAGGTGGTCCACCCCGGTGCGCAGCACGTGCGCCCAGCGGTGGGGGTCGCCGGCCAGCGGGGGGAGCATGTCGCCGAAGGCGTCGAAGGGCTGGCGGCGGGCCGGGTCGCCGTGCGCCCGCACCGGGGACCACCCGTCGTCGAGCAGCTGGTCGAGCGCCCGGTCGAGCAGGTGGCTCTTCCCCACCCCGGCGGGGCCGGCGAGGATCGCCCCTCGGCCGTCGGGTGCCGTCACCGCGGTGAGGAGGCGCTCCAACTCGGCCGAACGGCCGACGTGTGGGCGAGCGGGTCCCCGCGGCGACGCGGCCACGGGGCCCACGGTAGTGGCGTACGCTCCGCGGGTCCCCACGGACCGCCGCGGCAGTGCGCCGGTCCTGGTCGGGCGTAGGGCTGGGTTGCCTGAAGGCCCGAGCGAGCGTGGTGTCTCGTGCTATTTCGGGGTGAAGGGCACGCGCCGACACGCGCTAGCGTTGGACATCTATGTCCCGCCGGATCGACATCGAGCTGACGAGTACGCGTGACGACGGCTCGTGGACCTGGCGAGCAGCCGGCGCCCGCGAGCCGAGGGGAACGATCGACGGTGGGTTGTTGCCAGCCGGCGCCTCAGTGGGCGACGTGCTGCGCGTCGAGGTCGAGGGCTACCTCGACGGTATCGAGGTGACGGCCGTCGTGCCCACGCGGGCGCCGCGGCGCGAGCCGGACCGCCTCGAGATCATGGGGTCGTCGTCGCGTAGCGACGACCAGCTCGTCACCACCCAGCTCGCCGGCGGCCGCCGCGGCGAACGCGGTGGTGGCCGGGGCCGAGACCGCGATCGCGGCGAACGAAGCGAGCGAGGCGAGCGCGGCGACCGCGACCGCCGGGGGCGCGACGAGGGCCGCGACGGGCGGGCCCGCGACGGCCGTAGCCGCGACGACCGCGGCGGCGAGCGCCGGGGTGGCGCCGAGCGCGGCGGTGAGCGCCGGGGTGGTGGCGCCGAACGCGGCGGCGAGCGCGGCGAGCGGCGTGATCGCCGCGACCGTCCCGATCGGGGCGAGCGCCACGAGCGTCCCGCCGCCGCGGCCGTCGAGGCCAAGCCCAAGCCGAAGCGCCTCCGTCCGGGCCGCACGCACCGGGCCGCCCTCCTCGACGCCGTGCCCGTCGAGCAGCGGCCGATCCTCGAGCAACTGCTCCAGGGCGGCATCCCCGCCGTCCGGCAGGCCATCGACAAGCAGAACGAAGAGCTCAAGGCCGCGGGCAAGCCCGAGGTCGGCCGCGACGCCCTGCTGAAGATGGCCGAGGACCTGCGGGGCCGGGCCGCCGCCGCCATGTGGCGCGACCGGGCCGAGGCCGCCGTCGCCAACGTCGATGACCTCGACCTCCGCGACCTGCGGTCGGTGGTCAACGCCGCCGGCGACGCCGGCCGCGACGAGGAGGCGCGGGCGCTGGCCACCCGGCTGCGCGAGGCGCTCGTCAACCGGGTCGAGAAGGAGCAGTCGGCCTGGCTGGCCGAGCTGGCCGACATGCTGCGCGAGGGCCGCACGGTCCGGGCGCTGCGGCTCAGCTCGCGTCCGCCCAAGGCGGGGGCGATCATCCCCGCCGACCTGAGCAACCAGCTGGTCGAGCAGACCAACGCCGCCCTGACCGAGGAGACCGGGCAGGAGCGCTGGGCAACCGTGCTCGACGCCCTCGCGTACTCGCCGATCCGCCGCCGGGTCATCCCGACCTCGCTGCCGGCCAAGCTGTCCCCCGCGCTGCGCGAGACGGTCGCCCGCCTCGGCACCCGCCTCCCGGAGATCGCCCACATCTTCGCCGTCGAGCCCGACCAGGC
>DATFOS010000219.1:0-39468 GCA_035265325.1 Acidimicrobiales bacterium
ACCTTCTCGGCCAGGCGCGCCGGGTTGGCGCTCGGGGGCGCCATGACGTCGAGGGTCAGCGTCCAGATGTGGTGGCCCTGGAGGTCGCCCCGCATCTCGGCGGACGCGGTCTGCCAGGCGTCGGGGTCGCCGGTGTCGACCCTGCGCTGCGAGTTGGGCGGGTCGACCAGGTTCTGGACGTCGGACTCGAGGTCGTTGCTGAGCTTGTTGACCGCCACCCGCATGGCCCGGGTGGCGAACTCGGCGATTCTCTCGGTGTCGTCGTCGCACCACAGCCGCAGCGCGAACCGGCAGTACGGGAAGTCGATCGTTGCGGTCAGGTCCATCGGGTCACACCCCTGCGAGCTGGCGGACGAGGTTCCGGCGCGGCCACCGCCGCGGGCGGATCCGTGTACCACCCGGCGTCCACCACGGCCCCGGCAGCGTAGGCGAGCCGGCACGCCCCCGAGCGGCGGGACGTCAGGTCGAGCGGACGAGTTGGGTGAGGGAGGCGGCGACGAGGGTGGTGGCGAGCACCAGCCGAGGGTCCTCGCGAGCCAGGTCGTGCGGGCAGCCAGCGGTCGTCGTCCCAGGGGGCGGCGGTCGCCGAGGAGCGCACGATCCGTGCCGGCGTGAGGGAGGCGGGCGAGGCGGTGGCACGCTGGGAGCGTGGCCGACGGAGCCGACGACGGAACGACCCCCGACGACGGCCGGCACGACGCCGGCGTCGAGGAGATCGTCGACGGGGACGTCGTGTGGCGCTTCGACCGGCGGTTCCTGACGTCGAACTGGACGTGCATCTGGGGGAGGGGCTGCCTCGGGATCGAGCGGGAGCCGGCCCCCGAGCAGGCGCTCGGCTGCTGCTCGCAGGGCGCCGACCTCGACGGCGAGGACGAGGCCCGGACGATCGTCGCCCTGGCCGCGATGCTCGAACCGGCCCGCTTCGAGCAGCACGCCGCGGCGGCCGACGGCGGGGTCCTGCGAGACGACCGGCTCGCCACCCGGGTGATCGAGGGCGCCTGCATCTTCCTCAACCGGCCGGCGTTCCCGGGCGGCGCCGGCTGCGCCCTCCACCGGGCCGCTCTCGACGCCGGCGAGGCCCCGCTGGACTGGAAGCCGTCGGTGTGCTGGCAGCTGCCGGTCCGGGTGGAGTTCGCCCCGGCCGGGCCGGGGGACCGGGCTCCGGCGGGCGGCGAGGTCGCCACCGTGCGGGCGTGGTCCCGGGCGGACTGGGGCGCCGAGGGCGCGTCCATGGCCTGGTGCTGCACCGAGGGCGACCGGGCCTACGTCGGCGACCGCCCGGTCGTCGAGTCCCTGGCCGACGAGCTCGAGGCGATCGTCGGCACCGAGGTCTACGTCGAGCTGCGCACGCGTCTCACCCCCTGACGCCGCCCTCCGCCCGCACCGGCTTCACGGGGCCGCGAGCGGGACCGTGAGGAGCTGCTCGGCCACGGCGGCCGGCGCGTCGAGCTGGGGGAAGTGGCCGGCCCCGGGGATCGTGACGGCCTCGCCGTGGGGCGCGAGCCCCGCCAGCGCCCGGCCGTACTCGGGCGAGAGGTACGGGTCGCCGGCCCCGAAGGCCGTGCGGACCGGCGCCGGGAATGCCGCCAGCTCGTCCGTTCGCCCGGCGTTGGCCAGCACGGCCGCCCGCAGGTCGGCGTTGAGCTGGAGGAACGGCCCGACCGTGCTGGGCCTGTCCTCGAACTGGCGGAACAGCAGCGGCACGTACTCCGCCCGCACCTCCGGGGTCTGGATGAACCCGCCGACCTGGAAGTCGAAGAGCCACCGGAACGCCTCGGGCGACTCGGCGAAGTGGGCGGAGAGCCGGGCGAAATCGGGATCCGAGAACAGCCGGATCGCCTCGGGCGGCGCGGGTACGACGTCGCCGGCCGGCCCGTAGAACGTGTTGAGGGCGACGACGGCGGCGACCCGGTCGGGGTGGTCGAGCGCCCAGTTGATCGCCGCCGGGCCGGAGGCGTCGTGGGGCACGAGCACCACCCGGTCGAGGCCGAGGCCGGCGACGACGGCATCGAGGTCGGCCACCAGCCCGTCGAACGTGTAGGCGTGGTCGTCCGGCTTGTCGGACTCGCCCCAGCCGAGGAAGTCGAACGTCACCACGTGCCGCCCGGCCAGGTACGGGACGAGCCGGTCGTAGAGGTGGTGGTTGTCGGGGAAGCCGTGCATCAGGACGATGGCCGGCCCCTCTCCCGGCTGCTCCCAGGCCCGGATGCGGGCGTCGCCCCGGGTGACCCAGTGCTCCTCGACCCCGTCGGGCCAGGGATCGCCCGCCGGTGGCCCACCCTCCGCCTCACCGGCCCCGTCCGCCGGCTCGTCCGCTGCGCCGGACGACCGGCACCCGGCGACCGCCACCACGAAACCGACCAGTGCAACGGCCCGCAGGCCCCGGAGGAACGTCATGCCCGCCAGGATGGCGGTCGTACTTCAAAAAAGCAAGTAGTCACTGCGAAAGATGAAGAATGGGCTACGATCAGTTCCGTGCCCGTGCGATACGCCCAGTTCTGCCCGGTGGCGCGCGCCCTCGAGGTGGTCGGCGAGCGGTGGACGCTGCTCGTTGCCCGCGAGCTGCTGCTCGGCCCCCGCCGGTTCACCGACCTGCAGGCGGGCCTGCCGGGCATCAGCACGAACCTGCTGTCCGGCCGGCTCCGCGCGCTGGAGGAGGCCGGCCTCGTCGCCCGCCGGGCGCTGCCGCCGCCGGCGGCGTCGACCGTCTACGAGCTGACCGAGGCGGCGACGGGGCTCGCCGTCGTCCTGGCGGCGCTCGCCGACTGGGGGCGCGACCAGCTCGGCCCGCCCCGACCCGACGACGAGGTCAACGGCGCCTGGCTCGTGCTCGGGATGGCGGTCGGCCGCACGGTCCCGCCCGAGGCGAGCGGCCGCACCTGGGAGCTGCGGGTCGACGGCGGGCTGCCGGCCGGCGAGACCTTCCACGTCCGCAGCGACGGGGGCCACCTCCGGCCGCAGCGGGGGTCGGCGGCCGAGCCCGACGCCGTCCTGACGCTCGGGACCGAGGCGCTCGTCGCCCTGGCGACCGGCACGCTCGGCCCCGGCGCCGACCGGGCCGCCGCGCTCGTCACCGTCACGGGGGACGAGGCGAGCGCCCGCCATCTCCTCGCCGCCCTCGCCGGCGCCCCGACGCCCTCCGCCGACGCCTGACCGCCACGCCCGGCACCGCTCCGGCGGCCTGTCGGGTCCCGTGACCAGCACCGACCCCTGGCGGACCCGGGCGGGAGCGTCGAGACTGCGGGCGTGCCCTCCACGGTCCCGCTGGTCGGACGGGGCGCCCCACGGCATCACCGACACCCCACAAGGACCAGCTCGGCCGGGACCTCCTGGCGTTCGCGCAGTCGTAGAGGAGCACCTGATGACCACCGCACCCGACACCATCGTCCTGGTCCACGGCTTCTGGGTCACCCCCCGGAGCTGGGAGGGCTGGGTGGCCCACTACGAGGCCAAGGGCTACACCGTCCTGGCGCCCGCCTACCCCGGCTTCGACGTCGAGGTCGAGGCGCTCAACGCCGACACCACGCCCATCGAGCAGCTCACCGTCGCCGCCATCGTGGAGCGCCTCACCGGCGTGCTCGATGGCCTGGCCACGCCGCCGATCATCATCGGGCACTCGGCCGGCGGGGTCTTCACCCAGCTCATGCTGGACAAGGGCTACGGCGCCGCCGGCGTCGCCCTCAACTCGGCCCCGACCGAGGGCGTCAAGGTCGTGCCGCTCAGCCAGCTCAAGGCCACGTTCCCCGTGCTCAAGAGCCCGGCCAACCGCCACAAGGCGGTCGCCCTCGACTACGACCACTGGCGCTACGCCTTCACGAACACGTTCCCCGAGGACGAGGCGCGGGCGCTGTACGAGCGCTACGCCGTGCCGGCCTCCGGCGGCGTGTTCTGGGACAACGTGCTGTCCAACATCAAGCCCGGCCGCCAGGAGACCTGGGTCGACTACCGCAACGACGAGCGGGCGCCGCTGCTGTTCGTCTCGGGCAGCGAGGACAAGCTCATGCCGCCGTCGGTGCAGCGCTCCAACGCCAAGCACTACAAGTCCAAGGCCATCACCGAGATCCGGCAGTACGAGGGTTACGGCCACCTCCTGCCGGCCCAGGCCGGGTGGCAGCAGATCGCCGACGACGTCCTGGAGTGGGCCGTCGCCAACGCCCGGTCGTGACCCCCTGCCTCAGCCACCGGGGCGGCAGGCGCCTCCCGGAGGGGCCGCTCGCCGCTCGCGCAGGTGGCGGCGATCGCCCCGGCGGACCGTGACCCCCGCGGCGTCGAGCGCCTCCAGCAGCGGAACGGCCCACTTGCGGGACGTGCCGAGGGCCGCCCGGGCCTCCCCGACGGTGAACCCGTCGTCGGGGCGGCCCGGGCCCGCCACCAGCTTCCGGAGTATGGCCTCGGCCCGGTCGAGGGCGGTGACGGCGAAGTGGACGCCGTCCTGGACCACCACGATCCCACGGCGGAGCAGCGCCCGGCGGACGTCCGGCGGGGCGTCGGCCGGCGACAGCGGCGGCGGGGCGAACGGCTCGGCGGCCAGCCGGCGGACCGCCGGGTGGTCGCCCAGCTCGTCCCGCCAGGCGGCGGCGACGGCGTAGCCCGCCAGGACGACGACGGCCGGTCCACCGCCGGCCCCGCCGGGCCCGCCCGACGTGGTGAGCCGGTCGAGGGCCGCCTTGTCGTCGGGGCCGAGCGTCGCCACGTCGAGCCCGACCGGCCGGGAGGCCTCGATCCGCGCGAGCAGCGCCTCGTCGGCCGAGGCCTCCGCCCCCGCCTCGGCGGGGGTGCGGCCGACGCCGGCCCCGGCCGCCCCGGCCCTCGCCGCCCGTCCCGCGTCGGGACCTGGCCCGGTCGGCGCCAGCACCACCCCGCCCCCCACGGTCTCGCCCCGGCCGGCCTCCCGGAGGACGTAGCGGTCGCCGGGGCCGATCGGCAGCGGCCGGTCGAGCCGCAGCCGGACCGTCCCGGTCGTGCCCGGGGACAGGCGCGCAGCCCCCATGACCTGGAGGCGGACGGCGTGCTCCCCCGCCCCCACATAGAGAAGGTGGGCGCCCCGGCGGGTGACGTCGTGGTCGAGCCCCGGCAGGACCGTGAGCGTGGCGTCGACGATGGCGACCGGCGGCCACGTTCCGGGGAGGACGACGGCGTCGCCGCGGCCCACGTCGGCCTTCGCCACCCCGGCCAGGTTCAGGGCGGCCCGCGTGCCCGGCGGCGCCACGTCGACCGACGCCCCCAGCGCCTCGATCCCGCGGATGCGGGCCGGCACCTCGCCCCGGGCGGTCCTGACCACGACCCGGTCGCCGGTCGCCAGCGCCCCGTGCGCCACGCCGCCGGTCACCACCGTGCCGGCCCCGGCGATCGTGAAGGCCCGGTCCACCCACAGCCGCGGGCCGATTCCCGGGGTGGCGACCGCCCCGGCCGGGGAGCCGGGGCCGCCCGGTTCGGGGGCGGTCGGCGGCGGGCCGGCCGCCAGGACCGCGGCCAGCGTGCGGCGGAACGCGTCCATGCCCGTGCCGGTCACGGCGTCGCAGGCGACGACCGGGGCGCCGGCCAGGCCGGTGCCGGCCGTCCGGTCCGCGACCTGGCGGCGGACGGCGTCCCGCTCCGCCGGCCCGACGCGATCGGCCTTCGTGATCGCGACGACCCCGGCCCGCACGCCGGCCAGGTCGACGATCCGCAGGTGCTCCTCGGTCTGCTCGCGCCACCCCTCGCCGGCGTCGACGCACAGCACGACCGCCTCGACGACGGCCACGCCCGCCAGCATGTTGGCGATGAACCGAACGTGGCCGGGCACGTCCACGAACGCCACCGGCCGGGCGCCCGGGAGCTCGCACCAGGCGAACCCGAGGTCGATCGTGAGGCCGCGCCGGCGCTCCTCGTCCAGGCGGTCCGGGTCGGTGCCCGTGAGCGCCCGGACGAGGGTCGACTTGCCGTGGTCGACGTGCCCGGCGGTGACGACGACGTGCATTGCCGCCAACCGTAGGAGTGGCGGAGGTGGACGGGAATCGAACCCGCCGTCGCGGTGACCGCGACCAACCGCTTTGAAGGCGGCGGAGCCCACCAGGTGCTCGGACACCTCCGCCGCCGACGCTACCGCCGCCCCGCCGTCGCCGGTGGGTCCCGGGTGCCGGCGAGTCGTGGTCGCGCCGTGGCGACGGCCCCCGTTGCAGGTCGGCGAGCGTCCGGCCCGGGTGGGCGACGTCCCGGCCCGTCGACGCCACGCCCGCCGGCGCTACGCCGTCGGGCGCCGATCCGGGTCGGCGCCCGGCTCCTTGGGGAGGCCGAGGACGCGCTCGCCCACGATGTTGCGCTGGACCTGGGCCGTGCCGCCCCAGATCGTCCCCGACCGGCTGCCGAGGAAGTCCGCCTGCCACCGGTCCAGGGGGTACCCGTCGCCGTCGGGGCGGATCATGCCCTCGGGCCCCCGCAGGTCGAGGGCCTTCTCGCCCACGTCGCGGGCGTACTCCGACCAGAACATCTTGTTGATCGAGGCGGCCGGCCCGGGCTCCTTCTGGGCCAGGACGGCGGACAGGGTGCGCAGGCCGGCGAAGCGCATGATCTCGACGTGCGTGCGGGCCCACGCGAGGCCCTGGCGGACCAGCGGGTCGTCGTCCCGCCCCAGCCGGCGGGCCTCGTCGACGATGCGGCGGAACTGACGCTGGTACTGGACGTGCTGGGTCGTGGCGTTGCCGCCCCGCTCGTTGCCGAGCGTGGTCATCGTCACCCGCCAGCCGTTGTTCAGCCCGCCGATCACGTTGGCGAGCGGGGCGCGCGCCTCGTCGATGAACGTCTCGGTGAACCCGCTGGTGCCGGTGATCTGGCGCAGGCCCCGCAGCTCGAAGCCGTTCGAGGAGCCGTCCTCGCGCTGCATGGGGACCAGCACGTAGCTGATGCCCTCGTGCTTGGGGGCCTCCGGGTCCGTCCGGCAGAGGCAGAACATCATGTTCGCCAGCTGGGCCCCGGAGGTCCACACCTTCTGGCCGGTGATCACGACCTCCTCGCCGTCGACCACGCCGCGCGTGGTGAGGCTGGCCAGGTCGGAGCCGGCGTTCGGCTCGGAGAAGCCCTGGCAGTAACGGTCGGTCCCGTCGATGATGCGCGGGAGGAAGCGGGCCTTCTGCTCCTCGGTGCCGTGGACGATGATCGACGGGCCCACGAGCCACTCCCCCATGCCGCGGGTGACACGTGGGACCCCGGCACGGGCGAACTCCTCGTTCATGACCGCCACCTCGACGCCGGTGAGGCCGCGGCCGCCGTACTCCTTCGGCCAGCTCACGCACAGGTAGCCGGCCTCGTGCATCCGGTCGCCCCACTCCTTCCAGGCCCGGCCGAACGACATGGCCGTGCGCTCGTCGGCGTCGCCGAAGCCCTCCGGCCGGTTGGCCGCGAGCCACCGGCGCAGCTCGTCGCGGAACGCCTCGGCCTCGGGGCCGAGGTCGATCTCCATCGGCATCGTGCCGTTCCCCCCGTGTGTGGTTGCGTGTCGGCGGCGGTCAGGCCGGCGCCGGCACCTCGATGCCCAGCTCGTCGAGCAGCGCCCGCGAGTACGCGATGCGACCGGTGAGCGTGTCGGGCGTGCCCGTGCACAGCGCCAGGGCGGCCTCGGCCATCGACTCGACGGGCTCGATGAACTCGTCGGGCACGCCCTTGTCCAGGCCGTGGTGCCGGACGCCAGGCGTCGCTACCAGCGCCGCCGGCGACAGGGCGTTGACGGCGATGCCGTGGCTGTGCTCCTCGGCGGCGAGCCCGGTGGTGAACCGCTCCAGCGCCGCCTTGCACATGCCGTAGACCGTGCCGCCTCCCCCGAGCCCACGCCGGTAGGGCGGCCCCTCCGGGTGGCGTGCGGCGCCGGACGAGATGTTGAGGACCCAGCCCCGCCCCCGCTCCCGCATGCCCGGTACCACGAGCTGGGCCAGCTCGAACGGCGCCCGGACCTGGACCTCGACCATCGTGTCCCAGTGCCGCGGCGTGAAGTCGACGACCGGCTCGAGGTACGTGACGGCGGCGTTGTTCACCAGCACGTCGATCGGGCCGAGCCCGCGGGTGACCTCGGCGACGAGCCGCTCGCGGTCCTCCCGGCGGGCCAGGTCGGCGGCGACCGCCACGCCCGTGCCGCCGGCGTCGACGATCGCCCGCACCGTGGTGGCGACGCTGCCGGGCAGCGGGTGGTCGCCCTCCTCCACCGTGCGGGCCGACACGGCGACGGCCGCGCCGGCGGCGGCGAAGCGCCGCGCGATGGCCTCGCCGATCCCCCGGCTGGCCCCGGTCACCAGGGCCACCTTCCCCTGGAGCGGGGTCCCCTCGACTCCCATGGGCGGCACAGTATTAGCGTTTCGCTAAGACGACCAGCGGCACCGGCGTGGGACCGCCCCGCGCCCGCGCCAGGCTGGGGCCATGAGGTTCGCCGTGGTGCTGCTCGTGGTCCTGGCGGCCGTGGCGTTCACGTACCGGCGCCAGATCGTCCGGCGGCTGGCCCGGCGCCGCGGCGGTCCGGCGACGACCACGGCCTGGGCGCCGCTGCCGTCCGACGGCCTGCTCCTCCACCTCGTCGTCGCCGGTGATGTCGGCGAGCACGGCTCGCGGCTGGACGCCACGGCCCGGGCGGTGGCGGCCGTCGACGCCCGCCAGCCGTTCGACGGCCTCGTCCTGCTGGGCGACAACGTCTACCCGTCCGGCAACCCGGCGCGGCTGCCCGGCACCGTGTTCCGGCCGTTCGCCCCGCTCCTCTCCCACGCCGCGCTGTACGCGGTGCTCGGGAACCACGACGTCCGCCGGGGCCACGGCGACGCCCAGGCGGCCGCCCTCGGGATGCCCGGCCGCTGGTGGGCCGCCCACCTCGGCGCCGTGCTGCTGGTCGGCCTCGACTCCACCCGGCCGGATGACGCCGGCCAGCGGTCCTGGCTCGACCGCACGCTGGCGGAGGCCACCGAGCCCTGGCGGGTCGTGGCCCTGCACCACCCGCCCTTCTCCGCCGGGTACCAGGGGTCGAGCCCGGCCGCCCGGGCCGCCTTCGTGCCGCTGTTCGAACGCCACGGCGTCCAGCTCGTGCTGTCCGGCCACGACCACGACTACCAGCGCAGCCGGCCGCGCAACGGGGTCACCTACGTCGTCTCCGGCGGCGCGGCCGGTGCCCGCCGCACCGGCGCCGACGCCTTCACGGCCGTGTCGTTCGGGTGGCACCACGTGGTCGAGGTGGGCGCCTACGCCGACCGGCTCGTCGTCCGCGCCGTGAACCCCGACCTCCGGGTCGCCGACGAGGCGGCGATCGCCCTCCCGGTCCTCCCCCGCCGGTGATCGATCGCCGCACATGGACGGTCGATACAGCGCCGTTCGCCGGGTTGCCCGGGACGGAGTGGAGGGGCCCGCCAGCGGGCCCGGACGCTGCGGTGACGGCGACCGCGCACGCCGATGCGGTCGCGCCTGTGCCCGGCGGACGGCGCCGTCGACGATGGCGCCGGGGCCCTGCTCGACCGGCGGGGACGAACGGGGGTCGCCCGGCGTCGTAGCCTGCCCGCCATGTCGCTCCCCCTACTGGGTGTGCTCGCCGCTGGGATCCTCGACCCGCAGCACCTGATCGAGACGCTGGGCCTCATCGGTTTGTTCGGGATCGTGTTCGCCGAATCCGGTCTGCTGGTTGGCTTCTTCCTCCCCGGTGACTCCCTCCTGTTCACAGCCGGGTTCCTGGCCTCCGCCCCGTCCAGCGTCGACGACGCCCTGCACCTGCCGCTCGGCCCGCTGCTCGTCGGCTGCGTCATCGCCGCCATCGCCGGCGACCAGTTCGGCTACCTGTTCGGCCGGCGCGTCGGCCCGGCGCTGTTCCGGCGCCCGGACTCGCGCTTCTTCAAGCACGAGAACGTCGAGAAGGCGCAGGCCTTCTTCGACCGCTACGGCGCCAAGACGATCGTGCTGGCGAGGTTCGTGCCCATCGTGCGGACGTTCGCCCCCATCGTGGCCGGCGTCTCCCGCATGAATTACCGCACGTTCGTGACCTTCAACATCGTCGGCGGCACCCTCTGGGGGGTCGGCGTCACCCTGCTCGGCTACTTCCTCGGCCAGGTCGACGTCGTCGAGGAGAACCTCGAGGTCGCCATCCTCGCCGTCGTGGCCATCTCGCTGGTCCCGATCGCGCTCGAGATCGTCAAGGCCCGCCGGGTGGAGCCCGCGAAGGACTGACCTCGACACACCCCCGCTGACCACCGGAGGCCTCCGATGCCCATCGCCATCTCCGACGACCACCGCGCCCTGGCCGACGCGGCCGCCGGCTTCCTCACGACGCGAGACGCCCGCGGGGCGGCGCGGGCGCTGCTGGAGGCCCCCGCCGAGGCCCTGCCCGACCTGTGGAAGGGCGTCGTCGAGCTCGGCTGGCTGGGCCTGCACCTGCCCGAGGCGCTGGGCGGCTCCGGCTTCGGGCTGGAGGAGCTGGTCGTGGTCGTCGAAGAGCTGGGGCGGACGGTGACGCCCGGCCCGTTCGTCCCCACGGTCGTCGCCAGTGCGGTGCTGGCGGCGGCGGGCGACGAGGCCACCCGGCGGCGGTGGGTGCCGGGGCTGGCCGACGGCTCTGTCACCGGGGCGGTGGCCCCGGCCGGGTCGGTCACGATCGAGGACGGCGTGGCATCCGGCGCGGCCGGCGCCGTGCTCGGCGGCGGGCTGGCGCAGGTGCTCCTCGTCGCCGCCGGGAACGACGTCGCCGTCGTCGAGGTGGGCGACGGCGTCACGGTCGAGGTGCCGGCGAACCTCGACCCGACCCGCCGCTCGGCCCGCGTGACACTCGACGGCGCACCGGCGACGGTCCTGCCCGGCGCCCGGCGGCTGCTGGTCGACCTCAACCGGGTCGTCCTGGCCGCCGAGGCGGTCGGCGTGTCCCGCGCCTGCACCGACCTGGCCGCGGCCTACGCCAAGGAGCGCGTCCAGTTCGGCCGCCCCATCGCCATGTACCAGGCGGTGAAGCACCACTGCGCCAACATGGCCGTGGCCACCGAGCTCGCCACCAGCGCCGTGTGGGACGCCGCCCGCGCCGCCGCCACCGGTGGCGACCCGCTCCACTACGCCGCCGCCGTTGCCGCCACGCTGGCGGCGCCCGCCGCCGACCTGTGCGCCAACCTGAACACGCAGGTCCACGGCGGCATCGCCATCACGTGGGAGCACGACGCCCACCTCTACATGCGCCGCGCCACGGCG
Source organism: Acidimicrobiales bacterium (assembly GCA_035265325.1). Classification (GTDB taxonomy): domain Bacteria; phylum Actinomycetota; class Acidimicrobiia; order Acidimicrobiales; family VFJN01; genus DATCLS01. The sequence goes on from DATFOS010000219.1 coordinate 11,170, forward strand.
CTGTTGTCCCACCTCCGGCCGGACGAGGCAGCGGCCGAGCTGACCGACCTGACCCGCCGCGGCGTGGTGCGCACGAAGGCCGTCGAGCTGCCGCCCGAGGCCGAGGCCGTTCGCGAGGAGGTGCGGGCCTCCGCCCGCAGCATCGCCGACCTGCCCGCCGAGGAGCAGCGGGAGCGCCTCATCGAGACCGGCTACGTGATGCCCCACTGGCCGAAGCCCTACGGCCGCGAGGCCGGGGCGATCGAGCAGCTCGTGATCGAGCAGGAGTTCGAGGACGCCGGCGTGAAGCGCCCGTCCTACGGCATCACGGCGTGGAACATCCTCACGCTGATCCAGTACGGCGACCGGGACCAGCTCGACCGCTGGGTCCTCCCGGCGCTGCGCCAGGAGGTGATCTGGTGCCAGCTGTTCAGCGAGCCGGACGCCGGGTCCGACGCCGCCGGTGTCAAGACCCGGGGCACGCGGGTGGAGGGCGGCTGGCTTGTCAACGGCCAGAAGGTCTGGGCCTCGGGCGCCCACGTCGCCGGCATGGGCTTCGCCACGATCCGCACCAACCCCGACGTCCCCAAGCACGAGGGCATCACCACGATGGTGATCGACATGCATGCGGACGGCGTCGAGGTCCGCCCGCTGAAGATGACGACGGGGAACTCCGAGTTCAACGAGGTCTTCTTCAACGACGTGTTCGTGCCGGACGACGACGTGGTCGGCCCCGTCGACGGCGGCTGGACGGTCGCCCGCGCCACGCTGGGCAACGAGAGCGTGAGCATCGGCGGCGGGGGCGGCGGCGCCAGCCTCTCCCTCCCCGGGACGGCGCTGATCGGCCCGTTCGACGCCCACCCCGAGCGCCTCGCGGGCGGGGCGGCCCGCGTCGGCCACTACATCGCCCAGCACCAGGCCATGGGCCTGCTCAACCTGCGCAGCGCCAACCGGGCCGTGGCCGGCGCCGGTCCCGGCCCCGAGGGCGCCATGACCAAGCTCGTGCTGTCCGAGATCGGCCACGAGGCGGCCGCCGTCCTGACCGAGCTCCACGGCGAGGACGCCCTGTTCATGGAGGGCCCCGGGTTGGTGAGCAACATGCTCGTGCTCATGCACCGGGGCATGTCCATCGCCGGCGGCACGTCCGAGATCAAGCGCAACCAGATCGGCGAGCGGATCCTCGGCCTGCCCCGCGACCCGCTCATCCGCTGACGGGGCTCGGACCCTGTCGGGGGCGCTCGAAGGCCCTGGTCGGGAGCCGCTTACGCCTCGTCCGAGGCCACCGTTTCGACTCGGGCCTCGGCGGACCGGCGACGTACCCGGTCGCGCACCCGCTCTGCGGCAGGGCAGGCGCCGAGCCGGTCGAGGATGGTGATGGCCTCGACCGCGGCTCGGGGCCCGCCGACGTCCGCGAGCTCGAGTGCCAGCTCGAAGGGGAAATCGATGGCCTGCCAGACGTCGGCTGCGCCGCGGAAGTCCCCGCCGAGCGCCAGTGCGTAGGGAAGGGAGCAGCCATCGCCCGGCCCGGAGGTGCCGCCCGCGCGCTGGACGTAGCGGAGCAGCTCGCCGCGCAGCTGCGGGTGGTACGCCGACCCGATCGCGCCGAGCGTGCCGGCCGCCAACGCCCTGGCCTCGTCGTCGTCGCCGGCCAGCCAGGCATGCTCGACGCGCGCGGCGCGGACGGTCAGTAGCCGCTGGGGGTCGTCGAGGCCGGCGATGGCGTCCTCCGCTCGGGCCAGCACCTGGGCCGCCTCCGGGTTGCCCCGCCGGGCGAGCAACCGGCCGAGGAGCGCGAGGGGCAGCCACGAGAGGACCCTCGGTTCGTCAGCGGTGGTGAGCTCTCGCAGCTCCGCCTCGGCCTCGTCCCAGCGGCCGTGATAGAGGTTGAGGCCGCCTCGCATGGAGCGAGCGCGAGCGAGGCCGGAGAAGAACTCGGCCTCCTCCGAGTCGGTGACCGCTCGATCGATCCACGGCGGCACCTCGGCCAATCGGGCCTGCCGGAACAGCATGCCGACCATGTTGTGGCAGCCTCGGGCGGCGTAGTCCCAGGCACCCTGCACCTCGGCGCGCTCGATGGCCTCGCGCAGGTCGGCTTCGCCTTGGGGATCGCCGAGCCACCCCTTGGATGTCGCCTGGTACATCAGGCACAGGGATTCGAGGTCCTTGCGTCCGGCACGACGAGCGGCTGCGAGCCCGCGCTCGGTCCAGGAAGCAGCCTCGCCGTGCTGGTCGATGAGTACGAGGTCGCTCGCGAGGTTCACGCAGGCGGTGGCCTCCAACGCCGGAGGCGGGTCGTCGCCGAGCAGTTCGATCGCCCGCCGGCCCATCTCGGATGCGCCGCCGTCCCACAGGTCGAATAGGCGCGCGAGCGGCAGCAGCGTGGCGAGCGCCTCGGCGAGCATCAGCGGGTCGGTCAGCCCCTCGGCGAGCTGCACCGCGTGCCGCGCCTCGGCCTCGGCGGCCGCCAGCTCGTTGAGGAGGAAGAGCTCGTAGGCATGGCTCGCCCGCAGCAGGGCCTCTTCGCCGGGCTCCAACCGGTCGGCGTGATCGAGCACGACGGCGAGGTGCTCGGCGGCCTGGCGGCGGGCGCCCGTGGCCACGGCCTCCCGCGCCGCCCGCACACCGTGCTCCAACAGCGCCTCGATGTCCCCTGCGCCGGCGGCGTGGTGGACAAGCTGTGACGGCGGGGCGTCGAGGGCGAGGAGCTGTTCGAGCACCCGTCGGTGGGACGACAGGCGCAGCAGGTCGGTGAGCGACCCCTCGATGGCACGACGCGCCAAGTCGTGGCGGAACCGGATGCCCTCACGGTCGGCGATGAGCATGCCGCGACGCTCCGCCTCGTCGAGGACCTGTACGTCGCCCAGCAGGGCGGCCGCCAGCTCGATATCGATGGTGCCCGGGATCACCGAGCAGATCAGTAGGGCCTTCACCGTCTCGACCGGGGCGGCGTGGAGCCGGGCGATCACCGCGTCGACGACGCTGGCGGGTATGTCGGCCCGGGCGTCGGCGAGCACCTCGGTGACGAAGAACGGGTTGCCGTCGGTGACGCGGGCCAACTCCTGAGCGTCGAGGTCGCGCCCCGCGGCGCGCATCAGCGAGGCGATCGCCTCGAGCCCGAGGGCGGGCAGCTCGATGCGGTGCGCGATCGAGGCGGGGACGGAGCCGAGGAGCCGCTGCAGCGGATGCCCGGACGCGACGTCGGTGGAGCGGTAGGTGAGCACGACGAGCCCGCGGTGGTCGACCAGCCGACGCAGCAGCCAACGGAGCACGTCCAGCGTGGCGTCGTCGGCCCAGTGGGCGTCCTCCACCACGAAGACCGTGGGTCGGCCGTCGCCGAGCAGGCCGCCCAGCGCGCTCAGCAGCCCCTCGCGATCCATCGCCGCCAGCGCGGCGGCGACGTCGGGCCCCGCACTCGGCACCATGTCGTGGAAGGGCCCGAGGCTGCGCGGGGTGAACAGGTCATCGCACGCCCCGGCGAGTACACGGGCCGAGCCGCGCACGCTGGCGGTGAACTCCCGGACGAGGCTCGACTTGCCGATACCCGCGTCACCGCTCACCAGCGCGATCGCGCCGGAGGAGCCGGTGGTCGCCGCCTCGAACGCCGCGGCCAGCTCGGCGAGCTCGTCGTCCCGCTCGAGCAGGAGCCGGTCCTCCCGGCGTGCCGGCGCGGCGGCCGCCGGCTCGTGCTCGACCTCGGCGACGAACCGGTAGCCCCGTCCGTGGTACGTGCGGATGATGCGCTGGTCCCGGCCGTTGTCGCCCACCGCGCGCCGGGCCGCCTTGATCCGTGTCGTGAGCGCTGACTCGGATACGAACCGAGACCCCCACACGGCGTCGAGGAGCTGCTCCTTGGTGACTACCTGGTCACGGTGACGGATGAGATGGACTAGGACGTCGAACACCTGCGGTTCGACCGGTTGCACCGCACCGCTCCGCCGGACCTCCAGGGCCCGCACGTCCACCTCGGTCTCGCCGAAGCGCACGAGATGGGCCTGCGCGCCCCCATCCTGGTCAAACACCGTTCCCGAGGGTACCGGCCGGCGAGCGCAGGTTACTGTCCCGGCGAAGGTCAGGGCGCCCGAGGACGTCGACGTCCCCCCGGCGGTCAAGCGGGCGGGGCGCCGCGCTCCGGGAGTATCCGGCGCACCCGCTCATGGGACAGCCCGGCGGCCGCGCCCACCTGGCGCAGGCTGTGGCCGGCGGCGACCGCGTCGGCGATGCCATCGTGGAGCTGCCGGCGCGCCCGTTCGGCCACGCCCGCCCGGGTACGGACGCGGGCCCGCCCGCGAGCTGGCCCGCGTGCCGTCGGCGCGACCGGTCCATGGCCGCAGGCAAGGGCGTGAGCTGGTCCAGCCGGACGTGGGACGAGTCTCAGGGCGTGCGGGGGGCGGCCGGCTGGTAGCGGGCGATCTCGGCCCGTCCCACGACCATGTGGTGCACTTCGTCGGGCCCGTCGGCGAGGCGGAGGGTCCGCTGGGCGGTGTACATGTCGGCGAGCGGGGTCCACTGCGAGACGCCGGTGGCGCCATGGATCTGGATCGCCTCGTCGATGATCCGGCACACCCGCTCGGGGACCATCGCCTTGACTGCGCTCACCCACACGCGGGCCTCGGCGTTGCCCATGAGGTCCATGGCGCGGGCCCCGCGCAGCACCATCATGCGCATCGCCTCGATCTCGATGCGCGCCCGCGAGACCCACTCGGTGTTCTTGCCGAGCGAGATGAGGGCCTTGCCGAACGCCTGCCGGCTGAGCCCCCGCTCGACCATGAGCTGCAGGGCCCGTTCGGCGGCGCCGATCGAGCGCATGCAGTGGTGGATCCGGCCGGGGCCGAGGCGCAGTTGCGAGATCTCGAACCCGCGCCCCTCGCCGAGCAGGACGTTGTCGTACGGGACCCGCACGTCGGTGAACCGCAGGTGCATGTGCCCGTGTGGGGCGTCGTCCTGGCCGAAGACGTGCATCGGGCCGAGGACCTCGACGCCCGGCGTGTCCATCGGCACGAGGATCTGGGACTGCTGCAGGTGCGGGGCGGCCTCGGGATTGGACCGCACCATGACGATCAGGATCTTGCAGCGGGGGTCGCCGGCGCCGGAGATGTAGTACTTCTCGCCGTTGATCACCCACTCCTCGCCGTCGCGGACGGCCGAGCAGGCGATGTTGCGGGCGTCCGACGAGGCGAGGTCCGGCTCGGTCATGGCGAACGCCGACCGGATCTCCCCCTCGAGCAGCGGCTTCAGCCAGCGCTCCTTCTGCTCGGGCGTGCCGACCCGCTCCAGCACCTCCATGTTCCCGGTGTCGGGGGCCGAGCAGTTGAGGCACTCGGACGCCAGGGGGTTCTTGCCCAGCTCGGCGGCGATGTACGCGTAGTCGAGGTTGGACAGGCCCTGCCCCGTCTTCGCGTCGGGGAGGAAGAAGTTCCAGAGGCCGCGCGCCTTCGCCTTCGCCTTCACGCCGTCGAGAAGCTCGAGCTGGCCGGGTGCGAACGACCAGCGGTCCTCCCGGTTGGCCCCGAGGGCGTGGAACTCCTCGGTGATCGGGTCGACCTCCTCGGCGATGAAGCTCTTCACCTCGTCGAGCAGCGGTCGTGCCGCGGGCGACATCCCGAGGTTGAACAGCTCGCCCCCGAAATCGTCCATGTTCAGGGCCTGTGCGGGCATGCGGCGTCCTCCGTAGGTGTGACCGTGTGGCTGATCTAGCCGATTACCCCCGCGCAATGACAGCCCTCGTCGGCCGCCGGTGGCCACGAGCGGTGCGCCGAAGAGCGATCCCCGCCGGGCCGCTGCGCGCGGTGTGATGTTTCCCGTGACGCACGATGGCCTGCCAGCTACGGTTCGTAGCGGGCAGAGCGGCTCGTCCGGGAGTTTCGAGGTGTCAATCGGCGAACGGTGCGCGCACGTGCGATCGAGGCGTTCCCTGTCCGGGCGACGGACACTCGACGCCCGCGCCCCGGCCGACGAGGGGCGCCATGGCGGGTGACCGGCTGGCGAACGCCCTCGAGCAGATGGCGGCGCTGCTGGTCGCCGAGGTGCCCCTCGGCGAGACCTCGTGGCGGGTCGCGGTCACCGTGCGCGACGTCTGGCCGGCGGTGGACGCGGTCGGCGTGACGTTGCTGGACGACCGCGGCCGGCCGACCGTGCCGGTGTCGACCGACGAGGTGGCGGCCGCGGTCGACGTGGTGCAGCACGACGCCGGGACGGGCCCGTGCCTCGACGCCGCCCGGTCGGCGACGCTCCTGCCGGTCGACGACACACGCGCCGTGCCCGGGCGCTGGCGGGCCTTCGGCGAGGTGGCGGCCCGCGTCGGGGTGCTCAGCGCCCTGGCGGTCCCGCTCGCGACCCACCGCGGGACGCTGGGGGCGCTCGGCCTCTACGCCGGCGCACCGGGCGCCTTCGATCCCCCCACGTGCGAGGAGGCAAGGCGCCTGGCCGGGACGGCGGCGGTCGTGCTGGCCAACGCCCGGGCCTACTGGGCGACGTCCGAGCACGCCTCCGGGCTGGAGCAGGCCATGGCCTCGCGGGCGGTCATCGAGCAGGCCAAGGGCAAGATCATGGCGATCCGGGGCTGCGGCCCGACGGAGGCCTTCGCCATCCTGGCCCGGGCCTCGCAGCGCGAGAACGTCAAGGTGCGGGACCTCGCACAACGGATGATCGAATGCCACGTCGAACGTCCGGTCGAGGTGACGTCCGACGACGGTGCCTGACCACGACGCCGAGCTGCGCGAGCTCCTGCGCCGCGCCGTGGACTGAGCGGGCGACCGCCTGGCGGCGCGACGAGCTCGACCGCTCGCCGCGGCTGGCACGTCTCCACGGCCGTCGGGGAGGGCGGGCGGCGGGCGGCGGCGCCGGGTCAGATGTCGCCGGCGTCGGCGTCGCTCGCCGACTCGGTCTCGGGATCGGAGGGCGGCGGGGAGCCCTGGTTCCGCAGGGCCTCGTCCACCTCGTCGGGGTCGCCCTCCGCCGGCTGGTCGGTGTGTGCGGCTCGGTTGCTGGTGTCGCCGGACGATGTCGTCATGGGGCGCTCCCTACCCCGCCGCAGGCGGCCGAGACGGCTTTGCCGGGGCCGGCCCGGGGTCGAGCCGTCCGAGGACCACCACGTCTGTGGCTCGTCGAGCGTTGCCGGGTCGTCCCGGGTCTGCCACGCGTAGCCCGCCAACGCCGTTAGCCGATCGTTGGTGCCGTCCGGGACGCTCCGCCCAGGACGCCGCACCGGTGCGGCGAGCGGACGGGAGCAGGCATGGACGGACGTCGGGCGGCGATCGGGGACGGGGACGGGTTCGGGGGCGGGACGTGGTGGCCTGCTCGGGAGCGCGAGCGACGGCAGGTGCGGGGCGCCGTGCGGGACGGCCGTCCCGTCGTCGTCACCGGGCCGGCGGGGAGCGGGCGGACGACGCTGGTCCGGGAGGCGCTCGCCGGCCTGCCCGTGGCGTGGGGCGGCGGGCTGGCGGCGGTGCGGCACCGGCCGTTCGTGGCGCTAGAGCGGGCGCTGGACGATGCCGCGCCGCCGGGCGGCGCAGGGGCGGTCGCGGCCTGGGCCGAGGGACGGCTCGGGCGGCGGGTGCTCGTCGTGGGCGACCTCCACGTCGCCCATCCCGCCACGCTCGCTGCCCTGACCCGGCTGGCGGGCCGGGTCCCGGTGGTGGCGACGTTCCCGTCCGGCGTGGGGCGGGCGCTGGCCCCCGGCCGTGCCGTCGGGCGGTGGCCGGGCGACCCGCTGGTGGTCACCCTCGCCGAACGCCCGCCGCCGGCGGGTGGCACGGCGCCGTGCGCCGGGCTGACGGACCGGGAACAGGAGGTCCTCGCCCTGGTGGCGTCCGGGCACACGACGCCGCAGATCGCCCGCCGGCTCGGGATCACCCCCCACACCGTGGAGTCCCACGTCCGCTCCACCCGGACGAAGCTCGGCGTCCCCACACGCACCGCAGCGGCCGCCCAGGCCCTCGCCGGATGACCCCGCCCACCCCGCTCGCACCCGACCACCCAGGGCACCCGGCCGCGGCCGCCGCGGCCCTCCCGGCCGGCGAACCGATCGTGGGACTCCCCCTGGCCCGCGCGCGGAGCCGGCGCGCGGGCGGCTGCGTCGTCCGCCCGGGTCGATGGGGACGTCACCCCTGCTCACGGTGCGCCGTCGGTGGGCGGTGGGCCCGATGACGGGCTTCCCGTTGCCGGCCGGCGGTCCCGTTGTGGTGACGCAGCTGGGACCCGGATGGCGGGCCGCGGCGCGGGCGGCGGGGTGGCGGGTGCGGCACGCGCCCCTGCCCGAGGTGCCGTGGCGGCAGGCCGGGACGCTCGTCGTGGTGCTGGGCGGCTGGCGGGCGGAGGAGGTCGTCCTCGCCCTCGCCCGGGGGGCCGGCGTCGCCGTCGCCGGTCCCGGGCCCACCGGCGGCCGGCGGGACGGCCGCTGGGCCGCCGTCCTGGAGGACCTCGACCGGCTCGGCGGCACCGTCTGGGCCGCGTCCTCCTCCCGGGCGGGACCGCCCACCGATCCGCCCGCATACGCGCCGGCGGCGGACGTCGACGGCACGACGGCCAGCCTCCTCGACGCCCTCGCCCGTGGGAGGTTCGTCGCCCAGGCCGCCCGCGAGGCCCACGTGTCGCTCCGCACCGCCCACCGCCGGTTGCGTGACGCCCGCCAGGCCCTCGGCGCCGCCACCACCGTCGAGGCGGTGACCCGCTGGGCACGCCTGACCCCCCTCCCCGGCAGGGGCGACGAGGACGACCTCACCACCCGGCCGCCCGCCGCCTGGGCCGGGGCAACGGCACCGACACCGGCAACGGCACCGGCCTGAGCGAGAGCGAGAGCGGAAACGACGTGGGCCCGCGCCCCGACAGGCAGCAAGCACCCGCTGCGAACCCGACACACGACGCGGCGGACACCGACACCCCACACCGTGATGGGCGGGGATGGGACGTGGTTCCGGCGTACGAGAGTGCAGTGCGGCGGCTGGCCGCCGACGCCGGCGGGCCGCCCTACCGGGCGCTCCGCACGCTCGCCGAGGCCCGGAAGGTCGACGACGGGGCCGTCGTGATCGAGGGGGACCTCGGCGGCCAGGTGTACGCGGTCGTCCCCGCCCGGCTGGTCCGGTGCACCGAGGCCACGCTCCGCCGGCTGGCCGCCGACATCGACGCCCTGGTGCGGCCGTCGTCCGGCGGCGACGCCGCCGACGTGTACTTCGAGCGTCACCGCACCGGCGACCGCGTCATCGGCGGGGCCGGCGGCGGCGTGGTGCTACCCGGCGGGTGGGTCCACGACGAGCTGGTCCAGGCCGGGCTCGAGGCCGCGATCCTCGACGTCGTCGGGGGCGGCCGGCCCCACCTCGCCCCCGGCGTACGGGACCCCACCGAGGACGCCGGGGACGCCGGCATCCTTGGGGGCGGCGGCATCCCCCGGGATGCCGACGAGGCCGGCGCCGTCGAGGGCTGAGCGGGCCTGGGCGAGGGCGGCGGGAAGGCCGAGGAGCCGGCCGTCCGCCTCCAGGCGCGCGTACGTGTCGCGACCGAGGCGGTCGGACAGCGCGCCGGCCACCACGTCGGCGTCCACCGAGGCGGCCAGGTCGAGGCGGACACCGCCGGGCGGCGGGACGGCCCCGGCCGCGCCCAGGAGCACCGCGGCGTGGTCGGGCCGGTCGCCGGCGGCGAGGACCTCGGCCAGCGCCGTCGCGGCCAGGGCGGCGTCGAAGGGTTCGCCGGCCTCCAGCGCCTGCTCCGCGGCGGCCAGGACCAGCGGTACCGCGTGCCGGTCGCCGTCCCGGCGGCGGACGGCGGCCGCCACCCCGGCCATGGCCTGCACGGCGATCCGCTGGTCGCCGACCTCGGTCGCCCGGGCGTGGGCCTCCTGGAAGGCGGCGACGGCGGCGTCCAGGTCACCCTCGGCGAGGACGGCGTGGCCCAGGGCGGTCGTGGCCCGCAGCCACGTGGTCACCCGGCCGCCGGCCAGGAGCCGCCGTACCTCGACGAACGCCCGGCGGGCGCCGCCGAGGTCGCCGGCGATGCGCCTGGCCACACCGACGAAGAACAGCGCCCGGGCCACGCCGACGGGCGTGCCGACCGCCCGGTGCTCGGCCAGCGACTCCTCCAGCAGCGCGGTGCCGCCGGCCAGGTCGAGCCGGCGCAGCGCCAGCAGGCCCTGGCAGGTGAGCGCCTCGGCCGCCCAGAAGCCGTCGCCCGCCACCTGCATCGCGGCACGGGCCTCGGCAACGAGGGCGCCTGCGTCGGCCAGGCGCTCGCCCCGCCAGCCGAGGCCCATGGCCAGGACCATCCGCGCCGAGGCGGCGGCGTGGTCGTCGCCGGCCGCGTCGGCGAGGGCGACGAGCTCCTCGGCGCGGTCGACGTGGGCGGCGACCGCCTCGAACGTGTCGGCGGCCTGCAGGGCCAGGACCTCGACGCGCACCCGTTCCCCCGCCGGCACCGCCTCGGCGTGGCGTAGGACCTCGGCGCCCCACCGGGCGAGCTCGGGCGCGGCGGGCGAGCCGGCCCAGCAGAACCCGAGCCCGGCGAAGAGGCGGGCGGCCTCGGCGGCGTGCCCGCCGTCGAGCGCCCGGTGCAGGACGGCCCGCATCGTCGGCAGGTCGGCCATCAGGCGGTCGACGGCGGCGGGGAGGCCATGGCCGTGGGCGGCGGCATCCAGCTCGGCCGCCGTGGCCAGGCACCAGGACAGGAGGCGCTGCGCGGCCGCATCGGCCTCGGCGCCCGTCCCGAGCCGGCCGGCGGCGTGCCGCCGGACCGGCGGGAGCAGGCGCAGGCGGGCGGGGTCGGCCGGGTCGGCGAGGGCGAGGGACACGTCGACGAGGGCGGCCCCGGCCGGCCCGGCGGCTCCCGCCGGCAGCCCGGCGGCGGCCCCGAGGGCGTCGACGCCGAACCAGGCCGGGAACAGGCCGGCGGCGGCGTAGGCCCGACGGGCCGGGTCGTAAAGGCGGGCAACGGCGGCGTCGAGCGCGGCGCCGAGGCGCCGGCGCCCGGCCCCGACCGGAGGCTCCGCCCGCAACACGTCGTCGCCGCCGAGCCGCTCCGCCACGACGTCGAGGCCCTCGGTGCGGCCCCACGCCGCCGCCACCTCGATCGCCAGCGGCAGGCCGCCGGCCGCCCGGGCCACCGCCGCCACCCGGCGCCAGTCCGCCTCGCCGGCCGGCGGGCGCCCGGAGGCCCGAAGCCGCTCGGCCAGCAGCCGGCCGGCGCCCGAGCGCTCGACCTCGTCCGGCCCGGCGCCCTCGGGCGGGACCGCCAGGGGCTCGAGCGCCACGACGGCCTCGCCTGCGACCTGCAGCGGCTCCTGGCTCGTCGCCAGGATGCGGACGCCCGGGCCGGCCCGGAGGAGCGCCACCGCCACGCGCGCCGCCTCCGCGAGGACGTGCTCGCAGTTGTCGAGCACCACCAGGACGTCGGCGCCGGCGAGGGCGGCCGCCACGGGCTGGAGCGGGTCGCCGCCGGCCTCCGTCCCGAAGGCGGCGGCCACCGCCTGGTCGACGTCGTCCGGACCGGCGCCGGCCAGGTCGACCACGACAGCGCCGTCCGCCAGCGCCGGGGCGACGCCGGCCGCCACGTCCAACGCCATCGTCGTCTTGCCGACGCCGCCGGGCCCCACGAGCGTGACGAGCCGGGACGAGCGCAGCCGCTCCCGCACCTCCGCCCGCTCGGCGTCGCGCCCGACGACGGCGGTGAGCGGCGCCGGCAGCCGCCCGGCCGCCCACGACCGGGCGCCCTCGAGGACCGGGTCGTGGACGAGCACGGCCCGCTCGATCCGGCGCAGCTCGCGTCCGGGCGCCAGGCCCGCCTCCTCGGCCAGCACCCGGACCGCCCGCTGGTAGGCACGGAGGGCGTCCGCCTGCCGGCCGTCCCGGTGCAGCGCCACCATGAGCTGGCCCCAGCGCCGCTCGCGCAGCGGCTCGGCGGCGACCAGGCGTTCCAGCAGGTCGACGGCGGCGCCGGCCTCGCCGGCGGCGAGCAGCGCCCGGGCCAGGTCGTCCTCGGCGTCGGCCCGGCGGGCGTCCAGCGCCGCCGCCTCGACGCCGAGCAGGGCGTCGTCGCGCACGTCGGCGAGCGCGGGGCCGGACCAGAGGGCGAGGGCGTCCGTGAGCGCCCGCACCGCGGCGGCGGGGTCCCGGCGCCCGGACGCCGCCCGGGCCTCGTCGGCGAGCGCGTCGAAGCGGCCGGCGTCCACCGCCCCGGCCTCGGCCCGCAGCACGTACGCGCTGCCGACGGTCTCGATGGCGACCAGGCCCGTGCCGGACCGGTCGCCGAGGGCTCCACGCAGCTTCGCCACGTGGCCCTGCAGGGCGGTCCTCGCCGTGGGCGGCGGGCCGGCCGGCCACAGCCGGTCGACGAGGTCGTCGGCGGCCCACGGCCGACCCGGCCGCAGCGCCAGCCACGCCAGCAGACGGGCGCGGTGGCCGCGCAGCCCGACCTCGGCCCCGTCCGCCGTGGTCAGGCGCACCGGGCCGAGCAGCCGTATCGCCACCGCAGTACCCACCGCTCACGGTGTACCAGACCCCCGCCACGCCTCGACGCGTCGCCCGCCGCCGGGTCCGCCACGGCCCGGCACGGCACGTCTGCGTGGCGGGGGTCACCGGACCGGTCCCGCCACCGGTCCGGTGATCCGTGTGCCCGCCCCTTTGGGGGTCAGGTGCGCAGGGCGCTCCGGGCGACCTCGACGCTCCGGGCCCAGCCCGTCACGTCCGGCATGCCCACCTTGCGCATCAGCGCGAACTCGAACGGGGCCCCGTCCCCGTCACGTAGGCGGACCGCCAGGTACTTCGTGCGGTCCAACCGGCTGGCCATGCGGGCCTCGTCCACCTGCTCGAGGGGGATGGCGAAGCTGCCGGGGTTGTCGAGCGCCTGCAGGTCGAGCCCACCGGTCGTGCGGCCGGCCAGGTCCCCGGCGAGCGCGCTGCCGATGGCGGCCGAGCGCAGGCGACGCCCGAGGTCGTTGCCGCCGGTCGACAGGAACAGCAGGTGCCGGTCCGTGAGGACCAGCGTCCCCAGCATGGTGCCCAAGATTGTCGTCTTCGCCTTGGGCCCGTCCCAGCGGTACACCTCGGTCTCGCTGCGGACCACCGTCTCGTCCACCGCCGCTCCCGTCCGTCTCGCCCGCCGTGGTCGACCGCATGCTCCGCCATCGCCGCGTCGGCCGGCATCCCCGATCGATGCCATCCGGCGTCCCTGCAGCGTCGGGCAACGAGGCAGGGGCGGCCCCGGCCGACCAGGCGCGGCGGCCCGGCTGCGGCGCGGTCAGCCGGGGTCGACGCCGAAGGTGGAGGCGGCGGCGTCGGGCGTGAGGTCCCACGGCGCCGGCCAGGCGTCGGGACGGAGGAGGGCCTCGCTGCCGCCGTCGGCCAGCAGCACGGTCCCGCAGAGGAAGGACGCCCCGTCGCCGAGCAGGAAGGCCACCACCGCGGCCAGCTCCTCGGGACGAGCCGGCCGGCCGAGCGGGATGGGCAGCGCCTCGAGCAGCGGCGCCATGGTGGCGTCGGCGCGCTGCTCGTCCACCAGCGGCGTGGCGACCATCCCCGGGGCCACGGCGTTGAGCCGGATGCCGGCGCCCGCCCACGCCCCCGCCGTCGCCTGCCGGCGGGCCCACCGGGCCACTGCCACCTTCGTCGCCGCGTAGGCGGTGACCGAGCCCGCCTCGTCGGCCTGCGCCCGGGCGGTCGGCCTGTCGCCGGCCAGCAGGGCGGCGACGAGCCCGTCCGGGACGCCCGGCTGGATCGTGGCGGCGTTGGAGGCGATCGCCACGGCGGCGGGCGACGTGCCGGCGGCGAGGGCCGGGCGCAGGCCGGTGAGCATCTCGACGGTGCCGAAGTAGTTGACCTCGACGAGGAGCGACCCGGCCCTATCGGGCAGGCCGCCCATCCCGGCGCACGTGACCAGGCCGTCGAGCCCGTCGCCGCACCGCTCGAGGACCCCGGTCACGGCGGCGACGCGCCCGTCCGGTGTGGAGAGGTCGGCCACCACCTCCGCCTCGCGACGGTCGACGCCGACGACCCGGACGCCGTCCGCCGCCAGGCGGGCCGTCACCGCCGCCCCGATGCCCGACGCCGACCCCGTCACCGCCACCGTGCCCATGCCGGTGCCTCCCCTCGCTCGGGCCCGTCCACCGGGCGCTCGGCGCCGGTCCCGGCGAGCGGGCCCGACCGCTAGAACAAGTTCTAGCCCTCTGCTAGAGGTGGGCCATGGCCTACAACATCGCCGACCTGTTCGAGCGGGCTGTCGACGCTGTGCCCGACCGGCCGGCGCTCGTCGTGGGCGACGACCGGCTCACCTTCGCCCAGGTCGAGGAGCGTGCCAACCGGCTCGCCCACCACCTGGCGGCCTCCGGGGTCGGCCAGGGCGACCACGTCGGCATCCACGGCCAGAACTCGACGGAGTGGATGGTGGCGATGATGGCCGCCTTCAAGCTGCGGGCGGTCCCGGTCAACATCAACTTCCGCTACGTCGAGGGCGAGCTCGCCTACCTGTTCGACGACGCCGACCTGGTCGCCCTCGTGCACGACGTCGCCTACGCCCCGCGGGTCGCGGCCGTGGCGGGCAAGGTCGCGACCCTCCGCCATTTCGTGGCCATGCCCGGGCCGCCGATCCCCGAGTCGGCGGCCGCCGCCGAGGACCCGGCCGTGCAGGCGGCGCTGTCCGAGCTGGGCTCGGTGCCGTTCGAGGAGGCCCTCGCCGGCGGCGACCCGGCCCGCGACTTCGGCGAGCGCTCCCCCGACGACCACTACGTGCTCTACACGGGCGGCACCACCGGGATGCCCAAGGGCGTGATGTGGCGCCACGAGGACGTGTTCTTCGCGCTCGGCGGCGGGATCGACGGCTACACGCAGGAGCGCGTCGCCTCCGACACCCACCTGGCCGAGCAGGCGGCCGCCTCGGCCGGCCCGATGGTCACGCTGTCGACGCCGCCGCTCATGCACGGCGCCGCCCAGTGGTCGACGCTGCGAGCCTGGTTCGCCGGCAACACCGTTGTCTTCCTCCCCCGCTTCGACCCCCACGGCGTGTGGGCCACGATCGAGCGGGAGCGCTGCAACGTCATCATGATCACGGGCGACGCCATGGGCCGGCCGCTCATCGAGGCGCTGGACGAGGACCCGTCGCGCTACGACCTCTCGTCCCTCGTCAGCGTGGCGTCGAGCGCCGCCGTGTTCTCGCCCGTCGTGAAGGACCGCTTCCTCGAACTGCTGCCCAACGCCGTGATCGTCGACGCCATCGGGTCGAGCGAGGGCGGCCACAACGGGATGGTGGCGCTGCAGAAGGGCGCCACGGCCATGAAGGGCGGCGGGCCGACGGTGTCGCCCGGGCGCGACGCCGTGGTGCTCGACGACGACCTCCGGCCGGTCGTCCCCGGCTCCGGGGTGGTCGGGCGGTTGGCGCGAGGCGGGAACATCCCGCTCGGCTACTACAAGGACGAGGAGAAGACAGCGAAGACGTTCCTCGTGGCCGCCGACGGCCGGCGCTACGTCGTGCCGGGCGACATGGCCACGGTCGAGGCCGACGGGTCCATCACGCTGCTCGGCCGGGGCTCGGTGTGCATCAACACGGGCGGCGAGAAGGTCTACCCGGAGGAGGTCGAGGCCGCCCTCAAGGCCCACGCCGGCGTCTTCGACGCCGTGGTCGTGGGCGTGCCCGACGCCCGCTGGGGCTCCCGCGTGGTCGCCGTGGTGCAGGCCCGCCCGGGGGCCGAGCCGCCCACGCTCGACGACCTCGACGCCCACTGCCGCCGGCTGCTCGCCGGGTACAAGGTGCCGCGCGCGGTCCACGTCGTGAACGAGGTCGTGCGCTCCCCCGCCGGCAAGCCCGACTACCGCTGGGCCGCCGACGTCGCCGGCGCGTCCCGCTGAGCCGGACCGGCCGCCGGCACGGCCCGGGGGCCGCCGCTACCGTGCCCCTCATGGACAGGAACGCGTTCTATGTCGGGGGCCGGTGGGCCGCACCGGCCGGCACCGGCCGCATCGAGGTGCGCTCGCCGCACACCGAGGAGGTCATCGCCACGGTGCCCGACGGCACCGCCGCCGACATCGACGCCGCCGTGGCCGCCGCCCGCCAGTCGTTCGACGCCGGCCAGTGGCCCCGCATGACGCCCGAGGAGCGCGTCGCGGTGGTCCAGCGCTTCTCCGACCTCTACGCCGAGCGGATGATGGACCTGGCCGCCCTCATCACCGACGAGATGGGCAGCCCCATCACGTTCAGCCAGCTGGCCCAGACGCCGGCGTCGTGGATGATGCTGACCAGCTTCCTCGACGTGGCGCGCCAGCACCCGTGGGAGGAGCAGCGCACCGGCGTGCTGGGCTCGCCGGTCATCGTGCGCAGCGAGCCCGTCGGCGTGGTGGCCGCCATCGTCCCATGGAACGTGCCGCACTTCGTGACGATGTCGAAGCTGGCGCCGGCCCTGCTCACCGGGTGCACGATGGTGCTGAAGCCGGCGCCGGAGACCCCGCTCGACGCCTTCGCGCTGGCCGAGATCCTCGAAGAGGCGGGCGTGCCGCCCGGCGTCGTCAACGTCGTGCCGGCCGGGCGCGAGGTGGGCGAGCACCTCGTCCGGCACCCGGGCATCGACAAGGTCGCCTTCACCGGCTCCACGGCCGCCGGCCGCCGCATCGGCGCCATCTGCGGCGAGCAGCTCAAGCGCTGCAGCCTCGAGCTGGGCGGCAAGTCGGCGGCCATCATCCTCGACGACGCCGACCTGGCCGAGACCGTCGAGGGCCTGAAGTTCGCCTCGCTGATGAACAACGGGCAGGCCTGCGTGGCGCAGTCCCGCATCCTGGCCAGCCGGGCCCGCTACGACGAGGTGGTCGACGCCCTGGCCACCGCCGTCGGCGCCATGGTGGTGGGCGACCCCACCGACCCGGTGACCGAGATCGGGCCGCTCGTGGCCCGGCGCCAGCAGGAGCGGGTCGAGAAGTACATCGCCCTCGGCCAGGAGGAGGGCGCTCGGGTGGTCGTCGGCGGCAACGGCATGCCGGCCGGCCTCGACCGCGGCTGGTACGTCCAGCCCACCGTGTTCGCCGACGTGCGCAACGACATGCGGGTGGCCCGCGAGGAGATCTTCGGCCCGGTGCTGAGCGTCATCCCCTACGACGACGTCGACGACGCCGTGCGCATCGCCAACGACTCCGACTACGGCCTCGCCGGCTCCGTGTGGACCGGTGACGCCGAGGCCGGCATGGACGTGGCCCGACGGGTGCGGACCGGCACCTACGGCGTCAACCAGTACTCGATGGACTTCGTGGCCCCGTTCGGCGGGTTCAAGTCCTCGGGCGTGGGCCGCGAGTTCGGCAAGGAGGGCATGTCGGCCTACCTCGAGCTGAAGTCGATCGTGCCCAAGGACGGGGCCGGCGTCGCCGCGGCGATGTGAGCCCCGGATGACGATCCCGGCGGTGGGCGACCACCCCGTCGACGAGCGCATCGCGCTGGCCAGCGGCGCGTTCTGGGGGCGCGATCCCCAGGACGAGCTCGCCTGGCTGCGCCGCCACGCCCCCGTCTACTGGGACGAGGCGTCCCAGGTGTGGGGTGTCGCCACCTACGACCTGGTCAAACAGGTGTCGACGCAGCCCGAGCGCTTCTCGAACGCCGGCGGCATCCGCCCCGACCAGGGCCCGGTGCCGATGATGATCGACATGGACGACCCCGCCCACCGCCAGCGGCGCAAGCTCGTCAACAAGGGCTTCACGCCGCGGCGGGTGCGCGAGCAGGAGGCGGCGATCCGCCGCATCGCCGACACCCTGATCGACGCCGTCTGCGAGCGGGGCGAGTGCGACCTGGTCGGCGACGTGGCCGCCTGGCTGCCGCTGATCGTGATCGGCGACGCCCTCGGGGTGGAGCCGCCGGACCGCGCCCAGCTGCTCGTGTGGAGCGACGACCTGCTGCGGGCGCTCGGCTCGTCGGACGACGGCCTCGTCGACCGCATGCTCGCCGCGTTCGCCGGCTACAGCGAGTATGCGAGCCGCGTGGTGGCCGACCGGCGGCGGGCGCCGCGGGACGACCTCGTCAGCGCGCTGGTGCACGCCGAGGTCGAGGGTGACCGGCTCGACGACGACGAGGTCGTCATGGAGTCCCTTCTCATCCTCATAGGCGGCGACGAGACCACCCGGCACGTCATCTCCGGCGGCGCCTACGAGCTGCTGCGCGAGCCCGACCGGTGGGCGGCGCTGCGGGCCGACCGCTCGCTCCTGCCCACCGCGGTCGAGGAGATGCTGCGCTGGGTCAGCCCCATCAAGAACATGGCCCGCCAGGCCACCACCGACCTCGACCTGCACGGCCAGCGCATCCGCGCCGGCGACAAGCTGCTGCTGCTCTACCCGTCGGCCAACCGGGACGAGGCGGTCTTCGCCCGCCCCGACCAGTTCGACCTGCGCCGCACGCCGAACGAGCACGTGGCCTTCGGCTTCGGCCCCCACTTCTGCCTGGGGGCGAGCCTCGCCCGGCTCGAGCTGCAGGTCATCTTCGATCGGCTGCTCGAGCGCCTGCCCGACCTGCACCTCGTCGACGACGGCGAGCCGCAGCGCCGGCCGGCCAGCTTCGTCAGCGGCTTCGAGGGCCTGCGCGTCGCGTTCACCCCCACGGCGCCCCGCGCCGCCTGACCCCCACCAGGAGCTGACGGACGTGGACATCGGCGACACGCCGGAGGAGGCGGCCTTCCGAGCCGAGGCGCGCGCGTGGCTGGAGGCGCACGCGCCTCGGCGACGGGGCGGCCCGGCCGGCGTGCCGTCCGCCGAGGCCGAGGCGGTGGCCCGGGCCAAGGCGTGGCAGGCCGGTCTCCACGACGCCGGCTGGGCGGGCATCACGTGGCCGAAGGAGCACGGCGGCCGGGGCGGCACGCCCATGCAGCAGGCGATCTTCGACCAAGAGCTGCGCGGCTACGGGGTGAGCAGCGGCCTCTTCGCCGTCGGCGTGGCGATGGCCGGGCCGACGATCATGGCGCACGGCACGGAGGCCCAGAAGGACCGCTTCCTCGGCCCGATGCTGCGCGGCGACGAGGTCTGGTGCCAGTTGTTCTCGGAGCCCGGCGCCGGGTCCGACCTCGCCGGCCTCAGCACCCGGGCGGAGCGCGACGGTGACCACTACGTGGTCAACGGCCAGAAGGTGTGGACCTCGTCGGCCCACGTCAGCGACTGGGCCATCCTGCTCGCCCGCACCGACCCGGCCGCGCCGAAGCACAAGGGCATCACGTTCTTCCTGCTCGACATGCGGACGCCCGGCGTGGACGTGCGGCCGCTGCGCCAGGTCACCGGCGTTGCACACTTCAACGAGGTCTTCCTCACCGACGTGGCGATCCCGGCCGAGAACGTCGTCGGGCCGGTCGGCGAGGGCTGGCGCACGGCCATGACGACGCTGATGAACGAGCGCACGTTCATCGGCGGCGGCACGCTCGACGACGTGGCCGGAGGGCTCGTCGCCGAGGCCCGGGCGCGGGGCCGCACCGGCGACCCCGTGCTCCGCCAGCGCTTGGCGCAGGCCCACATCGGCCAGCAGCTCATCCGCTACCTGGGGCTACGGGTGCAGACCGCCTTGTCGCAGGAACTCCCGCTCGGGCCGGAGAGCTCGGTGCTGAAGCTGGCGAGCGCCGTGCACCGCGGCCGGGTGGACGACCTGGCCATGGCCGTCCTCGGCGCCGACGGCACGCTGTTCGACTACGCCGACGTCGACGAGGCGTCGTGGCAGCAGCACTTCCTGTTCCAGTGGGCCTCCCGCATCGGCGGTGGCACGGAGCAGGTGCAGCGCAACATCATCGGCGAGCGCATCCTCGGCCTACCCCGGGAGCCTCGGCCGGCGTAGGCGCCGCGCCGGGCCGGCCGGGGCGGCGAGCCGGTTCAGCCGTCGAGCCCCAGCACCCGCAGGGCGTTGCCCCGGAGGAACTTGGGCCACACGTCGTCCTTGAAGCCGACGCCGGGCATCTCGGTCATGATCCGCTCCAGCGAGAGCCCCATCGGGAAGTAGCCGGCGTAGAGCACCTTGTCCGCGCCCCGCGTGTTGGCGTAGTCGACGATCGCCTGCGGGTAGTACCGCGGGGCGAAGGCGCTGGTCGAGTAGTGCAGGCCCGGCCACTTGAGCATGAGCTTGACGGCCAGCTCCTCCCACGGCTCGCACCCGTGGCGGGTGACGAACGTGAGCTCGGGGAAGTCGTACATCACCTCGTCGATCAGCTCGACGCGTTGGGGCGCCATCTTGAGCCGGGGGCCGGGCACCCCGGCGCAGCAGAACACGGCGATGCCCAACTCCACGCACTTGGCGTAGATCGGGTACATCGTCTTGTCGTTGATGGCGACCTGCGGGAACGTGCCCGAGGGGAACACGCCGACGGCCCGGATGCCCCACGTCTCGTAGGCCCGCACGATGCGCCGCACGCCGTCCATGCCCTCGTTGGGGTCGGCGCTGGTCGAGCCGATGAAGCGGTCGGGGTGCTGCTCGAGGGCCTGGGCGCCGTCGTCGCCGGGCTCGGCGACGCCGACGAGGCCGCGCTCCACGCCCCACAGGTCCATCTCGCGCAGCGTGGCGGCCACCGGGTCGTCGACGTCCACGAGGTCGCGCTCCGGCACCTGCTTGAACATGTACTCGACCGGGAACGCGAAGTCCTCCCGCGACTCGCGATCGCGGGTCTGCCGGGTGATGAACCGGTACGTCTCGCGCATGTCGCGGTGCGGGAAGCCGATCATCGTGTCGATGATGCCGAGGCCGGTCGGCATGCCCATGGGGGTCCCCTCCTCGGCGCCGCCCGAAGCGTCGACGCCGGTTCCGGACACTAGAACGAGCTCCGACGGGCCGATGCCCGCAGCGCCCGCTGCGTGGAACGCTGTGGCCGGCGCCCACGAAGGGGCCCGAGGGGGAGGCAACGATGCGCGCGTTCCGGCGAAGGTCGATGCTCGCGACGGTGGCCGCGGCCGCCCTCGTGATAGGCGCCGTGGGGTGCGGTGGAAGCGATGACGACCCGGCCGAGGAGGAGTCGCTCCCCGGCCTCGAGGGCCCCGGGGTGCAGCCCATCGAGGGCACCGAGGCGACGGAGATCGGTGTCAGCGCCGACGCCATCCGGATCACCGTGATCGCCGACGTCGACAACGTGCCCGCGCCGGGCCTCTTCCGGGGGTCGCGTGACGCCCTGGTGGCCTTCGGCGAGCACGTGAACGCCCAGGGCGGCATCGCCGGGCGCCGCCTCGACGTGCAGTTCCTCGACTCCAAGCTCTCCCCCGACGAGGCCCGCAGCGCGCTGATCCAGGCGTGCGAGGACTCGTTCGCCATCGTGGGCACGTCGGCGCTCTTCCTCTCCTCGCTGGAGCCGCTGGCCGAGTGCACCGACATGGCCGGCCAGCCCACGGGCCTGCCCGACCTGTCCGTGGTGCAGACGACCTTCGAGCACGCCTGCTCCCCGACCAGCTTCAGCGTGAACGGCACCGCCATCGACTGCGAGACGCGCGACGAGGTGCCGCAGACCTACGTCGTCTCGGCCGGGCCGGCCCGGTACTTCGAGGAGGAATTCGGCGTCACGAGGGGCTCGTGGGTGCAGGGCAACGACGTCCAGGGCGCCCTCGACGGCACCCTCCCGGTGGCGGCCGGCGAGCAGACCATCATCGACGGCGAGAACTTCCTGACCTCCGCCCTGTCCCCGCAGTCCGTGTACACGCCCTACGTGCAGTCGCTGCGGCGCGACGAGGTCGACTACGTGCAGACCTACGGCAACGCCCACATGCAGGCCACGCTCCTGCAGGAGGCGCGGGTGCAGGGCGTGCAGCCCGAGGTCTTCACCTGTGTCGTGTCCTGCTACGACGAGGCGCTCATCGAGGAGGCCGGCTCCGCCGCCGAGGGCAGCTACGTCACGCTCGCCCAGCTTCCGTTCGACGAGGCCGACACCAACGAGAACCTGGAGGCCATGGTCGGCTCGGTCGCCGACCTCGACGGTTTCGGGTCGATGGCCTGGGTCTCGGGGCTGCTGTTCCAGCAGGCGGCCGAGCAGATCGTCGAGGAGCACGGCCCCAACGGCCTGACCCGGGCCAACCTGCTGACGGCGCTCAACGGCATCCACGACTTCGACGCCGGGGGGATCATCGGCCCGACCGACATCGCCGCACACCGCGGCAGCGGCTGCCTCGTCGTGATGCAGATCGAGAACGGCGAGTTCGTCCGGGTGCACCCGGAGGAGCCAGGCACGCTCGACTGCGACGAGGAGAACCTGGTCACCGTCCAGCTCGACACCACGTCCTCGTGAGCCTCGCCACCGCACCGACCGAGGAGCTGGCCCCCGGCCCGCCGGCCACGATCCGGCCGCCGGCGCGCCGGCTCCCCGCCATCCTCCTCATCGCCGCCCTCGGGGTCTGGGCCGCGTCGGCCCTGTGGGTCGGGAACCCGGTCACCGTCGACACCGTGCTGGTCACGCTCATCACGGGCGTGTCGCTGGGGTCGATCTACGCCATGGCCGCCTCCGGCCTCGTGGTCACGTACACGGCGACCGGCATCTTCAACTTCGCCCAGGGCGCCATAGGCATGCTCATGGCGTTCATCTTCTGGCAGCTGACCGTCGACTGGGGCATCCCGACTCTGGCCGGCGTGCTGCTCACCGTGTTGGTGGCGGCCCCCCTGTTCGGCATGGCGCTCGAGGC
The DNA here is from genome assembly GCA_035265325.1 of Acidimicrobiales bacterium. GTDB lineage: Bacteria > Actinomycetota > Acidimicrobiia > Acidimicrobiales > VFJN01 > DATCLS01. The sequence continues at coordinate 33,714 of DATFOS010000219.1, forward strand.
GCTGCTCATGCGGCACCTCGTCCAGGCGGCGCTGGTGGTACAGCTCGTCGTGACGATCGGGCTCATGCTCGGCCTGATGGGCGTCGCCCAGACGATATGGGACCCCCGCGAGGGACGCTCGGTCGAGTTCTTCTTCGGCTTCGAGGGCTTCACGGTCGGCGACACCGTCGTGCTGTGGCACCGGGCGCTGGCCGTAGCGGTGGCCGCCTTCTTCGCCGTGGGCCTCAGGGTGCTGCTGCGGCGCACCCGGCTCGGCGTCACGATGCGGGCCGTCGTCGACAACCGCACGCTGGCCGCGCTGCACGGCGCCCGGCCGCGCCGGGTCTCGCTCCTGGCCTGGGCACTGGCCAGCTCGACGGCCGCCCTGGCCGGCATCCTGCTCGTGCCGGAGGTGGGCCTGTCGGTCGAGCCGCTGACCTTCCTCACCGTCAGCGCCTTCGCCGCCGCCATCGTGGGCCGGCTGCGGAACCTCCCGATGACCTTCGTCGGGGCCATGGTGCTCGGCATCATGCTCACGTTCACCCGCAACTTCCTCGACGTGTCCGGCCGGTGGGCCGAGCTGCCGAACGCCATCCCCTCGCTGTTCCTGCTCGCCGCCCTGCTCGCCCTCCCCCAGGCCCGGGTCCAGCTCGGCCGCATGGCCACGACCGGCCTCCCCGGACGGGTGACCGCCGCGCCCGTGCGACACGTCGCGATCGGGATGGTGATCCTGCTCGTCGCCGTGGTCGTGGTGTCGGCCGGCGCCGACGTCGTGAACCTCAACCGGCTGACGCTCGCCATCGTCACCGCCGCCCTGCTGCTGTCGTACGTCCCGCTCACGGGCTGGTCGGGCCAGGTGTCGCTGGCGCAGATCACGTTCGCCGGCATCGGGGCGTTCACGATGTGGAAGGTCGCCGGCGAGAGCGGCAACCCGCTCGGCCTGCTCGCCGCCGCCGCCGTCGCCGCCCCGTTCGGCTGCCTGATGGCGCTCCCGGCCCTGCGGCTGCATGGCCTGTACCTGGCGCTCGCCTCCTTGGCGTTCGCCCTCGTCGGGCAGTACCTGCTGTTCGCCCAGTCGGAGGTGTTCGGGGTGGCCGGCCGGTCGGTCACGCGGCCCGAGTTCCTCGGCCTCGACCTCGCCGACCAGCGGACGTTCCTGCTCTTCGCCACCGTGTGCTTCGCCGTGCTCGGCCTGGGCGTGGCGGCGCTGCGGCGCAGCCGGCTCGGCCGCCGCCTCGTGGCGCTGCGCGACAGCGAGGCGGCCTGCGTGACGCTCGGCGTCAACCCGATCGTGACCAAGCTGGTCGTCTACGGGCTGTCGGCCGCCCTCGCCGGCTTCGCCGGCGGGCTGCTGATCATGCAGCGCACGACCTCGACGGCGGCCGAGTTCACGATGCTCATGGGCATCCCGCTGCTGCTACTCGTCGTGGTCGGCGGCGTCGAGAAGGTGAGCGGCGCCCTCATCGGCGGCGCCCTCTCGGTGTTCCTGATCTTCGCCCAGGCCACGTGGGACATCTCGCTGCTCCGCTCGATCGAGATCCTCGGGCCGGCGCTCATGGCCATCTCGGTCGCCCGCAACCCCGACGGCATGTCGGCCGACATCGCCAAGGTCGTCGGCCGGCTACGCCGCCGGGTCGGCGGCGGTCGGTCGGCCCCACCGGGATCGCCGCCAACCGCGCCGCCACCGGGGCCCTCGGGGACCGCCGGCTCGCCGTCCGGCGAGAGCACGGACGCGAGCTCGCCCGTGGGCGCCCCGGCGGCGCCCTCCCCCGTGGCGGCGGAGGGCTGACGATGGCACTCCTCGAACTGCGCAACGTGACCGTGAACTTCGGCGGGCTCGCCGCCCTGTCGCGTGTCTCCTTCGACGTGGAGGCCGGCTGCGTCACCGGCCTCATCGGCCCCAACGGCGCCGGCAAGACCACGTGCTTCAACGTGGTCGCCGGCCTGCAGCCCCCGGCCTACGGCGATGTGAGCCTCGACGGCCGCGACATCACCCGCTCCCGGCCCCACCGCCGGGCGCGGCTCGGCATCGGCCGGACGTTCCAGCGGCTGGAGACCTTCCGGACGCTGACCGTGCGCGAGAACGTGCTGGTGGCGGCCGAGGTGGCCGGCCGGCGCGGTGACCGCGCCCCGGCGCACGACCTGGCCGAGCAGCTGCTGGAGCGGGTCGGCGTGGCGGAGGTCGCCGACGAGCCCGTGGAGGTCCTGCCCACCGGCACCCAGCGCCTGGTCGAGGTGGCCCGCGCTCTCGCCATCCACCCGCGGGTGCTGCTCCTCGACGAGCCTTCCTCCGGCCTCGACGAGGACGAGCGCGACCGGCTCACCGGGCTCCTCACGTCGCTCAGCCAGGACGACGGCCTGGCGGTCCTGCTGGTCGAGCACGACGTGGCGCTGATCATGAGCACCTGCCGGACGATCCACGTCCTCGACTTCGGCCGGCTGATCGCCACCGGGACGCCCGAGCAGGTCCGGGACGACCCCGCCGTGCGCGAGGCGTACCTCGGCGACGGCACCGGGCCGGACGAGCCGTCCGCCGCACCGTCGGCCGCCGGGCCGTCCGTCGACGACAGCGTGCCCGCCGCCGCTCCCGGGCCCAACGGCTCCGCGCCCGCGCCGGTGCCGGCGTCGGGGAGGGCGTCGGTGGGGGCGTTCTCTCCCGCCGGGGACGGAGCCGCCTCCGCCGCCCTGGCCCTGCACGACGTGCGGGCCGGTTACGGGCCGATCGACGTGCTGCACGGCGTGTCGCTGACCGTCCCGGTCGGCTGCGTCGTGGCCGTGCTCGGCCCCAACGGGGCGGGCAAGACGACCCTTCTGAAGGCCGTGTCCGGCGAGCTGCGCCCGTCGAGCGGGACCGTTCACTACCAGGGACGCGACGTCACGGGCACCTCCCCGGAGCGGTTGGCGCGCGACGGCCTGTGCACGATCCCCGAGGGCCGCGGCATCTTCCCGAACCTCACCGTGGCCGAGAACCTGCTGATGAGCACCCACACGGGCACAGGGCAGGCCGACGTCGAGGCGCAGGCGTTCGCCCGCTTCCCCGGGCTGCGCGACCGGCGGAGCCAGGTGGCGGGGACGCTGTCCGGCGGCGAGCAGCAGATGCTCGCCCTGGCGCGGGCGCTGGCGACCGACCCGCGGGTCATCCTCCTCGACGAGCTGTCGATGGGCTTGGCCCCGCTCATCGTCGAGGAGCTCTACCGGGTCGTGGCCGACCTCGCCGCGGGCGACATCAGCATCGTCGTGGTCGAGCAGTTCGCCCACGACGTCCTCGCCATCGCCGACCACGCGGTGGTCATGGTCCAGGGCCGCGTCGCCCTCGCCGGTCCCCCGACCGAGGTCGCCGCCGATATGGACGCCGCCTACCTCGGCCTCGAACCCGCCTGACCGCCGCCGGTCGCGCCGGTCGCACTCTCCTCCCCGCCGACCCGTCGAAGCGCCCCCGGGCGGCGGCAGGAAGGCTGCGGAATGTGGCGGGGGCGGCGGTGGCCGGGCTCCGGCCGATGTGGTGCCCTGCGGCGGCGGGCGTCGGAGGGAGGACCGATGGACGACCTGGTGTTGCGGGGTGCCGCCGACGTGTGGGGACACGGCCCGGGCGACGTCGTGGTGCGCGGCGGCGAGGTGGTCGCCATCGGCCCGGGCGCGGCGACGGGTGCGGGTGGCCGGTACGACGGCCCGGCCGGCGAGCGGGTCGAGGTGGTCGACTGCACCGGGCGCGTCGTGTTGCCCGCGCTCGTCGAGGGGCACGCCCACCTCGACAAGACGCTGCTGGGCGGTCCGTGGGTGCCGCACTCGGCCGGCGACGCGCTCGCCGACCGCATCGGCAACGAGCGCCGGCGGCGGGGACCGCTGGGCCTCCCCGACGTCGATCACGTGACGACGCTTCTCGAGCGCATGGTCGTCGCCGGCACCGGCCACGTCCGCTCGCACACCGACGTCGACCCCGAGGTGGGCCTCCGGGGCGTCGAGGCGGTCGCCGAGGCCGCGCGCGGCGGGTCCAAGCCGTCGGGGTACAAGGACACCGGCGTGACCCTCATCACGGACGACCCCGTGGACGGCGTGGAGTCGAAGGACTCCAAGTACGGGCTCGAGAACTGCTGGGGGTAGTGATCGAGTCAGCACGAGACCAGCGCGACACGGGGCCCGGCCCGCGGCGGCCGGCCGTCCCGCCGGACAGCACCGAGACCACCACTCAGCGAGGCCAATCGTGACCGAGCAGACCAGGGGCGAGCAGACCACAGAACCCGTCCCGGACCAGACGAGACAGGGAACACCAGCCGAGCCGGCGATGGGCGGGCCGGCGACCAGAGGCGATGAGCTCGCGGGAGGGCGGCGGATCAACGCCGAGCAGATCGCCAAGGCGGGGCCGTTCCTCGCGCTCCTGATCGCCTGTGTCTACTTCACCATCGCCACCGACCGGTTCCTCGACGGCGACAACTTCTCGCTGATCTTCCAGCAGGTCATGGTGATCGGCACGATCGCCATCGGCCAGACGATCATCATCCTCACCGCGGGCATCGACCTCTCGTGCGGCGCGGTCATGGCCTTCGGTTCGATCGTCATGACGAAGATGGCCGTGGACAACGACGTGCCGCCCGTCCTGGCGATTGCGCTCGGCCTGCTGGCCTGTGTCGCCTTCGGCGTCGTCAACGGCGGCCTCGTGACGTGGCTGGGGCTGCCGCCGTTCATCGTCACCCTCGGCACGCTGAACATCGCGTTCGCCCTGACGCACATCTACTCGAACGACGAGACGATCTCGGGCCTGCCCGGGGTCATGACGGCGTTGGGCGACACCTTCGACCTCGGGGGGACGGCGGTCACCTACGGGTCGCTGGTCTGTCTCGGCTTGTTCGCGCTGACCTGGTTCGTACTCTCCCAGACGGCCTGGGGCCGGCGCGTCTACGCGCTGGGCGACAACCCGGAGGCCACGCGGCTCATGGGCGTCAACGTCAGGCGCCAGCTGCTCATGGTGTACGCCGTGGCGGGCGCGATCTACGGTGTCGCGGCGCTGCTGCTGGTCTCGCGCACGAACGTCGGCGACCCGAACGCCGGCCAGACCGAGAACCTCGACGCGATCACGGCGGTGGTGCTCGGCGGCACGAGCCTCTTCGGCGGCCGCGGGACCATCATCGGCACGCTGATCGGCGCGCTGTTCGTCGGCGTGCTGCGCAACGGCCTCGTCCTCAAGGGCGTCGAATCCATCTACGTCACCCTCTTCACGGGCATCCTGGTGATCCTCGCGGTGTCCGTCGACCAGCTCGCCCGGAGGCGCGCGACATGACCGAGATCCCCAAGACCGGAACCCTCAACATCCCGACGGAGCACACGAAGGGTGCGCCGATCCTGTCCGCGCGCGGCCTGGTCAAGCGCTACGGCAGCGTGACGGCGATCGACGGGGCGGACTTCGACCTCTACCACGGCGAGATCCTGGCGGTGATCGGCGACAACGGAGCCGGCAAGTCGAGCATGATCAAGGCCCTGTCCGGCGCGGTCGTCCCCGACCAGGGGGAGATCCGCCTCGACGACCAGCCCGTCCACTTCAAGTCGCCGCTCGAGGCGCGCCGGGCCGGGATCGAGACGGTGTACCAGGACCTGGCGGTGGCGCCGGCGCTGGACATCGCGACGAACCTGTTCCTGGGTCGCGAGAAGCGGCGGCCCGGCGTGCTGGGCAGCGTTCTCCGGATGGTCGATCACAAGGGGCAGAAGGAGGAGGCCGTCAAGCAGATGAAGGCGCTGCAGATCGGCATCCGCTCCATGAGCCAGGCCGTGGAGACCCTCTCCG
>DATFOS010000220.1:0-5423 GCA_035265325.1 Acidimicrobiales bacterium
TCATCCCGACCTCGCTGCCGGCCAAGCTGTCCCCCGCGCTGCGCGAGACGGTCGCCCGCCTCGGCACCCGCCTCCCGGAGATCGCCCACATCTTCGCCGTCGAGCCCGACCAGGCCGCCGCTCGCCCGAACCGACCCCAACGGGGTGGCCGCGGCGCCCGCGGCGGCGGACGTGAGGGCGGCGGCGGCGGTCGCGGCGAGGGCGGCGGACGCGAAGGCGGCCGCAGCCGCGACCGGGGCGGACGCCAGGGCGGCCCTGGTGGGGGCAGCGGCGGTGGTGGTGGCGGCGGCCGCGGTCCCCGGGGTGGCTCGCCTGCCGGCGAGTCGACGTCCGGGGCCAAGGCGACCCCGTCCTCGCCGGAGTCGGAGTCGTCCTCCACCCCGTCCGAGTCGGACGCATCCACCCCGGCGACGGAGGCCCCCGAGGCCACGACGGCGGCGCCCGAGTCGTCGTCGACGAGCGAGTCCACCGGCGAGTTGTCGTCCGACGCCACGCCGTCGGTCGCGACCCCGGCACAGAGCGACACGCCCCCGGCCACGGGCGGCGCCACGGCCGACGAACCCTCCGCCGAGACCGAGTCGTCCACGCCACGGTCACCGGCCGACTCGTCGCGGGAACAGTCCGCGCCCGACGAGCCGTCGGAGTCGACCACCACGGAGGCACCGTCGACCGAGCCGTCGGAGTCACCGGAGTCGTCCGCCAACCAGGCACCGTCGACCGAGCCGTCGGAGTCGACCGCCAACCAGGCGCCGTCGACCGAGCCGTCGGAGTCGCCGGAGTCTTCCGGCTCCGAGGAGTCGTCCCAGTCGACCTCCGACCAGGCGCCGTCGACCGAGCCGTCGGAGTCGTCGGAGTCGACCGCCAACGAGGAGCCGTCGGAGTCGCCGGAGCCCTCGGCCCCCGAGCCCGCCACGTCGGAGTCGTCGCCGGCGGAATCGCCGGCCTCCGAGCCGCCGGCCACGGAGCCCCCGACGCTTGAGCCCGCTACGTCGGGGTCCTCGACGTCGGAGCCGGCGCCCAGTGCGGCGTCCCCCGGGCCGTCGGCCGAGCCGGACGACTCCCCGTCCTCGGAGGCGGCGGACGCGTCGCCCGAGCCGGAGCCGGTGGCGCCCGAGGGCGCCGAGCCTGACAGCGCGGCGACCGCCGAGCCGGGTTCCGCCGATGCGGGCGCCGACGACGCCCCGACCGCCAGCGACCCGCCGACCTCGCAGGCCGACACCACGCCGGCCGAGGAGTCCCCGTCGGCCGGCCCGTCCGCCGAGGCCGAGGTCCACGAGACCGAGTCCGGCGGCAGCCCGGTCATCGAGGTCGGCACCATGCCGGACGAGACCAAGCCCGACAGCTGACGCCCAGACCCACGAACGGTCCCCGCCCGAAGGAGCGGGGCCGTTTCCCGTCCCGGCCCAACCGGTCGCCCTCCGCCGGAGACCGTCGGGCATGAGGGCAAGGCAGCGCACCGACGAGGGGTCGGGTGGGTGGCGCCGAGGACGTCGGCCGCTGCCGGGTGGGTTTCCCGGCGGCGGTAGGCCGGCGCCCCAGTGCGCCAGGCCCTGCCCGACCCCGGGCACGCCACCCTGCTCCCTCCCGCCCGACCCAGGGCACGCCACATCGCGCTCCCTCCCGCCCGACCCGGGCACACCGGACGGTCCCGGGAAGACCCGAGGGCGGGAAGGACGAGCGGCCTAGACCTGGCGGGGGGTGACCACCGAATCCTGATTGCCGCGGCCGCGGTAGCGGCCGGTGACCGGCTCCTGGTCCCAGTGGGCGCCGCAGGCCATGCAGGTGCAGGCGTCCAGGTGGACCGTCCCGAGGTACAGCCGATCGATCTCGTAGGCCCCGCAGAAGGGGCACTCCAGAGGCCGGTTGCCGTCGCTCATGAGGTGATGCCGTCGCTCCGTTTTCGTCGGGCAGGAATTGCCGACGCCTGTGTCGGTCATCACCGTCGACCCTATCGACATTTCGCCGGTCGCGCCGCGCGAATCGGCGCGCGGTCGCACGAACCGTCGCTGTCCAGCGCCTGTCCCGGAGTGGCTCCCGCCGTGGCGCACACCACTAGGGTGGCCACATGGCCGTCGATTTCGTGCAGCGTGGACCGATCGCAGTCATCAAGATCAACCGCCCCGAGGCACGGAACGCCGTGAACAGTGCCGTGGCCGAGGGCATCGAGGCCGCGATCGACGAGATCGAGGCCAAGGACGAGATCTGGCTCGGCATCATCACGGGCGAGCCGCCGGTGTTCTGCGCCGGCGCCGACCTGAAGGAGATCAACGCCGGCCGGGCGGCCACGCTGGCGACGGCCCGGGGCGGGTTCGCCGGGGTCGCCCAGCGGGAGCGGACGAAGCCCCTGATCGCCGCGGTCGACGGCCCGGCGCTGGCGGGCGGCACCGAGATCGTCCTCGCCTGTGACCTGGTCGTGGCGTCGACGACCGCCACGTTCGGCATCCCTGAGGTGAAGCGATCGCTGGTCGCGGCCGCCGGCGGCCTGTTCCGCCTGGGGCGCAAGCTGCCGATGAACATGGCCATGGAGATGACGCTCACCGGCGACCCGATCGCCGCCGAGCAGGCGTTCCACCACGGCCTCGTGAACCGGCTCGTCGAGCCGGGCAAGGCGCTCGACGGGGCCATGGCGCTGGCCGAGCAGGTGACGGCGAACGCCCCGGTGGCCGTGCGCGAGAGCCGCAAGGTGGTGCTGACCGCGACGCACGCCGACGACGAGGTGGGCTGGAAGATGTCCGCCGAGGCGATGGGGGTGGCGATGACGAGCGAGGACTTCTCCGAGGGCCTCACGGCGTTCATCGAGAAGCGCCCGCCGCGTTGGAAGGGCCGCTGACCGGCCGGAGCTAGCGGGCGGTCCCGCTGGGCGGGACCGGGCCGGGGACGACCCCGTGGCGCACGAGGAAGTCGGCGAGGCCGCCGACGAGGCCCTGCGCCGTCACCTCCGCCAGCGGGACCCAGGCGACGGCATCGGCGTCGTCGCCGGCCCGGGCGGCCGACGGCGGGTCGAGCAGGTCCACCCGGAAGTCCAGGATGACGAAGTGGCGGCCGTCGTCGATCACCTCGTTGAACCCGACGAAGTCGCCGCAGCGGGCGCGCAGGCCGGTTTCCTCGACGAGCTCGCGCACCGCCGCGTCGCGGACGCGCTCCCCCGGCTCGACCCGGCCGCCGGGGACCGCCCACGTCCCGGCGTCGCGCCGGCCGGGGCCCCGGCGCACCAGGAGCAGGCGCCCGTCCACGACGGCGACGGCGCTGGCGCAGACGATGGGCCGCACGCCGGTGACCTCCCCCACGACCAGCCGCTCCGCGAGCCCGCCGTTCCGGCCCGCTCAGCCGAGCGGCCGGTGCACGACGATCGCCCGGGCGACGAGGCCGAACGACTCGAAGAAGTTCTTGGTGTTGCGGTCGCCGGGCAGGGCGAGGCTGTCGATGCCGAAGCAGCCCTGCGCTCGCGCCCAGTCGAGCAGGTGGTCCATGAGCGCCTCGCCGATGCCGACGCCGCGGGCGTCGGGGTCGACGTAGAGGTCGTCGACCGTGGCCAACCGGCCCCCGTCACCCAGCGTCTCGACGCGGGCGAGGGCGTAGCCGACGACGGTTTCGTCGAAGGTTCCGACGGCCAGCTCGTGGGTCGGGGACTCGTGGGCGGCGGCGAGCGCGTCGGCGACGGGCCCTGCTCGGCGCTCGCGCCGGCTCCACACCTCGCCGCCCTTCTGGACGGCCTTCTCGTCGGCCGCGGCCTCGACCATCGGCACGACGGCGGCGAGGTCGTCGGCCGTCGCGCTCCGCGCCTCGGCGTCCGGCATCGTCGTCTCGGGAACGGTCGGCGCGCTCACGTCTGGAGCTGGGCGACCTTGTTGAGGATCGTCTTGCGACCCCGGTGGGCGATCTCGTAGGCCCGGACTGCCTCGAGCTCGTCGGTGCCGAGGCCGTCGAGCCGGGTCACGACCTGCGACGCCGAGAGGCTGTCGTAGCCGGTGATCGCCAGGTCCTCGACGGTGGGCGAAGGCGTCGGTATCGGTGTGACGAGCCCGTTGCCCCCGACGGAGGTCGGCGCGGTGCCCTCGATCGAGGACGCGGTGGCGGCCGAGCGGGCCGAGGCGCCGTTGGGCCCCACGCCCACGCCGCCGGAAGCAGACGAGCCGGCGGCGGTCGAACCGGCCGCCGTGGCGGACGATGTGCCCGTGCCCGTGGGGCCGGGCGGGCGTGCGATGTCGTCGTCGCCGCGGACGCCGAGGATACGCAGGGTCTCGCCCGCCTTCTCCTCGAACGCGGCGAGGCGACGCTCGAGCTCGGCACGCCCCTGGCGGACGGCGAACTCGCCGAACATGCGGCCCGCCTTCGCCTGGTTGCGCCCCTCCTCCACCAGCTGGGGCAGGAGGGACGGGCCGGAGAAGAAGAGGCCGATCGGCGCGTAGACCAGCATGTCGATCGCCTGCTCGAGCGGGCCTTTGGTGCTGTCGTCGTCGGTCACGTCGTCGGTCATCTCGTCTCCGGGGTCCGGGGGTCGCTGCCCGCTCGACGCCGTCCTACACGGCGGCCCTGGCCTACACGCAGTCGGCGCAGAGCATGTTGTCGGGGTCGGCGAGCTGGCTCGGGTGCTTCACGAGGAAGCAGGACTGGCACACGAACTCGCCGGGGCGCTTCGGCTGGATGCGCCCGCTGCCGTCGCCGCGGTCGTCGGGCTCGGGCTGCTCGTCCTCGTCTTCGCCCTCGTCCTCGTCGGGCTGGGCGGCGATGCGGTCCTTGAGGATCGTATCGAGGTCGGCCTCGACGTCGTCGGGGTCGGCCTCCTCGTCGTCCTCTTCCTCGTCCTCGTCGTCGCCGCGGCGGCCCTTGGCTTTGGCCTTGGCCTTCACGGGGACGGGCGCGGGGGCCTCCACCACCTCTTCCTCCACGACGTCGAACGCATCGTCGTCGTCGGTGTCTGCGGGCGGGTCGTCGGGGGCGAGGTCGTCCTCCAGCTCCTCGGGCTCGTCCTCGAAGTCTTCACCGATCTCCTCGGTGTCGAACTCCTCGTCGGTGTCGTCGTCTGCCATCGAATCCCTTCGAGGGTGGGCCTTGCGCGGCCGGATGATAGGCACACCGCCGGAGGCGGCGGGAGTTGGTGGCGTCGGTGCCGGTGCCACCGTCGTCGCGCCGCCGGCCGGGCTGGCCTTGGGCGTTCGTGGGGCGGTCAGGGTAGCGATGGCGGTGACCCTCCGTTGTGTGACACGGGTCACCGCCACAGAACGTGGACTGGGGGGCGGACCGGCCGCCGGATACCCGTCGCCGGCGCCGTTCAACCGCTGCGGCCGCAGGCCGCCGGCAGGGCGCCGCGAGGGTCCCCGGCGGTCGGCGCGACGGCCTCGGCGGGCGGGCCGGGACGCCTCAGTGCGACAGGCGGCGGAGCTCGGCGCGCTGCTCGGCGGCGAGCCGCTCGAGCGGCTGCT
>DATFOS010000221.1:0-5908 GCA_035265325.1 Acidimicrobiales bacterium
ATCGGCATCAGGAACGGCCGGTCCAGGTCCCGCTCCGGCTCCGGCACGAACGAGTCGACCTGGTCCATCAACTCCAACACCCCGGCCGTGTACGCCGGGTCACCCTCCAACGCCTTGAGCGCCGAGACCCGCACCACCGGGGTGTCGTCCCCCGGGAACTCGTACTCGGAGAGGAGCTCACGCACCTCCATCTCCACCAACTCCAACAGCTCCTCGTCGTCGACCATGTCGACCTTGTTCAGAGCCACCACGATCGACGGCACACCCACCTGACGGGCCAACAACACGTGCTCACGCGTCTGAGGCATCGGCCCATCCGTGGCCGCCACCACCAGGATCGCCCCATCCACCTGCGCCGCGCCCGTGATCATGTTCTTGATGTAATCGGCGTGACCCGGCATATCCACGTGCGCATAATGCCGATTCGGCGTCTCGTACTCGACGTGGCTGATATTGATCGTAATGCCCCGCTGCTTCTCCTCCGGGGCCTTATCGATCTGATCGAACGCCATCACCTGCACGCTCGGGTTCGCCTCGGCCAACACCTTCGTGATCGCCGCCGTCAACGTCGTCTTACCATGATCAATATGACCCATGGTCCCGACGTTCAAATGCGGCTTCGTCCGCTCGAACTTTTGCTTGGCCATCTCTGAGGGGTCTCCTGCTGAAGGACTTGCGTCGGGGTGTGGCGGCGGCCGGACTCGAACCGGCGACAACTCGATTATGAGCCGAGTGCTCTAACCAACTGAGCTACGCCGCCGTGGGCACAGGACGGCTCGCCAGGGCGAGCCGCCTGCGAGCCCCCTGTCGGAATCGAACCGACGACACCAGCCTTACCATGGCTGTGCTCTGCCGACTGAGCTAAGGGGGCCAGGTTGCGGCCCCGGGACGGGCGGCCGACGAGCGACCTGCGACCCAGGGCGGTACATCGTATCGTCCCCAGCGGGCGCGCGAGCAAACCAATCTACCGCGCGGGCCGGGGAACGCCCGATCGTAGGGGTCGGACGCAGGCCACCCAGCGCGTTCCGAGGGCTTCGCTACGCAGTGTGGGCACGGACTACGGCAGTACCACCACGCAGTGTGGCCTTGTTGCCGGATCGCGACACGTTCGTAAAGAAGTTGCTCAAGTCGCGCACGCTCCGCGCCGATACTCCTCACGTGCTGGTGGAACGCTTGATCGTCGAAGGTGACCAGAGCGCGGCCTCCGTGGACTTCCATCCACGTCTGACCGTGATGGGAGGCATGCCCGCCGACGCACGTCTCGCATTCGGGAACCTGCTCGCCGGTGCCCTGCACGGCACCACGCGAGGGGTCCACGCCGAAGTCGTCGACGACTCCGGCCGACGTGTGGTGGTGCTGCGGCCGGCGAACGGCCAGCACCGGGTCGTCGACGTCGCCACGTCGACCGACATCTCCGAGGCGTTCCGTACCTACGACGGCCGGGTCGACCTGCTCAGCAGCCCCTTCGGCCAGGCGAGGATCTCCCGCATTACCGCCCACGACCTCCGCGACCGGTCGCCCCGCAACGACGCCGTCCGGGCGCTGTCGGCCCGCGACCAGGTGGCGCTGTGGGGGGCCGCCGACGCCCTCCTCGACGGCCTGCCCGGCGGCGGTGCGCTCGACACCTGGCGGTCGCTCGCCGGCGACGTCGAGGTCGGCTGGGCGTCCGAGCACCGCACCGAGATCCAGGCGGCCGCCCGCCTGCGGCAGCACATCGCCGCCCTGCGCTCACTGTCGTCGAGCGCCCCCGACATCTCCGACGACGACGCCGTCGCCCTGGCGCACGGCATCGTGTCGCAGTTACACGCCGCAACGAACAACACCGGCACCCGCCCGCCCGTGCTGCTCGACGAGACGTTCGACGAGCTCGAGCCCGCCGTCGTGCCGCTGCTGCTCGAGCTCCTGCCGGGCCTCGTGGGCGACTCGCAGGTCATCCTCATCACCGAGGACGAGGCGATCGCCAGCTGGGCCCGCCTCGAGGCCCTGGCCGGCGAGCTGTCGCTGGTCGAGCCCGCCCTCGCCAACGACTGACGACTCTCTCCCGACCGGCCAACGGCGCCGATCGATACACGAGCCGCCCACCCGGGCGGCTCGTGTCGCGTCCGGGCGGCCCCTCCCCCGCCCGTCGCTAGCGTTCCCCCGATGAGTGCGGCCTCCGTGCGCCTCGCCCGGCTCGACGACGCCGAGGCGCTGCTCGAGATCTACAACGTCGAGGTCCAGACCTCGACGGTGACCTTCGACATCCTCCCCCGGTCCCTCGACGACCAGCGGGAGTGGATGACCGCCCGCAGCGGCGCCCACGCCGTGATCGTCGCCGAGGACGACGGCGGTGACATCGTCGGGTTCGCCTCGCTGTCGCCCTGGAGGAGCCGACCGGCCTACGCCACCAGCGTCGAGGACTCCGTGTACGTGCGGCGCGACCAGCAGGGCCGGGGGCTGGGCCGGCTGCTGCTCGCCGAGTTGGTCCACGTCGGCCAGGCGCACGGGTTCCACGCCATGTTGGCCCGCATCGTAGGCGGGCACGCCGCCTCCGTCCGGCTGCACGAGGCCATGGGGTTCGAGCTGGTGGGGACCGAGCGAGAGGTGGGCCGCAAGTTCGGCCGCTGGCTCGACGTCGTCGTCATGGAGCTGTTGCTGGGGCCGCCCCGCAGCGCCGACCACGCTCCGGCCATCGGCCAGGGCGCCCCCGTCCCCCGCGCCTGAGCGGTCGGGTCGCCCACTGGGCCCGCTCAGCCCCCGCGGGGCAGGAGGTCGTGGGCGTCGAACAGGTCGCGCAGCCTGGCCGGGCCGCGGTAGCGGTGCGAGATCCAGCCGGCGCGGGCGGCGGCCCGCACGTTGTCGATGTCGTCGTCGACGAACAACACCGAGCCCGCCGGGGCGCCCAGCGCCGCTGACGCCTTGGCGAACGCCTCGATGTCGGGCTTGGTGGAGCCCAGCCGCCAGGACACCAGGAGCCGGTCGAACGCCGTCGTGACGGCGGACAGCTCGTGGGTCAGGCAGTCCTCGATGATCGGGCCGTTGTTCGTGAAGAGCGCCGTCGGACGGCGGACGCGGCGCACGGTGGCCAGCAGCTCGCCGTCCGGCACGAACGCCCGCGACCAGGCCCGGCGGACGTCGTCGCGCTTCACGTTCCCCCCGAGCGCCTCGACGACGGCGTCGTAGGTGTCGTCAGGGGTCAGCTCACCGCGCTCGGCCCGCGCCTCCAACCCGGAGTCGAACAGCAGTGCCCGCACCCGGCTCGGGGTCGTGCTGGCCAGGTCGGCGAGGACCCGCAGGCGACGATCGGGCTGGTAGGCACACACGACGCCGCCCAGGTCGAACACGACGACGTCGATCAGGGTGGTCACCGGACGGAACCCCCGGCCCCGGGGTCGAGGGCTCCGCGGCCACGCCGCAGGCCCGCCGCGACCGGGCGCCGTCGGGTGGCAGGCCGGTCGCTTCGGTGGCTCCCGCCGTACATGACCCATCTCATGCCCCAACAGTCTGCCGCGCGCGCCGTGCCGGCGTCCGTACGCGCGTTCCGGACGCGCCCCATGGGCGCGCGTCCGGCCCGCCCGTACGGCGGTCAATCGTTCGCGCCGGCGTCCCGGAGGACCGGCGGCGACCAGTGCACGACCCGCCAGCGCGACAGCTCGTCGAGCAGCTCGGGGCCGTACCCGATACCAGCCCCGCTGGCGCCGTGGGGCTCGGCGGAGCCGCCCGGGGCGCCCCCGAAGGCAGCGTTGACCTTCACCGTGCCGGCCGGCAACGTCCGGGTGGCGCGCATGGCGTGGTCGTGGCGGCCGGTCATGACGACGGCGGCCAGGCCGTAGGGCGAGTCGGCTGCCCGCGTCAGGGCCTCCTCGAAGGACGCGACCCGGCGGACCGGCGCCACGGGCCCGAACGTCTCGTCCCGCATGACCGCCATGTCGTCGGTGACGTCGACCAGGACCGTGGCCGGGTACCACGAGCCCGGCCGCTCCGGTACGGCGCCGCCCACGACCGCCCGGGCACCGGCGGCCACAGCCTCGTCTACCTGGTGCGCCACGGCGGTGCGCTGGGCCTCGTCCACCAGCGGCATGTCGCCCTTCTTCGCCGCCTCGGCCGCCAGCGCCTCGACGAAGGCGTCGTGGGCGTCGCCGACCGCGTAGATCCGCTCGACGGCCACGCAGACCTGGCCGCTGTTGGCGAAGGCGCCGATGGCGGCCTGCGCGGCCGCCCAAGCGGGGTCGACGTCGTCGTCGACGATCAGGGCGTCCTTGCCCCCCAGCTCGAGGATCGCCTTGGCGCCCCGCCGGGCGCAGGCCACGGCGATCTCGCGCCCGGTCGCGACCGAGCCCGTGTGCAGGACGGTCGTGACCCCGGGGTGCTCGACCAGCAGGCGCCCCGCCTCGCCGTCGCCCACGACGGCGTTGACGACGCCCTCCGGCAGGCCGCAGCCCTCCAGCAGCGCGAGGGCTCGCAGCGACGGCAGGGTGGCCCGCTCCGAGGGCTTCACCACCACCGTGTTGCCGACCGCCAGGTTGGCGGCCACCGCCTGTGCCACCAGCGGCACGGGGTCGTTCCACGGGACGATCACGGCGGTCACGCCCCGCGGTACGTGGACCATGGCGTCGAAGGCCCCCGGATCGCCCAGCAGCGTCCTCCCTCGGTGCACCGGGCCCAGCTGGGCGTACTGGGCGACGCTGCCGGCGGCCGCCTCGGCGGCGCCGCGGCAATCCTCCGGGGCCAGGCCCAGGGCGGCGGCCTGGAGGCCGGCCAGCTCGTCGGCGGCCCCCGCCAGGGCGTCGGACCAGCGGTGGAGGACGGCGCCGCGCGCGGCGGCCGCGGTGGCGGCCCAGTCGGGCGCGGCCGCGGCCGCCGCCTCGACGGCCGCGGCCACGTCGTCGGGCGAGGCGACCGTGACCTGGTGCGAGGGCCGGCCGTCAGTGGGGCACAACCGGTCGATCGTCCGCGAGCCGGTCGGGGGGCGCCAGCGCCCGGCGATGAGGTTCGAGGCCATGGCGAAGGGATGCCCGCGTCCGCCGCCCCCGAACAGCCGAATCGCGCCGCCCGGACCGTCGGTGCGGTCCGAGGGGCGCGATGTCGGGCGGTCGGGCGGGGAGGGGCCGCCCGCCCGCGTCAGGTGCGCAGGAAGCGCTGGAAGACGCCGCGGTAGCGCTGGAAGGCCTGGCGGAGGTCCTCGGTGGAAGCGCCCTGGTTGTCGCGCCAGGGCCCGGCCAGGCGCTCCCGCTCGGTGGCGAGCGCCCGCAGGATCTCGTCCACGACGTCGCCGACCAGGCCGTCGGCCCGTTCGACCGCGGCCCGGGGATCGTCCACGAAGTCGACCTGGATGTCGTCCCACCGGCCCTGGAAGGCGTCGCCTCCACGGACGAGCGGGGCGCCGATGTCGGGATCGTGCGACGGCGGCCCGGCGGTGCCGACCTCCGAGCCACTCCCGACGGCACCCACGCCGACCAGGTCGTCCTCGGTGCCGCCGAGCCGGCCGCTCTCGGCGCCCCGCTCGTCGGCGGTGTCGCTGGGACCGGCGGTGCGGGCCGGGTCCCGCTCGTCGGACAGGTCGTCGTAGCGGTCGCCGACCGCCAGCGGCGGGACGGCGCCGGCCGTCCCGGTGGTCACCGGCGTACGGTCCCGGTCGTCGCCGGTCAATTCGTCGGCGGCGTCGAGGCCCGCGTCGGGCCGGCCGGCGGCATCGAGGTCGTGGGCGTCGGCGTCCGCTGACGTGCTGTGCAGGCCCGCCCGCGCGGAGACCGGCCCCGGACCGTCCTCGGCCCTGTCGCCGGCGCCGAAGACGTCGGCGTCGATGGCCGCATCGGGCCGTCGGTCGGCGTCGAGGCCCGCATCGGGCCGGCCGTCGGCATCGGTGTCCGCAGACGTGCTGTGCAGGCCTGCCGGGACGGGGGCCGGCGGCGGGCCGGCGGCGTGCTCG
>DATFOS010000222.1:0-3855 GCA_035265325.1 Acidimicrobiales bacterium
CGGCCAGGGCGTCGAGGTCGCAGGTCAGCAGCCCCGAGTGCCCGTGGGCCAGCACGGTGGGCAGCTCGGTCGTGGCCAGGCCGACAACCGGCATGCCCAGCATCAGCGCCTCGCACAGGGCGAGCCCGAGGCTCGTGTAGCGCACGGGGTGCAGGAAGAGCCTGTACCGGGCGGCGAACGCCGCCATCTCCGGCGGTGGCACCTCGCCGATGCCGCCGGGGGCCTCGTTCGCGTTCATCCCGACGACGTCGAGCGGGACCTGCTCGCGCAGCCGCGCCACGATGTCCGCCCCCAGCCGGCGGCCGCGCCGCCCGAGGTTGTTGACGACGACCAGCGCGCGCTCGACCTCGCCGGTCCACGCCACGCCGGGGGGCGGCTCGGGCACGCCGTGCTCGACGACGGCCGTGGGGACGTCGCCGCTGTCCCACATCAGCCGGTTGTAGTGGGTGACATGCACGACCAGCGCCCGGGGGTCGTCGACCGGGTGGCGCATGTCCGTGGCGTTCTCGCGGGGCGGGTCGTGCTCGATGTGCGCGGTCGGCAGGCCCATCTGCGCGGGCGACAGCAACGCGGGCCGGTCCACCTGCCAGTTGGCGTGCGACTGCGTGACGACGATGTCGATGTCCTCGTCCCGCACCCGGTCGGCGGGAACCTCGACGACGTTGTCCGGCCAGGCGAAACTCGGGGTCCTCCCGCCGTAGCCGTCGGGCCGGCGGCCGCCCTCCGAACGGACCGGGAGGACGATCTCGTGGCGCAGGTGGGCCAACGACCACAGGTAGTTCCCGTGGACGTGCCAGGTCAGGATGCGCAGACGGTCGGGCACGGCTCGGCGTCTACCCCGGTCTCCGGCGGGGTAGCCGGGCGCCATGTCCCGGGTCCTCGGCATCAACGCGGTCTTCCACGATCCGGCGGCTGCGCTCGTCGTCGACGGCGAGACGGTCGCCGCCGCCGAGGAGGAGCGCTACAGCCGCCGGAAGCACGGCAAGCAGGCGGTGCCGTTCTCGGCCTGGGAGCTGCCGGTGGCCGCCGCGAAGTTCTGCCTCGGCCAGGCCGGCATCGCGGCCGAAGAGGTCGACGCCGTCACGTACAGCTACGACCCCGCCCTCGCCAAGGCGGTCGGCGCCACCACCGACGAGTTGATCGCGGACGAGTGGGAGGGCCTGCGCACGCTCTACGCCGAGCGCGCCCCGCGCTTCCTGGCGGCGGCGCTGCCGGGCCTCGACCCCGACCGGTTCCGCTTCGTGCCCCACCACGTCGCCCACGCCGGCTCCGCTCACCTGGCCAGCCCCTACCGGGACTCCGCCGTGCTGGTGCTCGACGGGCGTGGCGAGGCCGCCTCGCACCTCGGGGGGTGGGCCCGCGGCGGCGACCTCGAGGTCCTCGCCACCCAGCGGCTCCCGCACTCGCTCGGCCTGCTGTACGAGGACCTGACCGAGCACCTGGGGTTCCACCGCTCGAGCGACGAGTACAAGGTCATGGCGCTGGCCAGCTACGGGGACCGCGACCGCTTCGCCGCGGTGCTGCAGGACGCCGTGCGGGCCGATGGCGAGGGCGGCTTCCGCGTCGAGCCCATCGACCTGGCGTCCCTGGCGCCGTACCGGGCGCCCGGCAAGCCCATGGAGGGCGACCACGCCGACCTGGCGGCCGCCGTCCAGATGCGGCTGGAGGAGGTCGTGCTCGACCTCGCCCGCTGGCTGCACGCCAAGACGGGGGAGCGGGCGCTCACCATGGCCGGCGGCGTGGCGCTCAACTGCGTGGCGAACGCCCGCCTCGCCGAGGAGGGCCCGTTCGACCACGTCTGGGTCCAGCCGGCCGCCGGCGACGCCGGGACCGCGCTCGGCGGCGCCCTTGCAGTGGCCCACGAGCTGGGCGACGACGTGGTCCCGCTGCGCGGCGCCGACCTGGGCTCGGGGTGGACCGACGACGAGCTGGAGGAGGCCGTCCGCACGTCGGGCTGGCCATACGAGCGGCCCCGCGACCTGGCCGCCGCCGTGGCACAGCGCCTGGCCGAGGGCGACGTCATCGGCTGGTTCGAGGGCCGCAGCGAATACGGGCCCCGGGCGCTCGGCCACCGCAGCCTGCTGGTGGACCCGCGCGACCCCGCCAACCTCCAGCGCATGAACGACATCAAGGGCCGCGAGTCGTTCCGGCCCGTGGCGCCCATGGTGACCCTGGAGCGGGCCGCCGAGATCTTCGAGGGTGTGATCCCCAGCCCGTACATGCTGTTCGTCCACCGGGTCCGGCCCGAGTGGCGGGACCGGGTCGCGGCCGCCGTCCACGTCGACGGCACCGCCCGCGCCCAGACCGTCGACCGGCGCGACGAGCCGGTCATGGCCCGCGTCCTCGACGAGTTCGGCGCCCGGACGGGCGTGCCCGTGCTCATCAACACGAGCTTCAACACGGCCGGCCGGCCCATCGTCGACAGCCCCCGCGAGGCCCTGGAGTGCTTCGGCGCCGGCCCGATCGGGACGCTCGTCCTCGGGCCGTTCGTCGTCAAACGGTCACGTTTGGCCGCCTGAGCGGCCGGGCATGGCGCCCTTCCGAACACGAGTTGGGGGGAGTGCGATGGGCGACAGACGCGGGCGGGCCTTCCGTCGCTGGCGGACGAAGGCTAAGGCGGCCGCCGCGCCGGCCGAGCCGGAGGCCCCGGTGCCGGAGCCGGTGAGCACGGGACCGCTGCTGGCGGCACCGCTGCCGCAGCGCCGGCGGGGCGCCGGCCGACAGGCCGCGGTGGCCACCGAGGCGCCGGCCGACGGCGGGACCGTGCAGGACATCACGGCGATGATGGACTACCTCCGCCGCGAGAACTGAGGTCGACGGCGGTGCCGGGCGGGGGCCCGGCACCGCCTCTCGGGCTACTCAGGCGGCCGTGGTGGCGCCGGCGTGGCGCGGGACGAGCCCGGCGGCCTCGGCCACCAGCTCGTAGCTGCGGACGCGGTCGTCGTGGCCGTGCACCATCGTCGTGATCATGAGCTCGTCGGCGCGGGTGCGCTCGACGAGATCGGCCAGCTGGTCGCGCACCCGGTCGGGCGTGCCGATGACGTGGTTGCGGGTCCAGCCCTCGACGGCGGCCCGCTCGGACGGCGTGAACACGTACTCGGCCGCCTCCTCGGGCGTGGGGTAGCGGCCGGGGCGGCCGGTCCGCAGGCGGAGGAACGACAGCTTCCCAGGCTCCGCGAGCCACCGCGCCCGCTCCTCCGACTCGGCGGCGACCACGTTGACGCCCAGCATCACGTAGGGCTCGGCGAGCGTCTCGGAGGGACGGAAGCGCTGCCGGTAGGCCCGCAGCGCCCACTCGGTGTTGTCGCCGGCGAAGTGGTGGGCGAACGAGAACGGCAGGCCGAGCAGGCCCGCCACCTGGGCGCTGTAGTCGCTCGACCCGAGCAGCCAGACGGCGGGCCGGTAGCCGAGGCCCGGGACCGCCGTGACCTGGCTGTAGGGGTGGTCCTCGGGGAACGTGCCGTCGAAGAAGCGGACCAGGTCGGAGAACTGCTGCGCGAAGTCGTCGGCGCCGAGCGCGTCCGCCGAGCGCCGCAGCGCCCGGGCCGTGAGCTGGTCGGTCCCCGGCGCCCGGCCGATGCCGAGGTCGATCCGGCCGGGATGCAGGGCCTCGAGCATGCCGAACTGCTCGGCCACGACGAGCGGGGCGTGGTTGGGCAGCATCACGCCGCCGGAGCCCAGCCGGATCGCCGACGTGGCGGCGCCCAGGTGCGCCAGCAGCACGGGCGGCGACGAGCTGGCGATGCCGGGCATGTTGTGGTGCTCGGCCACCCAGTAGCGCCGGTAGCCGAGCTGCTCGGCCCGGCGCACCAGGTCGGTCGAGTTGGCCAGCGCCTTGGAGGGGGTGGAGCCCTC
>DATFOS010000223.1:0-4791 GCA_035265325.1 Acidimicrobiales bacterium
CCGCAGCGGCCCAGGGGGCGAGCACGATGCCCCACCCGGCGAAGACGCCGGCGGCGAGGGGGATGGCGAACACGTTGTACCCGGCGCCCCAGGCGAGGTTCTGGAGCATCTTTCGGTAGCTGGCCCGGGACAGGCGGATCACTCCGATGACGGCGCGCGGGTCGCTGGAGGCGAGCACGACGCCGGCGGACTCGATGGCGACGTCGGTACCGGCGCCGATGGCGAGGCCGACGTCGGCCCGGGCCAGGGCGGGAGCGTCGTTGACGCCGTCGCCGACCATGGCGACGGTGAGGCCCCGCTCCTGGAGCTGGATGACGGCCTTGTCCTTGTCCTCGGGGAGGACCTCGGCGAAGACCTCGTCGATGCCCAGTTCGGTGCCGACGGCGTCGGCGACCTGGCGGGCGTCGCCGGTGATCATCACGACCCGGACGCCGGCCGCCTGGAGGTCGGCCACGGCTTGGCGGGCCTCGGGCCGGATCTCGTCCTCGAGGGCCAGCGCCCCGGCGACCTCGTCGCCCCGCACGAGGTGGAGCACGGCGGCGCCCCTCCCCTGCCACTCGTCCACCTGGCCTTCGAGGTCGGCGGGCACGTCCAGGTGGCGTTCCCGCAGCAGGGCGGGCCCGCCCACGGCGTAGGCGGTGCCGTCGATGGTGGCCTCGACGCCGCGCCCGGTCAGGGACCGGAACTCGCCGGCGGCGGCGACCGGGCCGCGGTCGCGGGCGGCGGTGACGATGGCTCGGGCGAGCGGGTGCTCGCTGTCGGACTCGACCCCGCCGGCGAGGCGCAGGACGTCGTCGTCGGTGAGGCCGGCGGTGGCGGCGACCCCGCTGACGACGTGGGCGCCCCGGGTCAGGGTGCCGGTCTTGTCGAACAGGACGGCGTCGATGGTCCGCATGCGCTCGAGGGCGAGGCGGTCCTTGACGAGGATCCCGGCCCGGGCGGACACGGCGGTGGACAGGGCGATCACCAGCGGGATGGCCAGCCCGAGGGCGTGGGGGCAGGCGATGACCAGGACGGTCACGGTCCGGACCACGGCGTCGTCCACGTTGCCCAGCGCCCACCAGACCGCGAACGTGACGAGGCCGGCGGCGGCCGCCACGTAGAAGAGCAGGGCGGCGAACCGGTCGGCCAGGACCTGGGCCCGGCTGCCGGAGGCCTGGGCCTCGGCGACGAGCCGCTGGATGCCGGCCAGGGCGGTGTCGTCGCCCACGGCGTCGACCCGGACCCGGATGGCCGAGTCGGTCGACACGGTGCCGGCCACGACCCGGTCGCCCTCGCCCTTGGGGACGGGGCGGGACTCGCCGGTGATCATGGACTCGTCCAGCTCGGCGGCCCCGTCCACGATGGACCCGTCGGCGGGGACCCGGGCGCCGGAGCGGACCAGCACGACGTCGCCGGGCTGCAGCTCGGCCAGCGAGACGGTCTCGACCTCACCGTCGCCCCGGACGCGTTCGGCGTCGTCGGGGAGCAGTTCGGCGAGGGCGGCCAGGGCGCCCTGGGCCTGGCCGATGGCCCGCATCTCCTGCCAGTGGCCCAGCAGCATGATCGTGACCAGGGCCGCCAGCTCCCACCAGAAGTCGAGGTCGAACCAGTCCAGGCTCGTGGCCATCGAGGCGGCGTAGGC
This sequence comes from Acidimicrobiales bacterium, assembly GCA_035265325.1. Lineage (GTDB taxonomy): Bacteria > Actinomycetota > Acidimicrobiia > Acidimicrobiales > VFJN01 > DATCLS01. Next base: position 1,625 of record DATFOS010000223.1, read on the forward strand.
CACCACGATCGCCATGGAGATCAGCAGCATCATGCCGGGCTGGCGGTCGCGCACCTCGGCGACGCCGCCGGCCAAGAAGGGCCAGCCGCCCCACCAGAACACGATCGACCCGAGGATCGGGCCGAGCCAGTCCATGCCGTAGAAGTCGAGCTCGTAGCCGAACCAGTCCATGACCATCTCGCTGGTCAGGACCAACGGGATCGTCAACGCCAGGCTCAACCAGAACCGCCGCCGGAACATCTCTGGGTCGTGCCCGGCGTGCTTGTCATGACCGCCGTGACCCGCATGAGCATCGTGACCCGCATGAGGGCCGTGGCCCGCATGGTCGTCGGCGACGTCGCCGTGCGCACCGTCGTGCCCGGGACCGTGCTCGCCGTCAGGGGCCCCTGGCGTGTGGTGGTCGTGGGTGTGCATGTCGGACATGATCGTCAACCTCCATCCACCAGATACCCTACGGGGGTATCCTCTATTCGTCAACCCCCTAGGACTTGACGAGACGCTCGATCGCCTTGGTCGCCTCGGTGACCATCGCCTCGGCACGTTCGGCGTCGTCGCCGCGGGCGGCGTCGCTCACGCAGTGGCGCACGTGCTCGTCGAGCAGCCCCACCGCCACGCTCTGCAGAGCACTCGTGACGGCACTGACCTGCGTGAGGACGTCGATGCAGTACGTGTCCTCGTCGATCATGCGCTGCAGGCCCCGCACCTGGCCCTCGACCCGGCGCAGGCGCTTCAGGTAGTCGTCCTTGCTCATCTCGTAGCCCCGCATCGGGCCTCCTCTCCTCACGGCAAGGATACCGGTACGGGGTACCGGTCCCTCGCGGCGTACCCGCCGCGGGACGGCGAGGACGACGAGGAGTGCGGCGGCGATTCTCCGCCTGGCGGGGCGAGGCGGGGGCCGACATGCTGTAGTAGTCGCGGCGAGCGCCGCGGCGCGACGACGCTGCGGGGGCCTCGGCCCGTTCATGACGGAGGACGTTGGATGGCCAGGCCCAAGCTGCCCCCGGGCGAGCTCGAGAGCCTCGTTATGGACGTGCTGTGGGACAGCGCCGAGCCGCTGACCCCGGGCGACGTACAGGGCCGTCTCCACCCGGAACGACCACTCGCCTACACGACGGTGATGACCATCCTCTCCCGGCTGTGGCAGAAAGGGCTCGTCGAGCGGAGCCGGGCGGGCCGCGCGTTCGCCTACCGCCCACGCCAGAGCCGGGAACAGCAGGCCGCGCAGCGGATGGGCGAGCTGCTGGCGGCGACCGGTGACCATTCGGTCGCGCTGTCGCAGTTCGTCGCAGCGCTGCCCGCGGACCAGGTCGCCGAGCTCCGCCGACTGCTGGAGCAGGCGCAATGAGCATCCTGCTGCTGGTGGTGGGGCTCGTCCTCCTGGCCCTGCCCGGCGCGCTCCGGCCGCTCGGGGTTCGCCTGGCGCCATCGGAGTGGTGTCGGGTCGTCGTCGCCTGCCTGCGGGTCGGCCGCGTCACCGTCCGGGCGGCGTTGGCGTTCGCCGCCGTGCCGTTGGCATTGCAGGCCGTCGGCGCCCACGAGGTCGCCCACGCCTGCCACCGATCCGTCACCGCCGGCCTTCCCGTCCCTCCGGCGATCGGCTGGGTCGCCGCCATCGCCCTCGCGGCCTCGATCGCCCGGTCGGCCACGACCGGGCGACGCAACGCCGCCGCCCTCGGCCGGCTGCGGGTCGAACCCTGGCTGGGCCGCCATCGGGTCGAGGACGGCGTCGACGTCGTGACCCTGCCGTGTACCGACCGCCTCGCCTACGCCGTGCCGGGACAGCCGGACCAGGTGGTCCTGTCCGATGGCCTGCTGGGCGCGCTCGACCGTGACGAGGCCGCGGCCGTGCTCCGCCACGAACAGGCCCATCTGCGCCACGGCCACCACAACGCGCTCACCCTGGCTCGCGACGTCGAGTCCTGGCTCGGCTGGTTCCCACCCGTGCGCGCGTCCGCGTCGGCGCTGCGCCTCGGCGTCGAGCGCTGGGCCGACGAGGACGCCGGCAGCGCCTCGGCGGCTGCTCGCCCGGCCCTGCGCCGAGCGCTGCTCAAGGTCGTGGCCCTGGCGATCGCCCCGGCCCCCGCCTTCACCGACGCCTGCACGATCGCCGCCCGCCTCGACGCATTGGCGTCCACGCCGCCGGCGCCCAGCGTCCGGGTGCGCATCGCCGCCACCGTCCCCGCGCTCGGCCTCTGCGCCCTCGTCGTCGGCGCCCTCGCCGCCTGCGCCGTCGTCGCCCATCACGGCATCGACGGCATCCTCGGCCACTGCCCCTTCTGACGACTACTACGTCATGTCGTAGATAGGGTTAGTGTGCTGCTCCGTGACGCAGCACCAGCCCATCCGCATGCCCGGGCGGCGCCGCCCGCCCCGAGGCCGCCGCGCCGTACTCGCGCTCGCCGCCGTCGTGTCCCTGGCCGCCGTCGCGTGTGGCGGCGATGCCGACGACGGCGGCGGCCTATCCGCCGACAACGCCCGCGGTGCCACCTCCGGCGATGGCGCCCGCACGGTCGAGGTCGTGATGACGGACAACGAGTTCTCGCCCGACCGCGTGGAGGTCGCCGCCGGCGAGACCGTGACGTTCGCCTTCGCCAACGAGGGCGCCGCCACCCACGACGCGGTGGTCGGCGACGCCGCCGCCCAGGACGACCACGAGGACGAGATGCGTGCCGCCGAGGCCGAGGACGACGAGGGCATGGACGGCATGGGCCACGGGGCCGAGGTGGGGGACGACGAGGCCGCCATCACCGTCGAGCCGGGCGAGACGGGCGAGCTCACCCACACCTTCGCCGAGGGCGACGAGCTGCTCATCGGCTGCCACGAGCCCGGCCACTACGACGCCGGCATGAGGATCGACGTGGCGGTGTCGGGCGCCTGAGGGGCGGACCGCCGCCCCTCCCCGGTCGCCGGACTACGGGAGGCGGCGGGCGAGGAAGTCGCGGATGAGCTCGGCGATGCGTTCGCCGTCCTCCTCGAGGGGGAAGTGGCCGGTGTCGAGCAGGTAAGGGCGGTCGCCCGCCGCCACTCACACCATCGTGACGATGTTGGACTCCATCCGCCGCGAGCCGGGGCGCGGCGCCGGTCGAACCCGGAGCGTCGGGCGGCACCGCCGATCGCGCCGCCATGCCACGGGAGGGGCCGGTGACCCAGGATCGCCAGGCGTCCTC
>DATFOS010000224.1:0-5959 GCA_035265325.1 Acidimicrobiales bacterium
GGACGAGGGGCGGGCGGCGTCGATGTGTTACACGAGCGGCACGACCGGTAACCCCAAGGGGGTGGTGTACTCGCACCGGTCGACGTTCTTGCACACCATGGGCGTGTTGATCTCGGGGTTGGGGCCGCGGGAGCCGGACCGAATCTTGCCGGTGGTGCCCATGTTCCATGCCAACGCCTGGGGCCTGGCCCATGCCGCCGTGGCCACCGGCGCCGACTTGGTCATGCCCGGCCCCGGCATGGCCCCGGCGGCGTTGGCCGGCCTGATCGAGTCGGAGCGGGTGACGGTGGCGGCCGGGGTCCCCACCATCTGGATGGGGGTGTTGCCCGAGCTCAAGGGCCGCGACGTGTCTGCGTTGCGGGCCATCCCGTGCGGCGGTTCGGCCGTACCGAAGGCCCTGTCCGAGGCGTATCGGGACCAGGTCGGGTTGCCGATCTTGCAGGCGTGGGGCATGACCGAGACGTCGCCGGTGGCGACCAGCGGGGACATCAAGTCGACCCTGGCCGCCGGGGCGAGTGACGAGGACCTGGCCGAGCGGCGCACCACCGTGGGCGTCCCCCTGCTGGGGGTCGAGTCCCGCATCGCCGGCCCCGACAGCACCGAGGCGTTGCCGCGGGACGGGGTGGCCCGGGGCGAGTTGCAGGTGCGGGGGCCGTGGATCGCGTCGGCCTATTACAACGACGAGCGGTCCCCGGAGTCGTTCACGGCGGACGGGTGGCTCAAGACCGGTGACGTGGCCACCGTGGACCGCCACGGCTACATCCGGCTGGTGGACCGGACCAAGGACGTGATCAAGTCCGGTGGGGAGTGGATCAGCTCGGTCGAGTTGGAGAACGAGATCATGGCCCATCCGGCCGTGGCCGAGGCCGCCGTGGTGGGCCTGCCGCACCGCAAGTGGGGCGAGCGCCCGTTGGCGGCGGTGGTGCTCAAGGAGGGCGAGTCGGCCACCAAGGAGGACATCCTGGGGTTCCTGAGCGGGCGGGTGGCCAAGTGGTGGCTGCCCGACGACGTGGCCTTCATCGACGAGGTCCCCAAGACCTCGGTGGGCAAGTTCTCCAAGAAGGACCTCCGCGCCCGCTTCGCCGACTACCAACTCCCCAACCAGGACTGAATCCCCTGACCAGCCCCGTGTCCCCGCTGCGGGTCGGCGTGGTCGGCGCCGGCCCGTGGGCCCACTTCGTCCACGCCCCGATGCTGGCGCTGCACCCCAACACCACGCTGGTGGGGGTGTGGGCGCGCCGGCCGGAGGCCACCCAGGCCCTGGCCGACCAGCACGACGTGACGGCGTTCTCCAGCTTCGACGCCCTGATCGATCACTGCGAGGCCGTCGCGTTCGCCGTGCCGCCAAACGTCCAGGCCACGCTGGCGGCCCGGGCGGCCGCGGCCGGCAGAGCGGTCCTTCTCGACAAGCCGATCGCCCTCGACCTCGACGGTGCCCAGCGCCTCGCCGATGCGGTCGCCGAGGCGGGGGTCGGCTCCCAGGTCGTCTTCTCCTGGCGCTACATGCCGGCGGTGCGGGCGTTCCTCGAGGCGGTGTCCGAGGAGGCCAGCGAGATGGGAGGCCTGCTCGGGGGCCGCGGCGCGTTCGTGGCCGGGGCGCTGGAGGACGGGCCCTTCGCCACGCCGTGGCGGGTGACCCACGGGCACTTGCTCGACCTCGGGCCACACGTGCTCGACCTGCTCGACGCCGCGCTCGGCCGTGTCGTCGCCCTGCGGGCCTCCGGCGACCCGCACCGGTGGACGTCGCTGCTGCTCGAGCACGACGGCGGCGCCACCAGCGTGGCCACGATGTCGGCGACGGCCCGGGTGACGACACACGTGGCGGGAGTCGAGGCTTACAGCGCCGCCGGCGGCCACGCCGTCGACACGTCCGGTGGCCTCCAGCCCGGCGACCTGGTCACGATCGTGGACGAGTTCATCCGCACGGCGCGCGGCGTTCCGCACCCGCTCGACGTCCACCGGGGCGTCCACCTCCAGTACCTCCTCCAGGCCGCCAGCGACGACCTCGCCCGCACGTAGGACATGCCCGCGGCGCTTGAGCGGGCTCCGGCCCCGTCGCGGGCTTAGCCTTGGCCACGTGGCCCGTGCCCGCTTCCTGCTGCGACCCCGCTGGCTGCTGTCGCACCTGCTCGTCGTCGCCCTCGTGGTCCTCATGGTGAACCTTGGGTTCTGGCAGCTCCGCCGACTCGACGAGCGGCGCGCTTTCAACGACCTCGTCGAGGGCCGCATGGACGAGCCGGTCGTGGCGATCGACGAGCTCGTCGGCCCGGGCGACGGTGATGCCGCCGTGGACGCCGCCCGCTTCCGGCGCGTGTCGGCGACGGGCACCTACGACGACGACGCCACGGTGGTCGTCCGCAACCGCAGCCAGGACGGGCGCGCCGGCGCCTGGCTGGTCACGCCGCTCACGCTGGCGGGCGGCGACCGGGTCGCCGTCGTGCGCGGGTTCGTGGGGTTCGCCGACGACGGGTCCATCCCGCAGCCGCCGGCGCCGACCGGCCCGGTCACCGTCCAAGGCCTCGGGCTCGACCCCGGCCGCCTCGGGAGCACGGCCGCCCGCGACGTCGACGCCCTGCTGGCCGAGGACGGTGTCCTCCCGGCGCTCGTGCAGGCCGAGGCGTCGACCCCGCCCGACGCCGGCCCCGGCCCGGACATCGACGACGACGGGGCCGTCACCGAGCCCTCCGCCGCCGCCGAGGAGGCGGGCCTGGCGACCGTGGCCCGCCCCGAGCTGGGGGAGGGGCCGCACCTCGGCTACGCCGTCCAGTGGTTCATCTTCTCGACGATCGCCGCCGGGGGCTATGCGCTCATCCTGCGCCGGCTGATCGTCGCCAGCGCCCGCCAGGGCGATGACGGCGAGCCCCGCGACGGGGACCCCCTCGACCGGGAACTCGAGGACCTGTTGCGAGAGGCGCGCTGACCCGGTGACCCCACCCGACGGGGTCGAGGCGCCCTCCGGCACCCGGCTCCGCATCATCGAGGCCGCCTACGCCTGCGTCGCCCGCGACGGCATCGCCAAGACCACGCTGGAGGCGGCGGCGCAGGAGGCCAACGTGGCACGCGCCACCGTGTACCGGTACTTCCCGGGCGGGCGCGACGAGCTGTTCGGGGCGGTCGTCGCCTGGGAGGTCGAGCGCTTCTTCGCCGGGGTGCGGGTCGACGTGGGCGACGTCCCCGACTTCGCCACCTACCTCGAGCGCGGGCTGCTCGCCGCCCGCCGCCGGTTCACCGAGCACACGCTCCTGCAGGACCTCCTGGCCGGCGAGGCCGAGATGCTCGTCCCGCCGCTGGTCGAGGTCATGCCCCTGGTGGTGAACCTCCTGGCGGCCGACCTGGCGCTGCGGCTCAAGCGCGAGCGGCTCCGGCCCGGCGTGGATCCCGAGGTGGCCGGGGACCTCCTCGCCCGCATGACGCTGTCCCACATGGGTACCCCGGGCGTCTGGGACCTCGACGCGCCCGGGGAGGCCCGCCGGCTCGTGCGGGAGTGGTGGCTGGCGGGGGTCCTCGCCGACTGAACCGCGCGCGGATTGGTGGTAGACGATGAGACGGATCCGTGCTTATTGTCTCATCAGATGACCCCCACCGTTTCCGTCGATGGGTTGCTGGCCGGTTACCGCCAGGCCGACGAGCAGCAGCACCGCGTGGCCGAGGCGACGGTCCGCTGCATCGGCACGTGGGGCATCGCCAAGACGTCGCTCGACGACATCGCCCGCGCCGCCGGCATGAGCCGGGCCACCCTCTACCGGGTCGCCCCGGGCGGCAAGGAACGCCTGATCGCCGCCGTGGTGTGCTTCGAGGTGGGCCGCTGCTTCGCCCGCATCGACGACGAGCTGGCCGCCGCCGGCGACCTGGCCGACGTCCTCACCCGGGGCATCACCACGTCGATGCGCATGGTGACCACCCACCCGGTGATCAAGGCGCTGGTCGAGCACGAGCCCGACCGCATCCTGCCCCACTTCGCATTCGACCAGCTGGGCAGGTCCCTCGCCGTCACGAGCGAGCTGGCCCGCCCGCACCTCGCCCGCCACCTACCCGAGGACGCCATCGCCCCGGCGGCCGAGTGGGCCGCCCGCATCGTCCTCACCTACAGCATCAACCCGTCGGCGTCCGTCGACCCGCACGACCCCGAGTCGGTCCGCCGGCTCGTCGCGACGTACGTCATGCCCGCCCTCGCCCGGCTCCAGGAGGCCGCACCATGAGCACGAACGAAGAGCTGATCGGCCGAGCCGACCTCAACGACCTCGAGGCCATCCTGTCCGTCTCCAACTCCGACAGGGACGAGACGATCCACACGGTGCGGGACAACGCCGACGCCATCTTCACGTGGGACTACGAGAAGGGCCACCGCCCGGCGCTCAACCGCCTCTACGAGAAGGCGAAGCGGTCCCAGTGGAACGGCGAGACCGACCTCCCGTGGGACACCGAGGTCGACCAGGAGGCCGTGGTCGTCAACAACGCCATGACGAACATGGGCGGCCTGGCGATGGGCGTCTCGCCGGACGCCGTGGCCGGCACGCCGTTCGAGAAGTTCGGCCCCGAGGAATGGATCAGGATCGGCGTCGAGTCGCAGAACTGGACGCTGTCGCAGTTCATGCACGGCGAGCAGGGCGCCCTGCTCTGCACTGCCAAGATCGTCGAGACCGTGCCGTGGGTCGACGCCAAGTACTACGCGTCGACCCAGGTGATGGACGAGGCCCGCCACGTCGAGGTCTTCGCCAAGTACCTCGACGAGAAGCTGTCGGGGCACTACCCGATCAACGCCCACCTGCGCCTGCTGCTCGACGACATCGTCACCGACAGCCGGTGGGACATGACCTACCTCGGCATGCAGATCATGGTCGAGGGCCTGGCCCTGGCCGCCTTCGGCTTCATCCAGCAGATCTCGACCGAGCCGCTGCTCAAGCAACTGCTGCGCTACGTGATGGCCGACGAGGCCCGCCACGTGGCCTTCGGCGTCCTCTCGCTGAAGGAGTACTACACCGAGCTGAGCGAGCGCGAGCTGCGGGAGCGGCAGGAATTCGCGTTCGAGGCCGCCGTCCGCATGCGCGACCGCTTCCTCCAGCAGGAGGTGTGGGAGCGGATGGGCCTCGACGTCAAGCAGGTCCTGCCCATCGTCATGCACGCCCCGCAGCGCCGGGTGTTCCAGTCGCTGCTGTTCTCGAAGATCGTGCCGAACTGCAAGAAGCTCGGCCTCCTCGACGCCAACGGCGGCTGGCTGCGCGGCAAGTTCACCGAGCTCGGCGTCATCCAGTTCGAGGACAACGCCGACACCGAGGAGGAGTACTCGGCCTTCCAGCTGGCCGAGGGCGAGGTGTCCGAGGCGGCCGGCTGAGCCGGCTGAGCCCCGCCCTGCCGCGCCGCCGCCCGTGATTACGCCTCCGTAGGGACGCCGTCACGGGACGCAGCGGTGTGACCTTTTTCCGCGGCTGACCGTCCACTGAACGAGCGGGCGGGTCCTAGACTTCGCGATGGTGCCCACTGTCCGTGACTCCGCTCCCAACTCGATGGTGGGGCCGCGGGCACCGGGCCGGACGCCGACCGTCGCGCTGGCGACGGCGTCCGCGTTCGCCGACGACATCGGCGGCGAGGAGCTCCTCGTCGACGCCCTCGCCGAGCGGGGCGCCGTCCCCACCTGGGTGCCGTGGGACGACCCGTCGGTCGACTGGGCCACCTTCGACCTGGTCGTCGTGCGGACGACGTGGGACTACCCCGACCGGCTGGACGCCTTCCGGGCCTGGGTCCGCCAGGTCGCCGTCACGACCGTGCTGGTCAACCCGGCCCGGCTGATGCTCGGCAACCTGCACAAGTCCTACGTCGCCGACATGGGTGACCTGGCAGTGCCCACGCTGGTCGTGCCGGCCGGCATGACCGTCGACCTCGGCCATGTGCCCTGGCCCGACGTGGTCGTGAAGCCCGCCGTGGGTGTGGGCGGGAACGGCGCGGTCCGCCATGCCAGCCA
>DATFOS010000225.1:0-28315 GCA_035265325.1 Acidimicrobiales bacterium
CGTCGTCATCCGCCGGACCGTAGCTGCCGGGGGTGGGCGATTAGGCCTACCGCGAGCGGGAAGGCGGCTACCGACCCAAGGGTGACCTGCCTACCGCGGGAGGACCAATGGCCCAGGCCACGCCCGCCGCTTCGAGCGGCACCAATGCACGCATCTACACCGTCCTGGCGTTCGTGTTCGGCGCCGTGGCGATCCTCTTGCTGCCCATCGTGTTCGGGCCGGCGGCGATCATCCTCGGCTACCTCGGCATGCGGAAGGGCGATCCCCTCGGCCGCTACGCCCTCGGCTTCGCCGTCCTGGCCACGATCCTGGGCTTCCTCCTCAGCGCCATCGTCTACAGCGCCAACACCTGACACCGGCGCCGCCTCGACCGGCCGACCGCCCTGCCTCGGTCGACCGGCCCGAGCGACCCGGGCCGACGCTCCGGCGTCCGACCCAGGTCGTCTCGCGTCCGGCCGTGGCCCGGCGGCCGTCGTCGCGTCAGCCGCCGGCCGGGCGGGTGCGGTCGGCGGGGTCGCCCAACCGGTGCACGAGCGATCGGCGAACGCACGAAATCGCTGGTCAGACGGTATATTCAGGTCATGGCCGAACCCCGCATGGTGTTCCTCGGCTTCGGGAAGTTCGTCCGGGCCGACCGCATTTACGCCCTCGAACCGCTGCGTGGCGACGAACGCGGTGGCGGCCGGCGGACCCGCGTCTGGGTCGAGGGCATCGGGCAGCCGATCGTGGCCTCGCGGACCGAGCGGACCATCCTGCAGGACATGGGCGAGGAGGCCGCCGCCCAGGCGCCGATCGTCGACGACGCGCTCGACCTGGCCGAGCGCCTCGTGACCGCGGCCGACGCCGGCCGGGTCGACCTCGGCGACCTGGGCCGCCGCGCCCGCCGCCTCCTCGAGGCAACCACCGGCCCCGCCGGCGACGGCCGAGCCTGACCGGACGTCATCGGCCGACAACCTGAGGTTGTCGGCCGTCCTGGGGCTGTTGCACGAGCCCGAGGCGGTCGCGGCCACGGCCATCGTTGCGCAGGGCGTGGCGCTCGACGACCTCCGGTCCGCCGCCACGGCGACGCTGCCACCGGCGGAAGACGACGTGCTCCCGCTCGTCCCGTTCGACGACCAGGCCAAGAAGGCCCTCGAGCTGACCTTCCGGGAAGCCCTGCGGCTCGGACACAACTACATGGGGACCGAGCACATCCTGCTGGCGCTGCTGGAGGTCGAGGACGGGCGAGGGCCCGCTGGCGACGGTCGGGGTCACCAAGGGGCCGACCGAGCGCGAGATCGTCAAGCTGCTCGTCGCCATCATCGGCTCGCCCCCGGCTCCGGCGGCCTCCGCACCCCCGCCTGCGGCGCCGGGGCGCGAGTCGGGGTCGGCATCGGGCGGCGACCCGGATTGAGCGTCGCCTCGACAGCCCGCACATCGCCGTCCTCGTCCCGGGCGACGACGACGTCGGCGAAGCCGTGGGCAGCGAGGTCGGGCGAGACGGCGTTGGCCTCGTCCCCGCCCAGCTCGAGCAGGAGGGCACCGCCGGGCCGGAGCCAGCGGGCAGCGCCGGCCACGGCCCGGCGCAGGACGTCGGCCCCGTCGGGCCCGCCGTCGTAGGACACGGGGGACTCGAACGTGAGCGTGTCGCGCTGGAGCAGGGGCAACGCCGGCGTGGGGACGTAGGGCACCACGCCCACCACGACGTCGAGCCGTCCCGCCAGCGCGGCCGGCAGCGGGGTGAACAGGTCGCCGGCGTAGGCCTCGACGCCGTTGGCACGGGCGCAGGCGACGGCCCGCTCGTCGACGTCCGACGCCACGACCCGGGTGCCGGGCCGCCGCTGGAGCAGCACACGGGCGATCGCCCCGCAGCCGGTGCACAGGTCGACGGCGGTCCCACCCGCGGGGAGGCGCTCGGCGGCGCGCTCGGCCAGCGCTTCGCTCTGCCAGCGGGGCACGTAGACCCCCGGCTCGACGTTGAGGGCCACGCCGCAGAACACGACGCCGCCCGTGATCCAGGCCAGCGGCTCACCGGTGAGACGGCGGGCGACGAGGGCCTCGAGCCGGGCCGCGTCCCCGCCGGCGGCGGCGAGGAGCTCGTCCGCCTCCTCGTCGGCGGCGACGAACCCGTTCCGCGACAGGAGGTCGGTGAGCCCGTGGAGGTCGCGCGGGACCGTCATCGGCGACCCGCCGGTCAGGCGGGTGGCGCCGGGGGCGGGCCCTCGAGGGCCGCCCGGTCCCACTCGGCGAGGTCGGCGGCCGCCTCGTAGGTGGCCTGGAGGAACGACAGCACGAGCGCGTCGGGGTCGGTGGCCTGGCGCACGGTGCGGTAGGGGAGGATGAACTCGCCGAGCTCGCCGTCCCAGTAGGCGCCGGCCGCACCGGGATCGTGCTCGGCGAAGCCGTCCGGCTGGGGGTAGGCGTAGGCGTAGAACGAGCCCTCGTCGCTGCCGCCGGGCCAGAACCCGCAGCTGCTGACCTCGTGGCTGTAGGCCTCGTGCATGACCCAGTCGGCGCAGTTGGGCGCGCCGCCGGGATGCAGCGGCGCCGGCCGGCCCGAGAACCGCGTGGTCGCCAGGTCGAACGCGCCCCAGAAGAAGTGCACCAGGCTGGCCTTGCCCCGGAAGCCGGCCCGGAAGCGGTGGAACAGGCGGTCGGCCTGCACGAGCGCGAGCCAGAACCGCCGGGCTGCGTCGGCGTCGTAGGGGCGGGCGTCGGTGTCCTCGGCGAACGGGACCGAGACCGGCACCTCGACGGGACGGGCCAGGATCGCGGGACGGACGCCCAGGCCGGCGAGCGTCTCCATGACCTCGGCGTGGAAGCCGGCGACCGACCGGGGCTCGAGGGCGATCGCCCGCCGCTCGCCGGTGGTCGTCCGCACGGCGAGCTCGTCGCCGAGCAGGTCGAACTCGACCTCGATCCCGACGGTCCCTGCGTGCATCAGGGACGTGGTCAGGCCCCGGGCCGACACGTAGAGCGGCACCTGCCACCAGTGGTTGACGGCGGGCTCCAATGCCATGCGGACCTTGCCCACGACCTGCGTCCACAGGTGCAGGGCCTCCCGGGTGGGGTCCCAGCCGGTGAGCGTCAGCTCGGGCCAGGCCTGGTCGGTGGTGCGCAGCTCGGTGTCGTCCACGGGCCCTCCTGGGTCGCCATGCCGGCGGGGCGCCGGACCGCAGCGGGTGCGGTACCGTCGGCGGGCAGTCTGGCGGCGGATGTGGCGGGTCGCATCCCTGGTGCACCCCGGTGCTCGGTCCGTGCGCTCCGCCGTCCGGCCCGGCGTTCCCGGGGAGGACCGGTGGCGCCCCTCCGGCCCGACGCCGCCCGGCCGGTGGGCCGGATCCTCCAGCCGAGCCGGCCGAGGTGGCTCAGGGGACCGAGCGGGCCTGTCGTCAGTCCCGGGAGGACGAGGCCGCGAAGTCGTCGACGGCGGCCTGGTACTCGTCGGCGCTCACGTCACGGACGTGCGTGCCGATCAGCCAGCGGTGCCCGAACGGGTCGACGAGGGTCGCCCGGCGCGTGCCGTAGAACGTCTCCTCGATCGGCCGCAGGACCCGTGCGCCCGCCGCCTCGGCCCTGGCCACCACGGCGTCCACGTCGGGTACGTAGGCGAGGAGGCCGACGCTGGCCCCCTCGGGGTTCGGGGCGACGACGCCGATCTCGGGATAGGGGTCCGACAGGTAGATCAGTGAGTCGCCCAGCGTGAGCTCGGCGTGGCCGACCTTCCCGTCGGCGTCGACGAAGCGGCTGCTGGTCTCGCGTGCCCCGAGCACGTCGACGTAGAAATCGATCGCGGTGGCGGCGTCGGCGCAGCAGATGTAGGGCGTGACGGCGTGCGAGCCGTCGGGGACGTACGAGTGGTCGGTCATTGCGTGTTCCTCCATGGAAGGGCTCACGGGTGGGATGACGTGGGCGAAGGCGTCGAGCCGCGCCTGCGCCGCTTCCCGGGCGCCCTGCGGGGCGTCCCAGGCGTAGTGCCCGACCAGCACGCGGCTGGCCGTAGGGGAGGGACCGGGGCGGACGACGACGGTCATGCGGGCCGCCTCGCCGAGCGCCACCAGCAGCTCGTCGCCCGGCGCGGCGTGGACGACCGTGGCGGCCAGCGGCGGCCCGCCGGGCAACGCCACGTCGACCGCGGTCCCCGCGGGGACGGCGACCGGGCGGCCGGAGGCCGGGTCGGTGAACGCCGGCCCGAGGGCGAGCGCCCAGGCGGCGTCGAGGTCGCCCGCGACGGTCACCTCGACCCATGCCTTGGCCAGCGGCCCGCCGCCGCCGGGCCCGAGGTACGTGGCCAGCAGGTCGAGCAGCAGGGCCGTCGTGGACGAGAACCGGTCGTACTGCTCGTCCCAGTCGTCGCCGGGGCCGAAGCCCTCGAACACGAGGCGGACCGAGGTCACGTCGCCGTCGGGGCGCAGCGTCCACTCCTCGGCGGTGGTCACGCCCCCGCCCTCGCTGTGGACGAGTCGGAGGCGCCGGCCCGGTTCCCAGGCGTCGATGCGGGCGGCGGGCAGGTCGCCGGCGTTCCAACCGACCTGCACCGACCCGCCCTCGCCGGGGACGACGGTGGCGTGGTCGCAGTAGAAGGACCGGAGGCCCTCGGGCGTGGTCAGGGCCCGCCAGACCGCCTCGACCGGGGCGCCGACCTCGGCGTCCTGCTCGACCCGGTAGCCGGGGGTGGGTTCGCTCGTCATACGTCGTCCTCCTCGACGTCGCGCGGTTCGGGGTTCGTCGGTTCGTCCGGCGGTAGGGGGTAGGAGCCGACGATGACCCGGAAGCTCCGGCCCCCCGCCGCCTGCGCCGGCACGCCGTGGCGGGCCACGACGGCGGACACGGACCCGGCCAGGTCCTCGGCGAAGGCGGCCTGTGCGGCGGGGTCGGCGAACGTGACCTCGGTGTCGACCGTGAGGACCGGGAGGCGTTTGCCCGCCCCGGCGGCCAGCCGGCGCAGCCGGCCCAGCTCGCGCACGCCGCGGGACAGGACGGCGACCAGGTACGACGTCGGCAGGCCTCGGCGCAGGTCGCCGGGCTCGGCGGTCACGGGGCCCAGTACCTCCGGGTCGACGACGTACGCCCTGGCCGACGCCCGTAGCACGCGCTCGGTGACATTGCCCTTGCGCCGCTCCTCGACCAGCTCGACGAGCCCGACGGCCTCGAGCGCCCGCAGGTGGTGGCCGAGACGCTGGCGGGGCTCGCCGAGGCGGCGGGCCAGGCCGGCGGCGGTGTCAGGGGCGGCCAGCGCCCGCAGGATGCGCAGCCGGGTCGGATGCAGCAGGGCGGCGGCCGACTCGCCGTCGGACACGAGCGCCAGCGGGTCGACATCGTCGGCCGTGACCGCGGTCTCCATGTCGGCCATTCGACTACCGACAGGAGAACCTGTCAAGACAAGTGTCGCTGTCTTAGGCAGGACCGTGACGCGAACGCGGTACGCGAGCGGGCGGCGAATGTCCCCGGATCGTGGTGCTGTTTGCACCTTCTCCCGGTAGGCAGGCACCCCGTGAGCGCCGAACCCGCCGACGAGCACGTGAGCGCGCCTGCGGCCCCGGCCGTCGACCCCACGGCTCCGAAGGCGCCCACCCCGGCCTCCAAGGACGACGGCGAACCGAGCCTGCTCACGCCCCGCTTCCTCGTCGTGATGGTGGCGACGCTGGCCTACTTCACGACCCAGGGGGCGCTACTGCCGACGGTGCCCCGGTTCGTGGAGGACGAGCTCAACGGCGGCGGTGTCCAGGTCGGCATCGGCGTGGGCGCGATGGCCGTGTCGGCCGCCCTGCTCCGCCCCTGGGTCTCCAGCCTGGGAGACACCCGCGGCCGCCGCCTGCTGGCGGTCGGCGGCTCGGCCGTCGCCGGCCTGTCGATCCTGCTGTACACGGTGGCGACGTCGCTCCCGCTCCTCGTCGTCGCCCGACTGCTCACCGGCGTGGGGGAGGCGGCCGCCTTCGTCGGCTTCGCCACGGCCGCCCAGGACCTGGCCCCCGACCACCGCCGCGGCGAGGCCGCCTCCTTCTTCTCGGCCGGCCTGTACGCCGGGCTGGCGTTCGGCCCGATGCTGGGCGAGACGCTGGCGGACCGCAGCTTCGCGACCCTCTGGGTCGCCGCGGCCGCCTGCGCCGGTGCGGCCGCCCTCGCCTCGCTGGGCATCCGGGACCGCGACCGGGCCGCCCCCGCCGCCGAGCGCACCTACCTGCAGCGTGACTCGATCTGGCCCGGGCTCGTGCTGCTGCTCGGCCTCATCCCATTCACCGGGTTCGCCTCGTTCGTCGCCCTGTACGCCGAGGACCTGGGCGTCGACGACGTCGGGCCGGTGTTCCTCCTCTACGGCGGCCTCGTGCTGGTCATCCGCATCGTCGGCGCCCGCCTGCCCGACATCCTGGGTTGGCGGCGGGGCTCGACCATCGCGCTGTGGGCCGTCACCCTGGCGATCCTGCTCGTGGCGGCCTGGGGCTCGATCGCCTCGATCTACGTGGCCGCGGTCGGCCTGGCGATCGGCATGTCCCTCATGTACCCGGCCCTGTTCACGGCCGTGATGGCGGCGGCGCCTGCCGACGAGCGCAGCCACGCCGTGGGCACGTTCTCGCTGTTCTTCGACCTGGCCCAGGGGTTCGGCGCCGCGATCGTGGGCCTCGTCGTGTCGCTGTCGAACGAGCGGGGCGGGTTCGCCGCCGCCGGCGTCCTCGCCATCGTGGGCATCGGCGTGCAGTGGCTGCTGCGGGACCGGATCGGCCGTCCCTCGCGACCCGCGGTCCGTCCGGCCGCGACGTGACGTCGCCGTCAGGCCACCAAAATTACGAACCTCGTTCGGCCTAGCGTCACGTCAATGTCGGGCGTCGCCTTCGTCCTGCACGGGCACTTCTACCAGCCACCCCGTGAGAACCCCTGGACCGAGGTCGTCTCGCGGGAGCCGTCCGCCGCCCCGCATCACGACTGGAACGAGCGGATCACGGCCGAGTGCTACCGGCCCAACGGCTGGGCCCGCATCCTGGACGACCAGGGCCGGATCGTCGGGATCGTCGACAACTACCAGCACCTGTCCTTCAACGTCGGCCCGACGCTGCTGTCCTGGCTCGACCAGCACGCCCCCGAGACCTACGCCCGCATCGTCGCGGCCGACCGGTCCGCCCGCCGGGGCATCGCCCAAGCCTATGGGCACGCCATCCTGCCGTTGTGCAACGACCGCGACCTGCGCACGCAGGTCCGCTGGGGGCTCGCCGACTTCCGCCACCGCTTCGGCCGCGAGGCCGAGGGCCTGTGGCTGCCCGAGACCGCGGTGGACGACCGCGTGCTGGCGGTGCTGGCCGAGGAGGGCGTCGGCTTCACGATCCTGGCCCCGAACCAGGTCAGCGAGGTCCGTCCCCGGCAGTCCGGCAACGGCCGGTTCGAGCCGGCGGACGACCGGGTCGCCGAGGGCGGCTGGCGTGAGGCCGACCCGTCCGGCAACGGAACGCCGACCGTGGCCCGCTGGGTGCACCCGTCCCGGCCCGGGCTCGGCGTCGACCTCGTCGTCTACGACGGGCCGATCAGCCACGACGTGGCGTTCGGCGGCCTGGCGAGCCAGGTCGTCGTCGACCGCATCGCCCGCCGGGGACGCGAGCTCGTCGCCGTGGCCTGCGACGGCGAGACCTTCGGCCACCACCACAAGTTCGCCGACCGGGGCGTCGCCCACGCCCTGACGGTGGAGGCCGGGCGCCGCGGCGTGACGGTCCCCCGGCTGGCGGACTGGCTCGCCACGTACCCGCCGGCCGATGAGGCCCGCGTGCGGCTGTCCGCCTGGTCCTGCGCCCACGGGGTCGGTCGCTGGAAGGACGACTGCGGTTGCCAGACCGGCGGCGAGCCGGGATGGGCCCAGGCCTGGCGGGCCCCGGTGCGTCGGGCGCTGGACGTGGTGCGGGCCGCCGCCGTCGAGGTGTTCGAGCGCCGGGGCCCGGCGGTGCTCTGCGACCCCTGGGCGGCCCGCGACGCCTACGTCGGCGTGCTGGTCGGCGCCGTCGAGCGGGACGCCTTCGTGGCCGAGTGGGTGACCGGCGACCCGGTCGAGGCGCTGACCCTGCTCGAGTGCCAGCGGCACGCGCTGCTGATGTACACGAGCTGCGGCTGGTTCTTCAACGACCTGGCCGGGCTGGAGACGGTCCAGATCCTGCGGTACGCCGCCCGCTGCCTCGACCTGCTGGAGGAGGTGGGGGAGCCGGCCCCGGTCGAGGCCGTCCTCCAGGAGCTGGGGCGTGCCCGCAGCAACCGGCCCGAGGAGGGCACCGGCCGCGACATCTGGGACCGCTACGTCGTCCCCAGCCGCGTCGACCCCGGCCGGGTTGTCGCCCACCTGGCGCTGACCGACGTGCTCGGCGGCGACGACCCGGGCGACGAGCTGGCCGGCTTCGCCGTCGAGCACGTGGTGGACGAGGCGGTCGACCGGGGCGGCGTCGCCATCGTCGCCGGCGTCATGGCCCTCACGCACCGGCGGACCCGCCGGGTGACCCGCTGGGCCTACGGCGCCATCCGCCTGGGCGGGCTCGAGGTGAGCGGTGCCGTGCGGCCGTGTGCCGACGACATGGGCGACGAGGCCGCCGCCGTCGCCTCCGTGGCCGGCTTCGTGGAGGCCACGCGGACCGGCGAGCGCGTCACCGAGCTGCTCCGCCGGGTCGTGGCGCTGTTCGGGCCCCGCGAGTTCGGGCTGGAGAGCGCCCTGCCCAGCGAAGGCGGCGACGTGGCCCGTCGGGTGGCCGAGTCGCTGGCCGACCGGTTCGTGGCCGCCTACGAGGAGCTGCGGGCGGACCACCACGAGACCCTCGCCGCCCTGGCCGTGGCCGAGACCAGCCTGCCGCCGGAGCTACGGGGGCCGATCGAGGCGGTGTTGACCCGACGGCTGGAGTCCGAGGTGGCCGAGGTGGCCGGCGCCACCGACCCCGCCGCCTACAACGGCGCCCGGGCCGTCGCCCGCATCGCCCGCCAGGAAGGCGTGACGCTGGCCTCGCCGCGGGCCGCCCGGGCGCTGGCCCGCGCCGTGGCGCGGGCGGTCGACCGGGCCTCGCACGATCCCACCGACGAGGCGGTGGCCGACGCCGCCCGCCTGGTGGCCCTCGCCGGCGAGCTGGGCCTCTGCGTGGACGTCACCGTCGCGCAGGAGCTGGCCTACGACGCCCTACGCGACGACCGCCTCCGGCCGGAGGACCGTCGGCGCCTCGCCCCGCTGGCCGCCAGCCTGGGGGTGTCCGTCGTCCCTTTCTGACGCCCGGGGCGGGCCGGCCGGGGGCGGCCCGGGCGGGACGGGACGCCGTCGGCCCCGGGGTGGCCGTGCAGGCCGCGTCCAGCTGACGTCCAGCAGGCGTCGGTAGCCTCCGCACCGTGGCCACCGACATCCAGACGTGCTATCGACACGGCGACCGGCGGGCCGGCGTGCGGTGCCAGCGATGCGACCGGCCCATCTGCCCCGACTGCATGCGCCAGGCCTCGGTCGGCTTCCATTGCCCGGAGTGCACCAAGGCGGCACCTCAGCGGGTCGTCTCGGCGCGCAGCCTCACCGCCGCCAAGCCGGTGGCGACCCTGGCGATCATCGCCGTCAACCTGGCGATCTTCCTCGCCGACCTGCCGTCGTCCAACGGCGCCCTCGACGGTGTCGGGAACATCGGCGCCGACTGGGGCCTGGCCGGGCCGCTGATCGACCGGGGCGACTGGTGGCGGCCGCTCACGGTCGGCTTCGTCCACGCGGGCCTGATCCACGTGGGCTTCAACATGTTCCTGCTGTACCAGCTCGGGCGCATCCTCGAGCCGGCGATCCGCTGGTACGGCTTCGTGGCCCTCTACGTGCTGTCCCTGCTGGGCGGCTCGTTCCTCGTCCTCGTCATCGACCCGAACCGGTTCACGGTGGGGGCGTCGGGGGCGGTGTTCGGCCTCATGGCCGCCACGTTCGTGGCCATGCGTTCGCGCGGCATCGACCCGTTCGCCACGGGCATCGGGCCGCTGCTGGTGATGAACCTGATCCTCACGTTCGCCGTGCCGGGCATCTCCATCGGCGGCCACCTCGGCGGGCTCGTGGCCGGTGGCATCGGCGGCTACCTGCTGTGGGTGTGGGCGCCCCGGCTCGGGCCCCAGGCGAGGTTCGTCCCCATCGGCATGTGCCTGGCGGCCTCCGGCGTCCTCTTCGGCGCCTGCCTGGCCATCGCCTGACGCGATCAACGCGCTCCGAACGGGCGCGGGCCTACGACGTTCCGGTGGGCGACGTCAGCCGGGCGGCGAAGCGGGCGAGGTTGCCCGACCAGAGCCGGCGGAAGATCGGATGCGCGATCGCCGCCGTGACGGGACCGCCGAGGTACCAGGGGAAGGACAGGTCCTCCTCCCACGTCAGGCGGGTGCGGTCGCCGGACAGGCCCTCGAGGGAGAAGCGCCCCGTGCCGGTCACGATGCCGGCGTGGCGGACGCCCATGGCCCGCCCCTCGTCCCACTCGGTGACCTCCAGGCGGTCGAGCGTGCGCAGGGGCCCGATCACCGTGCGGCAGTCGAAGGTGGTGCCGACGCCGGCGCGGGAGGGCCCGGTGAAGCGGATCTCGGCGGCGTCGGCCATCCAGTGCACGTGGTCGCCCAGGTCGGCGAGCCGGGCCCAGACGGCCGTGGGCGAGGCGTCGAGGACGCGGGAGACACGGACGCGCGGCACGCGGTCAGGATGCCGCGTGCCGCCGGCGGTCCGGCGCGGCCGCCGGGTCTCAGGACGCCGGCGGCGGGCCCGGGAACGGCACACACCGTGGTCTAGGTGATGGACGCCTCGTAGATGCTCTTGATCGAGGCGTCGAGCACCTTGTCGAACTCCTCGTCGCTCTGCTGGGCCGTGAGGCCCTCGGTCAGCGCCCTCGAGAAGCTGGCGATGACGCCCGGGTTGTGGGCGAGGCGGTCGTTGGCCTCGTCGCGCGAGTAGCCGCCGGACAAGGCGACGACGCGCAGGATCCGCGGGTGGGCGACGAGTTCGCCGTAGAAGCCGTCCTCGTCGGGAAGGGTGAGCTTGAACATGACCTGCTGGCCGGCGGGCAGCTCATCGATGCGGGCGAGGATCGCCGCCTTGAGGAGTTCCTCGGCGGCACCCTTCTGGGGGCTCTTGATGTCGACCTCGGGCTCGAGGATCGGGACCAGGCCAGCCGCCAGGATCGTCCGGCCCAGCGCGAACTGCTGGTCGACGATGGCCTCGATCCCTTTGGGATCGGCCAGCTTCACGACCGAGCGCATCTTCGTGCCGAACATGCCCTTGGCGACGCCCCGCTCGAGCAAGCCGTCGAGGCCATCGATCGGCTTCATGAGCTGGACACCGTCCACTTCCTCGGCGAGCCCCTTGTCGACCTTCAGGAACGGGACGACCTGCGTCACCGACCAGAGGTAGTCCCCGCTGTCCCGCCCGTCGATCTGGCGGTCCATCGTCATCTCGAACAGGATCGCTCCCACGATCCGGTCGCCGCCGAAACTCGGGCTCGTGATGATGCGGGCCCGCATCTCGTGGATGCGGTCGAACATCTCGGCCTCGTCGGCGTACTGGTCCTCGCCCACCCCGTAGAGCCGGAGGGCCTTCGGCGTGCTGCCCCCGCTCTGGTCGAGAGCGGCGATGAAGCCCTTCCCGTCGCGGACCTTCTCGAGCTGCTGCTGATCCATCGCCGCGCTCCCTCGAGTTCATCAGTGAGCCTTGAGGCGCCCATCTTGGCGAACACGAGGTCGCCGTTGCTAGTGACCCAGGCTGAAGGTAGGCGATGCACCGGAACCACCGCGTCGGATTGTCCGTTGTGTGGGCCGGCCGGAGCCGGCGCCGCCTTCGAGGCTGCCTCCGCACGGGTGGCGAAAGCGGTCTGCAGGCAACGCCGGGCTCCCGCCCCTCGCCGGGCTCGGCGGCATGACGGACGCGACGTCGAGGTGCCCCCGTCGGTGCACCTACGGACAGCTGATCGCCGGGTTCCAGGTGGCGAATCCACCGTCCGGGTTCTCGACCCACGCATAGGCGTGCAGGTCGTAGTGGATCGGCATGCCGGGAGCGTGGCCGGGCATGGGTCCGTCGAAGGGATGACCGAAGAGGGTCGGACGGTCGTCGTCGGTGGCGAGGTCCTGATCAGCATCCACCACCAACCACTCGGCTGCCGCGAGCTGGCGACCGCCGCCGGGAGCGCTCACATACAGCACCGCCTCCGGACGGCTCGGCTCGAGGTTCGTGTCGACCCGGGAGAAGTCCACGTAGTGGTATCCCATGGCCGGTACGCACTCGTCGGTGGGGGTGAACCCGTCGGCGATCGCCGCGGTTTCCGACTGGTACCGCGCTGTGAAGGCTTGCACGGCGCGCAGGCCGGCGTCACCGGCGCTGCTCTCGTCCGCCGTCGCCGGTGCCGCCAGGCCCGCCATCACCACGACGGTCGCGACGACAACCGAGACGGCGATGGGCTTGGACCGGCCTCGACCCAGGTGCAGCCATGCTCGTGTCACTCTCATCGTTCCCTCCTGCTGGATTGGTCACGCCAGCAACGGGCCAAGTGGCTCGCTGCTTGCGACCAACAGTGCGGGACTCCGGCGGGCCCGACTTACGTAGGTCGGTACCTGTTTTCCGACGGCGACCTTGCCACCACAGGACTCGGCCGATCGTCGGGGGAAGCCGCCGGCGGCTCCGTGAGTCAGCGGCCCCGGCCCGGCTCCAGTAGGCGCGGCAGGGTGCGGCGGTCGCTGACGCCCAGCTTGGTGTACGCCCGCTGTAGGTGCCCCTCGACGGTGCGCACGGACAGGTAGAGCCGCTCGGCGATGGCCGGCGAGGACAGCCCCTGGGCAGCGAGGCTGGCCACCTCTCGCTCGCGGCGGGTGAGCGGCAGCGGTCGTGCAAGCTGATCGAGAACCGGGGTGCGAGCGTTCTCGCAGGCTTGGGCGAGCACGCCGGCGCGGGCGGCACAGCGCTCGGCGCGGCCCACCAGCGCCGCCTGCCGGAACGCCGCGCTCGCCTCGGCAGCGGCCTCGGCGGCCAGCAGGATGGCCCCCAGCTCCTCGAATCGCGTCGCGACTGCGTCCAGCTTCGCTCCGTCGCTGTCGGAGACCGCCGCACCGTGGGCCGCGAAGCACGGGGCCCAGTGCCCCTCGACCTGAGGCGAACGCTCGACCAGCCTGGGCGCCGCATCCATCCCGCCGAGGCGCAGCGCGTCGTGTAGCGCGAAGAGCTCCGCCGTGTGCTGTCCATGGGCGCTCGACCACTCGGCGGCATCCAGGAGCCTTTCGATGGCGGCCGACCGTTGACCTTGCGCGAGCGCGGCCCAACCCCGAGCGCGTCGGACGAGCCCTTCGAAGATGGTCGAGCGCGAGACCAGCTCGTCGGCCTCCGCGCTGGCGCGCGCCGCGCCGTCGGCGTCGCCGACGAGGGCACAGGCTTCGGTGAGCTGGGCCAGAGCGAACGGCAGCCGGGAACGAGCGATCGGGCGCATGCCGGCCGTGCTCTCGCGAAGCCATCGTTCGGCGGTGCGGGCCAGCCCGCGATGCAGGGCCGACATCCCTCGTGCGAGCGCGATGAAGCTGGCACCTTCGGCGCTCCCGCCGCTGGCTTCGGTGACGGCCTCCACGAACGCGGTCGCCGCATCGACGTCATCCAGACGGCCGGCGGCCACGAGCGATGGGAGCTGGGTCGACAGGACCCACGCCGGGGCTTGGGGAAGCTCCTCTTGGTGACGGAGAGCGACAGGGAACATGCGCTCTGCGAGCGCGCACGCCGAGTTCGGCTGGCCCCCGCAGAGCCACGCACCGCCGAGTGCCGGCACGGCGCGCAGCTGGCTGATTTCGTCGAGCTCGTCGCTCGGAGTGTGCGTTGCCAAGGCCACGCCCTCGTCCAGCCGGCCGGCGAAGCACAACAGCGAGGCTCGCTGAGCCCGGAGAAAGGCCCGCAGCTTCGGATCGCGCACCTGCTCCTCCGCTGCCAGAAGGATGTCCTCGAACTCGGCACGGAAGCCGTACTCCGTCGTGAGCCCGAAGTGGCGGGCCACCGCCACCGCGACGTGATCACGATCCGACTCGGCGCGAGCGGCCAGCGGTTCCAGGACGGCCAGGCCTTCGACCGAGCGGCCCTGGCGGTTCAGCGCGTCGCCCAGCGCCAAGGCGGCCCTGAAGCTGTCACCCTCGGACACGGCGCGGCGGGCTAGACGCTCGGCCAGGGCATGTTCGGACACCGCGTTGGCGATCTCCGCCGCTTCGGGGAAGAGCCACTCCGGCGCAGCGCTCCCGCTCTCCAACCGCCACGTCGCAACCCGCAACAGCTGCGATCGTGACGTGCGAGCGGAGTCCTCCAGGGCGTCGGCGAGACGGGCCTTCGCCCGGCGCTGCTCGATGGTGCCCATCGCGACACGCAGGGCCTCGCCGTACAGCGGGTGGGAGAGCCTCACGTGGCCGTCCTCGCGCTCGTCCACCACCGCGAGCCCGGCTCGTTCGACCTCGGCGACCCCCTCGATCCCGCACGAGGCGGCGAGGACCTCGAGGGTCAGCGGCTCACCGACCGCCAGGTGCTCGAGCACAGCAAGACCTGAGGCGCTCACACGCGCGAAACGGGCCCGGAGGACCGCCGACAGGCGAGTGGACGGTCCGACGCGTCCGGTCCACGTCCACACACCATCGCTGACCGTGAACGCGTCGGCCTCGAGCGCTTGCAGGACGAGCTCGTGCAGGAACAATGGGTTGCCCTTGGTCAGCCGCCAGAACCGGCGGAGCGTCGAGCGGTCGACGGGACGATCGAGCGTGGCCGTGACGAGCGCGTCGTGGTCGAGGACGCCGAGTGGTTGCAGCTCGAGCCGTTCGGTCAGGCCGTCCTTCCAGCAGGCGACGATCGGATCCGGTCCATGCTCATCGGTCCGCACCGTCAGCAATACCTGCGCCGCGCCCGTCAGAACGAGCTGATGCACGAGAGCCGCTGCGCCGGGATCCAGCCACTGCGCATCGTCGACGACGACGACGAGCGGTTTCCCTCCGGCGCGTTCGCCGAGGGCTTCGGTCATCCCGCGCAGGAGGCGAAGACGGTCGTCGGGCGAGAACACGGTGACGTCAGGCAGCAGGTGGGCGAACGCCCCGAACGGGATCGATGCCGTCGCCCGGGTGGCAGCGGCCCACTGGATCGCACAGTCCGGTTCCAGCGCCGCCACCGCAGCGCGGGCCAGGCGTGTCTTGCCCACGCCCAGGCCGCCCGCGATCACCACCCCACCCGCGTGTCCGCCGCGTAGCACCTCCAGGACGAGGTCGAGCTCCTCGGCTCGGCCTACGAGCGGCCAAGCGGTCACAGGACGAGCCTAGGCGGCCAGTGGAAGTGAGGTACCGATCTACCTACGTGTCGATGCGGTCTCGGCCCCACCCTGTGGTGCATGCGGCGATCCACCGCCATGGGCCTCCTCCCGGTCGCGCACGCCCGCATCCTCGATCTGGAGGAGCAGGCCCTGGACCCGTTGGAGATGGCCGACCGGCTCGGTGTCGAGCCGAGCGCGGTCGGCCCGTTGCTGCGAGTCGCGCGGTCCAAACTCGCCGCTCTCCTGGCACTCGACGAGCCGCCTGACGGGCTCGACGACATCGACCCGGAGATCCCGGGCGACGTGTTCATCGATGATCGCGACGGGATGGGCTGGTCTCGGTGACTGACGGCAGCCACGGAGGAACCCATGCAGGTGATCGTCGGCGTCGACCCCCACAAGGCGCGCCCCACATGGCGCTGGCGATCTCGCCGGCGAGGACGAGCTCGCCTCCAAGCCGATCCGCCCCACCGGGGAGGGCCGGTGCGGGGTCGTCCAGGTCAGCCGGCGTCGCCGCCCTCGTCGCCGTCGTCGGACGACTCGGCGTCGAGCGTGCGGATGACCGCCGCCGCGAACCAGTCGGCCACCGTGTCGGCGCCGGCCTCGGTGAACGTGGCGCCGTCCTGGCGGTAGTCGGGGCTGAACTCGCCGCCACGCGGCAGCTCCTGCGCCCAGGCGGTGAGGTCGAGGACGCGGATGGCGTCGTGGCCCTCGGCGGCCTCGCGGACGAGCTCGTTGTACCGGTCGACCCGGCGGGGGTCGTTGTCGTCGTATGCCGTCCAGTCGCCGTCGGCGCCGGGCAGCCGGACGTGCGGGACCGTGGCCCACAGCACAGGGGCGCCGCCGTCGGCCAGCGTCGAGGCCAAGGCGTCGAGCTCGCCGGACAACCAGTCGTCGTAGACCGGGTCGCCGAGATGGTGCCAGGTGCCGTCTATCTCGCGTTCACCCAGCTCGCCCAGGCCCGTGAGTACGACCACGGAATCGGGGGCGGCGGCGTCGAGGAGGCGGGGGAGGCGGGGCTCCCAGCCCGTGCACGTCGTGTCGTCGCCGATCGTCTCGCCGGCCAGCCGGACCGGGCCGGGAGCGCCCGGCGGGCAGTCGTCGGCGACGTGCGTGGAGAGGCGGACCTGCTCGTCGGGATGCTCGCCGTTCCAGGTGGCGAAGCCGCTCGGCAGCGAGCCGGCGAGCCGGTCGCCGACCAGGGCGATCGAGGCGGCCTCGGTGCCGCCGGACGGGACGACGACGTCGAGCTCGCCGGCGCCCGAGCCGTCCCCGATCGTCAGGCTGACGTTGGGCGGCGGCTGCTGGGGCAGGACGAGGGTGGCCACCACCACGACGGCGGTTGCGAGCACGAGGACGGCGGCCACGCTGCGCCGCGGCATCCGCATCCCCCGGCGCCACGGCCGCTCGACGGCGAGATGGAGGGCGACGGCGGCGGCGAGCGTGGCGGCGATGCGGGCGGCGAACAGGACGGGCCCGTCGAACGACACCCGGGGCTCGTCGAGGAGCAGGTAGATCGGCCAGTGCAGCAGGTAGGCGCCGAAGCTGATGCGCCCGAGCTGGCGCAGCGGCCACGACCCGAGGGCGGTCGCCGCCGGGCCCGTGGCGGTCAGCGCGAGGACGACCCAGGCCGTGAGCACCGCGTTGAGGGCGGTCAGGCCGCCGAACAGCCGGGGGTCGCCCAGCGAGGTGGTCGTCCACAGGACGGCGAGGCCGGCCAGGGCGGCGGGGGCGCCCCAGCGGACCGCGGCCTGGCCGGGGGCCGACTCGAGCAGGCCGCGCAGGTGCGGGCTGAGCACCCCGTAGGCCAGGGCGATGCCGACCAGCAGCTCGCCGGCCCGGGTGTGGGTGCCGAAGTAGGCGATGCCGCCGTTCCCGCCGGACCGCGACGCCAGGTGGGCGAGGCCGAATGAGGCGACGGCCAGGAGGGCGAACGCCGCCCCGGTCAGCCGCCAGCGCCGCCCGGCGAGCCGCATGAGGCCCACGAAGAGGAGCGGGACGACGACCAGCAACTGGACCAGCAGGGCGACCGACCACAGGTGCTGGACCGGCGAGGCGCTGATGAACAGGGCGCTGGCGTCCTGGTCGGACACCACGTTGCGCCAGTTCCCGGCGAACCCGAGCGCCCAGAGGACGTCGCCGCGGAACCGCTCGCCGATGCCGACGCGGACCGCGAACTGCAGGACGACGACCACGGCGATCGTGACGACGTACGCGGGGACGATGCGGCGGGCGCGCCGCTCCCACAGCCGGCCGAGGCCGAGGCGCCCGGTCTGGGCCCACTCGGCGAGGACCAGGGTGCCCAGCAGGAAGCCGGACAGGGTGAAGAAGGAGGAGATGCCGAGGAACCCGCCGCGGGCCAGGTCGAAGCCCTGGTGGAAGGCGAGGATGGCCACGAGCGCCAGGGCTCGGAGGCCCTCGAGCGCCGGCACGTAGGGGAGGCGGGGGGCCTCGTCGAGGGGGGTGGGAAGCTTGGGGCCGCGCTCGAAGGCGGGGCCGCGGGCGCCGCGCCGGCGGCGGCCCCGACGCCCGGTGCCCTCGCCGTCGGCGCGGTCGTCGCCGTCGGCGCGGTCGTCGTCGGGGCCGCCGACACCGGGGCCGCTCGGGCTGCCGGCGCCGAATCCACCGTCGTCGGGCTCGTAGGGGGAGCCGTAGGGACGGCCGTGGCCGGGAAGGCCGGGGGCGTCCGGGACGTCGACGCCCGGGCCGCCCGGGACGCCGGGGATCGTGCCCGGCCCGGCGGGGGCGTAGGCCAGCGCCTGCGGCACGCCGCCGCCGTCGTGACCGTAGGTGCCGCTGCCGCCGCCGTACCACGGCTCACCCGTGGGCGGGCCGGCCGGCGGCCGGTCGAGCGGGGGGAGGACCGGGTTCGACCCGGTCGTGTAGCGGGGGTCGCCCGTGGAGCGGCCGCCGCGGGAGAGGCTGGACCCCCCGAGCGCCTGGCCCGGCGCCCGCTGGGGCAGGCCGGAGGCGGTGGCGCCGCGGGGGTCGTCGTCGCCGCCCCGGGCGTGGGGACCTGGGTCGTAGGGCCGGAGCGCGGGCGGGGGCGAGGCCCAGTGGCCGGGTTCGCCGGGGCCCGGTGCGGGGGCCGCCGGCGGGACGGGCGCGGCCGGCCCCCGTCCGCGGTGCCCACCGACGCTCCCGCCGTACGGGTCGTCGGGGCCGTTCGCGTCGCGGGCATACGACTGGCCGCCGTACGGGGCGCGGTCGTAGGAGTCGCGGCCGTACGAATCGCCGGCGTACGGGTCGCGGTCGTACGGATCGCGATCGTTGGAGGCGCCGCCGTACGGGTCGCGGTCGTGGGACGGCGACCCGCCGCGGACGTCGTCGCCGTCGGGCTGGTCGGCGAGGTCGTGGGGCCAGCCCCGATCCTGCGCCGGGACCTCCTGGCCGTCCCTGGCCCACTGGTCGCCGCGGCCGGGGTCGTCCGGCCGGCGCCGCTCGCGGGGCGCCTCGCGGCGCGGCGTCGCCGGGGCCTGGCCCGGTGCCTGCAGGTAGGAGGGCAGGAACTGTGGGCCCTCGTCTGAGCCGCTCGGGGCGTCGGCGTCGGGGAGCGGCGGCCCGGCGGGGTCGCTGCGGTCCCACGCCCGGGGCTGGGCGCGGCGCCTGCTCCGGTCCCCGTCACCCGAGTCGCCACGTGGACGCTTCGGCGGCGGTTGAGGGCTCAGTGTGGTTCCTCCAGGCTTCCGGTGGCCGGGTGAGCCGCGGCGCATCGCCCGGCCCGCCGCACCCGCCATGTCGGTCGGGCAACATTACCCAGGCCACAGCCACACCGCGTTACGGGGCGTGGGGACGGCCGTGACGCCGGGGGACCCGGGGAT
The DNA here is from genome assembly GCA_035265325.1 of Acidimicrobiales bacterium. GTDB lineage: Bacteria > Actinomycetota > Acidimicrobiia > Acidimicrobiales > VFJN01 > DATCLS01. The sequence goes on from DATFOS010000225.1 coordinate 19,052, forward strand.
CAGGCCGGGGACGAGAGCCGGGCCAGTTCCTCGTCGACCACCGCCACGTCGATCTTGTCGAACAGTGGCGACGCGGGCCCGATCGCCGAACCCGTCCCGGGCCGGACCGAGGCCCACGTGGACGACCCCGCTGGCGTCCGCAGCACGAGGTGGCGGTCGTCGTCGGCGCCCACCTCGGACACCTCCGGCTGGGGCACCACCACGTCGACGCCCAGGTTGTCCCACACCCGCTGCGCCCCGTGGGGCAGGAACGGCGTGAACATGACGTTGAGGTCGCACACGGCGTCATAGGCGGCCGAGAGGATCCCGAGGGCGGCGTCCGTGTCGGTCTTCACGACCTTCCACGGCTCGGTGTGCGAGACGTAAGCGTTGACGTCCTGGGCCAGAGCCAGCACCTCGGTGAGCCCGGCCTTGAATCGATAGCGCTCGATCGAGGCGCCCACCGAGTCGAGCCCGGCGGCCACCTTGGCGACCAGCGACCGCCCGGCGTCCGGCTGCAGGGCGCGGTCGGGCACGACGCCGCCGTTGCGGCGCAGCATGGCGCAGGTCCGCTGGACGAGGTTGCCCCAGGTGGCGACCAGCTCGTCGTTGTTGCGGCGCACGAACTCGGACCAGGTGAAGTCGGCGTCGCCCGTCTCGGGGCCGCCGGCGACCAGCATGAACCGCAGCGGGTCCGGGCCGTACCGCTTGAGGACGTCGCGCACGTAGATCACCACCTTGCGCGACGACGAGAACTTCTTGCCTTCCATCGTGAGGAACTCGCTGGCCACGATGTCGTCGGGCCGGTGCAGCGGCTCGGGGGACCCGTCCGGCCCCTCCGCCAGCTCCCCCTGGTAGCCGGTCAGCATCGCCGGCCACAGGAAGGCGTGGAAGACGATGTTGTCCTTCCCCATGAAGTACGCGGCGCGGCTCGACGGGTCGTGCCACCAGCGCTTCCACGCCTCCGGGTCGCCGGACAGCTCGGCCCACTCCAGGGACGCGGACAGGTAGCCGATGACGGCGTCGAACCAGACGTAGATGCGCTTGAGCGGGTCGTTCTCCCACTCGGCCAGGGGGATGGGGACGCCCCAGCCGATGTCGCGGGTGATCGACCGCTGCCGGGCGTCGGCCATGAAGGCGAGGCTCTGCGTGCGGACGTTGGCCCGCCAGTCGGCCTGCCCCGCAACCCACGAGTGCAGCTGCTCGGCGAACTTGGGCAGGTCGAGGGCGAACTGCGTCGTCACCTTGAACACCGGCGGAAGACCGTCGACCTTGGAGCGCGGCTCGATGAGGTCCTCGGGGTCGAGCTGGTTGCCGCAGTTGTCGCACTGGTCCCCGCGCGCCGCCGGGTACGAGCAGATCGGGCAGGTGCCCTCGATGTAGCGGTCGGGCAGCGACCGGCCGTCGGACGCGGCGAAGGCCGCCATCTGCTGGACCTCGACGATGCCGCCCGTGGCGTACAGGCCCCGGAAGAGCTCCCGCGTGACTTCGTAGTGGTTCGTCGTCGTCGTGCGGGTGAAGAGGTCGTACGACAGGCCCAGGCCGCGCAGGTCCTCCACGATCAGGGCGTTGTTGCGGTCGGCCAGCTCCTTGGGCGTCAGGCCCTCCGCCTCGGCCGCGACCGTGATGGGGGTCCCGTGCTCGTCGGTCCCCGACACCATCAGCACGTCGTGGCCCGCCATCCGGGCCCAGCGCGCCCAGATGTCGGACGGTACGCCGAAGCCGGCCACGTGGCCGATGTGGCGCGGGCCGTTGGCGTAGGGCCAGGCGACGCCTGCGAAGCGTTGACGGGACATGGGTCCTCCTCCGGAACCGCGCCAAGGTACCCGGGCCCCGCGGGGTGCCCACGCACGGAAATGGGCGGGCCGGCCCCGCACCGTGCTCAGCCCAGCCGCGTCACCATCGTGATGGACCGGCCCTCGCCGGTGCGGTCAAGGACCGGCGGACCGTCGACCGCCACGAAGCCCAGGCGCCGGTACAGCCGTAGCGCGGGGTTGTCCACGCGGACGCTGAGGCTCACCGCCCCGATGCCGCGGTCGCGGGCCTCGTCGAGCAGCCGCACCAGCAGGGCGGTGCCGAGCCCGGTGCCGCGCGCCGCTGGCGCCACGCCGATCGCCAGCTCGGGCGTGGCCTCGTCCACCCAGCCGTAGGCGGGGTCGTTCGCCGGGAAGGTGCGGGCCCAGGCGGCCCCGAGCGGCTCGCCGCCCCGTATCCCGATCACCCCGAGGTCGCCGCGGCGGCCCCAGCCGGCCACGTAGTGGGCCAGTTCGGGGATCGCCTGCAGCTCCTCCGGCGACGCCATGCCGTCCTCGGCGGCGTGCGCGGCCTCGTACAGCATCGCCCACAGGAACGGCTCGTCGTCCGGTCCGGCGGGCCGCAGGGCGTACGGCGGCGCGGTCCCGGGCGGCAGAGCGGCGGTCGGCTCCGGCATCGCCGGCGGACCCTACGGCCGCCGGGGCCGCGGCCGGCAGCGGATTTCGCCCGGCGGGTAGCCTCGCCCGCCGTGGCCCTCCGCTGGACCGACGACCACTGCCACCTCGGCTGGGACGCCGAGGACACCCCAGACCTCGACGTGGCCGACGAGTTGGTGGCCGAGGCCCGCGACGCCGGCGTCGAGCGGATGGTGACCGTGGGAACCGACGTCGAGCGGTCCGCAGAGGCCATCGCCGCCGCCCGCCGGCATCCCGGCACGGTGTGGGCCACCGTCGGCCTGCACCCGCACGAGGCCGCCCACGGGCTCGACGGCCTGGCCGACCTCCTCGCCGCGCCGGAGGTCGTCGCCGTGGGGGAGTGCGGCCTCGACTACCACTACGACCATTCGCCCCGGCCGGCCCAGCGCGAGGCGTTCGCCGCCCAGGTCGCCATGGCGCTCGAACACGACCTGGCCCTGGTCATCCACACCCGCGAGGCCTGGGACGACACGTTCGCCATCCTCGACGAGGTGGGCGTCCCCGAGCGGACCGTCCTGCACTGCTTCACCGGCGGCCCCGACGAGGCCCGCAAGTGCCTGGACCGGGGCCTGTACCTGTCCTTCTCCGGCATCGTCACGTTCAAGGCGGCGCAGGACCTGCGCGACGCGGCGGCGATGACCCCGCTCGACCGGTTGCTGGTCGAGACCGACAGCCCGTACCTGGCTCCGGTGCCGCACCGGGGCCGGCCCAACCGCCCGGCGTTCGTGCCGCTCGTCGGGGCGGGCGTCGCCGCCGCCCGGGGCGTGCCGGTCGAGGACGTCGCCGCCGCCACCTGGGCCAACGCGGAGCGGGCGTACCGACTGACGGCGGAGTGACGCTCTCGCCCCGCCGCGTCCGGGAGCTGCTGGACGAGCACGGCCTCGCCCCGAGCCGGGCCCTGGGCCAGAACTTCGTGGCGGACCCCAACACGGTCCGACGCGTCGCCCGCCTGGCCGGGGTCGGGCCGGGCGACCACGTGGTCGAGATCGGCCCGGGGCTCGGCTCGCTCACCCTCGCCCTGGCGGAGACCGGCGCCGCGGTCACGGCGGTCGAGTTGGACCGCCACCTTGTCCCGGTGCTGCGCGCCGTCGTGGCGTCGGAGGCGCCGGGCGCCGACGTCCGGGTGCTGCAGGGCGACGCCCTGGCGCTCGACTGGGCGCCGGTCCTGGCCGGCTCCGAGCGCTGGTCGCTGGTGGCCAACCTCCCCTACAACATCGCCACGCCGCTGGTGCTCACGCTGCTGGCCGAGGTGCCGGCGATCGAGCGGATGCTGGTGATGGTCCAGCGCGAGGTGGGTGAGCGGTGGGCGGCGGGGCCGGGCGACGCCGCCTACGGCATCCCATCGGTGAAGGTGGCGCTGCGGGCGACGGCCGAGGTCGTGGGGCGGGTCCCGCCGACGGTGTTCGTGCCACAGCCCCGGGTTGAGTCGGCGCTGGTCCGGATCGTGCGCCGTCACCGGCCGGCCGTCGACGCCGACCCGGTGGCGCTGTCCCGCCTGGTCGACGCCGGCTTCAACCAGCGCCGCAAGATGCTCCGCCGGTCCCTGTCCGGCCTGGTGGACGCCGACGGCTTCGCGCAGGCGGGGGTCGACCCCACCGCCCGCGCCGAGACCCTCGCGCTCGAGGACTGGGCCGCCCTCGTCCCGGTCGCCCACCTCGACGCCTGACGCCGCTCGGCGGGCGACCGTGCGCGGTTAAGGTCACGCTGGGTAGGAGCGAGGACTCGTTCCCGGCTGAGGACCGATCATCGACATGGCACGTGCTGGCGTGGACGACGACCTGGGGTACCCGACCGGCAGGAACGCGGAGCTGGGGCCGCCGGAGACACCGGCCCCCGCCGTCCAGGCCGCGCCCCCCGAGCACCTCAACCACGCCACCCGCGTGCTGGCCTCGAAGGCGATCATCCACCGGGGTTGGGCGCGGGCCGTGCACAAGCGGCTGGTCGTGAAGGACCACGAGGTCGTCGCGCCCTCTCCCGGCGTCGACCTGGAGGCGTTGGCCCGGCACACGGCGTGGGCGGTGAACGAGGAGCGCCAAACCACCAGGATCGCCGCCTGGCTGTTCTGGGGCGGCGGGGTCGGGCTGCTGCTGCTCGCCCTGTGGGCGTGGCCGTCGACCGTCTGGTGGCCGCTGCTGGTCTTCGCCCTCGGGTCGGTCGTGGCCGCCTACGTCGTCCTGATCAAGCGCACCGAGACGATGCAGGACGCCGGCCGCACGATGGCGCGGGCGGCCGACAACTCGGTGCCGCGCCGCCATGACGAGTACCTCATCCGGGACGACCAGCGCCGCCGGCTCGTCGCCGCCACGGAGGGCACCGTGGTCGTCTACCGCGAGAGCGGCGGCGTGGACGTCTTCCCGGGCTTCGGCGTGCGGGCGTACGACGAGGTCCGCGCGGCGCTGGACGTGGGCGTCCGGCCCCACGCCGACCCGCCCGTCCCCGGCTTCACGGCGACCGAGCTGCTCCAGTACCTGGCCGAGACCGTCGGCGAGGCCAACCTCCAGCCCCACCAGGACGGGCGCAGCAGCACGCTGGTCCTGCACTTCCGGGGCGCCGACGTCTGGGCGCTGCAGCAGCAGGGGAGGCCCGGCTTCTGGCCCACGGCGAGCCGCATCCACGACGCCATCGAGCGGCCGTCGCCGGCCGAGCGGGCCTACCTGCGGGCGCAGGTCGTCAGCCGCGGCGGACAGCTGGTCACGACCCTGCACATGTCGGTCGAGGTCCGCCAGACCGGCCTGTCACTGCACCCGATCGTCCACGTCCTCCGGCGGATCGACGGCGCCTGGAACACGGCCAAGGACCTCCACGACTCCCGCTGGCGCCGGGCGCTGGCCATCGCCACCCAGCGGGGCGTGTTCGGGCGGCTGGCCAGCTCGCCGGCCGACTGGGCGCGCCTCGTCCGCCTGGAACGCCGGGCGCGCCGCGAGCCCGACGACCTCGAGGAACCGCCGACGATCATCGACCCCTACGGGTCACGCGGCGGGCTGCGGCATTACACGATCGGCCGCGGCAACCCCATCAACACCGACGCCGCCGACATCCAGCGCGACGCCGCCGAACTCCTGCGGGCGACGTACGGCCAGGTCATCGCCTTCCTCGAGATGCGGGGCCTCAACCCGGCCAAGTACACGACGGACGAGGAGACGCTGGTCACCAACGGCGTCCTCGCCGGCGTCCGGGAGGCCATCACCAAGACCGTCGACGGCGACACCACCGCGGGCGACGTCGAGTACGGGCTGCAGGTCTTCGAGCGCCGCCGGGGGTGACGGACGGCGGGCCGCCCGGCGTAGCGTCGCCGGGGTGGAAGCGCAGCAGGACGACAGGACGAACGGCACGCCGCCGCCCGAGGGTGCCGCCGGGTTGACCGTGCTCGGGCGGACCGTGCGGGAGCCCGTCGAGCACGTCGAGTGCTTCGACGCCCCGGAGCACGTCACCGAGGTGCGGTTCAGCACCGAGGAGGTGGCGTCGCGCTGCCCGGTGACCGGCCAGCCGGACCTGTCGACGGTCGTCGTCAGCTACCGGCCGGACCGGCGCTGCGTCGAGTCCAAGTCCCTCAAGCTGTACCTGTGGTCCTTCCGGGACCGGCCGGTGTTCTGCGAGGCCCTGGCCGCCGAGATCGCCGCCGAGTTCGTCCGGGCGGCCGACCCGCACGAGGTCCGCGTCACGGTCACCCAGCGCCCCCGGGGCGGCATCACGACCGAGGCGACGGCCACCCGGGCCCGTCCCTGAGGTCGGGGCCGTTCCCCGGCGGGAGCGGGCGGTCGCCGGCGCGTGTGCAAGGGTTCCCGGATGGGCGAGGTGACGGTGGTGGCGCCGGCGAAGCTGACCGTGTCGTTGCGGATGACCGGCCTGCGGGACGACGGCTACCACCTCATCGACGCCGAGATGGTGAGCCTCGACCTTGCCGACGAGCTGACGTTCGGCGACGGCGACGGGCTGGAACTGGTGGGCGCCCCGCCGGGGCTCGACGGCCCGGCCGACGACAACCTCGTGCGCCGCGCGCTGCGGGCCGTCGGCCGAACGGCGCACGTCCGGGTCGTGAAGCGGATCCCCGTCGGCGGCGGGCTGGGCGGCGGCTCGGCCGACGCCGCCGCCGTACTGCGGTGGGCGGGCGTCGACGACCTGGCGCTGGCGGCGTCGCTGGGGGCGGACGTGCCGTTCTGCGTCCGGGGCGGCCGGGCGCAGGCGACCGGCATCGGCGAGGTCCTCGACCCGCTGCCGTTCGTCGAGCGGACCTATACGCTGGTCGTCCCGCCGTTCGGCTGTTCCACGCCGGCGGTCTACAAGGCTTGGGACGAGATGGGCAGCCCCCGCGCCGAGGGCCCGAACGACCTGGAGCCGGCCGCCCTGGCCGTCGAGCCGCGGCTGGCCGCGTGGCGCGACAGGCTCGGCGACGCCACGGGCGAGGCCCCCGTGCTGACCGGCTCCGGCTCGACGTGGTTCGTCCCCGGCGCGTTCCCGGGTGAGGGCCGCATCGTCGCCCGGACGATCCCCGCCTACGCCTGAGTCCTGGGCAGGCGGAGGTGGGTACCGCACGCCCCGCCGCGAGCGGCACCCATGGTCGGTCGGACCGCAACCCGCCGCGGTTCGCCCGGTCGAGACGGCGAGCGGTACCCGGGTGCGCTGGGGAAGCACCTGGGCTGCGTTCACCCGTGCGTCTCGTCCACCTCCTACCGTCCAATGGTCTATCGGCCGGACGACGGGCCCCACAAGAGAGGACCCTTGCTCATGTCTTGTCGCGGCGCTGGTACTCTCCGTGGTGTCGAGCTGGGGGAGCGGTTCGAGGTGCCATGGCGATAGAGGTCCGCGTACTGGGCGCACTTCAGGTGCTCGTCGACGGCGAGGACCTGGCCGGCCAGCTGTCCATGGCCCAGCGCAGCGTGCTGGGCCTGCTCGCCGCCGTGCAGTCGCCGATGGCGAAGACCGACGTGTGCCGCATCGTCGGACTGTCCCCCAAGTCCATCGACCCGCTGCTGTCCAAGCTGCGTGGGCCGCTGGGGACGAGCCGGCCCGTCCACCGGGGTCGCACGCCCGGGCCGGGGTCGGTCGCCCTCGACCCCGAGGTCGTGTCGACCGACGTCGAGCAGTTCCGGGCCCGTGCCCGTGAGGGCATCGAGGCCCACGCCCGCGGGCTGGAGGGCCAGGCGCTCTCGCTCCTGCTCCAGGCCGACCGGCTCTGGCGCGGCGAGCTGTTCGACGGCATCGACCTGATCGAGGCGCCCGACGCCGGGACCAACGTGCGCGACATTGCCGAGGAGCTGCTGACGCTGCGGCGCCAGGTCCGCCAGCGGGCCGCGTGGTGCTGGCTCGCCGGCGCACGCACCGGCCTCGGCGCCGACCGCCTCCGGGCCTGGGCCGAGGAGCTCCGCGACGACGAGGCCTGCTGGTCCGCCGCAACACAGGCGGCCTTGCACCGCAGCGGCTCCCAGACCGCGATCACGGTGCTGGCCCGGTGGCGCGAGCAGGCGTCCATCGAGGACGATGCCGCCCTCGGCGGCACGTACGGGCAGGTGGCCCGGCTGCTGGAGGGGCACCACGGCGGGCGGATGGCGGTCCCGCCCGACACGCACGAGCAGATGGCCAGGGCCGAGGCCGCCCACCTGGCGGGCGACTGGGACGAGGCCGAGGCCATCTACCTCCAGGCGGCCGACGACGCCCGCGCCCGGGGCGACATCCTGGCCGACGCCGAGGTCACGATGGTCATGGCCCGGTTGTCCTGGGACCCGTCCCGCTTCGGCGGCGCCCTCGAGCGGCGCATGCTCCGCCTCCTCGACGAACTGCCGTCGGGCGAGCGGCTCGTGCGGGCCCGGCTCTTCGCCTGCCTCGCCGGCGGGCTGTACCAGGACGGCGCCGTCGACGTCGGCCCGGCCGTCGTGCACGCCCGCCGGGCGCTCGAGCTGGTGGGCGAGCTGGACGACCCGCTCACCGAGGCCGAGGTCCTGTCCCACGCCCGCAAGGCGCTGATCGACATCGACCCGCCCGAGGTCCAGATCGAGCGGTCCCGGCGGATCCTGTCGTTCGCCCGCGGCACCTACTACCACCGCAGCCTGGGCCTGCTGGCGGTCATCGTCGACCTGTTGTTCCTCGCCCGCGAGGACGAGGCCCGCGCCGAGACCGAGGCCTACCGCGAGCTCGCCGAGCGCACCCGGGCGCCGCTGCACGTGTACCACTCCCTGGCGCTGGACGGCATGTGGGCGCTGGTGGACGGACGGTACGACGAGATCGGCGAGATCACCGCTCGGGCCGAGGCGCTGGCCGGCGACTTCGGGGGCATGGCGGTCGTGCAGGTGGTCTACGGCCAGCGACTGTGGGCCGCCTTCGAGACCGGCGACCACGACACCCTGCGCGACATGCTCCCGCTGGTCGACGCCGTGGTGGGCGTGGCCACGCCGGTCCCGGTGTGGGAGCTCACCGGCGCGTTCATCGCCTCGACCGTCGGGGATGACGACGAGGCGCTCGACCGCTTCCGCCGGGTGGCCCGGGCGACCGGCGACTTCACGGTCCTGTCCCGGGGCCCGCTGAGGATCGCCGCCCTCGCCGTCGGCACGCTCGTCGCCGATTCCCTGCACAGGTTCGGCCACGACGTCCGCTCGGCCGCCCGCGGCCTGCACGCCCAGCTCGTGGACAACAGCGCCCACGGCGTGGTCATCGGCTGGCCGGCCCTCTACCTGGGCCACAAGCAGCGCTTCACCGACCTGGCCGCGGAGGTGGCGGAGGGCTAGCGACGGGCGGCCAGACGCGCAACGAGCGCCCGGCCGGTTGGCTCGGGCGCTCGGAGTCGGTCGTGTGCTCTTCTCGACCGGCTGGTTACTTGCCGGCGGCGCGGCGTTGCCAGCGG
>DATFOS010000226.1:0-17504 GCA_035265325.1 Acidimicrobiales bacterium
GGTGGCCGCCATCATCACGATGCCCTCGGTCGCCTCGAAGCCGTCCATCTCGGACAGCATCTGGTTGAGCGTCTGCTCGCGCTCGTCGTGGCCGCCGCCGAGGCCGGCGCCGCGCTTGCGGCCGATCGAGTCGATCTCGTCAACGAAGATGATCGCCCGGCCCATCTTGCGGGCGCTCTGGAACAGGTCGCGGACGCGGCTGGCGCCGACGCCGACGAACATCTCCATGAAGTCGGAGCCGGTCACCGACAGGAACGGCACGCCGGCCTCGCCGGCCACCGCCCGGGCGATGAGCGTCTTGCCCGTGCCCGGCGGGCCGACCAGCAGGACGCCCTTGGGGATGCGGGCGCCGATCTCGGCGAAGCGCTCGGGATGGCGCAGGAAGTCGACCACCTCGGTGATCTCCTGCTTGACGCCCTCGTAGCCGGCAACGTCGGCGAACGTGGTGCCCGGCCGCTCGGTCGAGTACGTCTTGGCCTTCGAGCGGCCGATGGACATGATGCCGCCCATCTGGCTCTGCGCCCGGCGCTGCATCAGCCAGAAGATGCCGAGGAACAGCGCCACGGGGATGAGGAGCGGCAGCAGGGTCTCGAAGATCGAGCCCTGCGGGGTCTCGAACGTGACGTCGACGTCGTTCTCGCGGAACAGCGTCAGGTCCTCCGCCGGCGGCTCGAGCGGGCCGTTGCTGCGGAATTCCGTGTCGTTCTCGAACGTGCCGGTGATCGAGCCGTCGTTGTTGTTCCACTCGACGCTCGTGACGTCGCCGTCGGTGACCCGTTCGCGGAGCGTCGAGTAGTCGATCGCCTCGCGGTCGTCGGGGGTCAGGAACCCGGGGAGGAGGAAGATCGCGATGAGGGCCCCACCGAGGACCCACATCGCCCACTTCGGAACCTGCTGGTCGCGGCCTTGCTTCCCCGGTCCGCGGGAGCGCCCCGGTGACGGCGGGGGAGGCGGCGGAGGCGGGGACTGCTGACTCATGCCGGCCAGGATACGGGCGCGGCGACAAGTAGTCGCCATCAGTCGCGGAGAGTGTGACGACGGACCACCGAACGGCGTAAACCCTGGACGATTGCTGGGTACCCGGACGGTACGCCGTCGCTGGCTAGGTTGTGGCCCCGTGCCTCGTGCCTGCGCCCGACCCGGCTGCGCCGAAGTCGCCGTCGCCACGCTGACCTACGACTACGGGGGGCGCACCGGTTGGCTCGACCCGCTCGCCGGCGAGCGGCACCCCATGGCCTACGACCTGTGCGCCGCCCACGCTGGCACGCTCACGGTCCCGCAGGGCTGGCGGCTGGAGGACCGGCGCGAGGCGCCGGAGGGCCCCGGCGAGCGCGAGGGCGCCCTCGCCTCCTGACCCGATCCCGGAGCGCGCCAGGGATCACATCGGTCATCACACGCCACGACCCCGGCGGGTGTTGCGTACTTGCGTAGCCTGTCCTCCGTGCCCGACGCCGACCCCATCGCCGTCCCGATGGAGGAGCAGGCTCTTGCGGCCGTGCGCTGGGGATTGGGCGACGCCGTTGCCGGATGGATCCTCGCTCAGCTCGGTGCCGTCGCGACGGGGGCCATCGTCCTCAGCGTGACCGATCGGGAGTTCGACGATCTCTCGATCGGCGCCATCGCGATCATCCAGACGGGCATGTGGCTCGGAATGCTCGGCGTGCCGTGGTTCGCCGCCAAGGTCAAGGGCAACGGGCTCGTCCGCGACTTCGGGCTGGCGATCAAGGCCATCGACCTCCCCGTGGGCGTGGCGGCCGGGGTCGTGTCCCAGTTCGCCATGTTCCTCATCTACGTGCCGATCTTCGTGCTGTTCGACCTCGACGCCGACGACCTGTCGGCCCCGGCGCAGGAGATGACCGACCGGGCCAGCGGCGCCCTCGGCACCGTGCTGCTCGTGCTGGTGGTCGGGATCGGCGCCCCGATCGCCGAGGAGCTCTTCTACCGGGGGCTCGTCCAGCGCTCGGCCATCCGCCGGTTCGGCGAGGGCTGGGGCGTGGCGTTCACGGCGCTGCTGTTCGGCGCCGTCCACTTCCAGCTGCTGCAGTTCCCCTCACTGGCCATCTTCGGCGCTGTGCTCGGCATCCTGGCGCTGCGGACCGGCCGCCTCGGGCCCGGCATCGTCGCCCACATGGCGTTCAACCTCACCGCCGTCATCAGCCTGGTGGCGTCGTGACCGGCGTGCTCGAGACCAGCGCCCCGCCCGAGGACGAGTGGACCGGGGCCGACGACGACGCCGCCGAACGGGCGGCCGAGGACGCGCACCGCCAGCACGTCGTCCGCCTGATCGTCGACGCCTTCGTGGTGACGGCGTGCGTCGGCTTCGTCCTGTGGCAGCTCCACCCCGAGCTTCTCCTGCGCAACACCACCCCGGCGGGCGGCGACATGGGCGCCCATGTGTGGGGCCCGGCGTACCTGCGCGACAACCTGCTGCCCAACGGCCAGATCGCCGGCTGGACCAAGGACTGGTACGCCGGGTTCCCCGCCTACCAGTTCTACATGGTGGTCCCGTCGCTGGTGATCGTCCTGCTCAACGCCGGTGTGCACGGGCCGCTGGCCGTCGTGCCGGCGCTGGCGGCGGCCGGGCTCGCGGTCCTGGCGTTCCGCCGGCGGGACGAGCCCCGGGTGCGCGTGCTCGCCATCGTGGGGGCGGTGGTGGCGCTGGCGCTGGTCGGCCTGCCGTACGGGGTGGCGTTCAAGCTCGTGACGGTCAGCGGCGTCCTCACGCTGCCGATCTGCTGCTACGTGCTGGGCCGCCTCTCGGGGGCCAGCTTCCCGACCCCGGCGGTGCTGGCGGCGGCCTCGGTGCCGTTCCTCTTCTACCGGGGCTTCACGATCTACGGCGGCAACATCGCCTCCACGCTGGCCGGCGAGTTCGCCTTCTCGATGTCGCTCAGCCTGGCGGTCCTCTACGTCGGCGTCGTCATGCGCGGCCTCGAGACCGGCCGGTACCGGGCCTGGGCCGCCGCCCTGCTGACGCTCACCGGGCTGTGCCACCTCATCGTGGCCTTCTGGGCGCTCGGGGCGACCGCGATCGTGGTGCTGACCCGGTTCAACCGGTCGCGGGCGCCGGCCGTCCCCAGCCTGCTGTTCATCGGCGGTGGCGGGGGCCTGGCCCTGGCCGGGTTCATGCTCGGGGCACCCGAGGGGCTCGGCGCCTTGGCGCTCCTCGCCATCGGCGCCGTCGTGTGCGGGTTCGGCCTGTGGCTGATCTCCGAGAGCGTGCGGTGGCTGCTCCCGACGATGGTGGTCGGCGGCCTGCTGGCGGTGTGGTGGGTGGGGCCGTTCTTCCTGCGGAGCGCCTACCTCAACGACATGGGGTGGGAGAAGCTCCCGTACCGCGACCGCGAGCCCCCCGAGACGGTCTGGCAGTACCTGTTCCCGTCGAAGACGCCCGACGTCGACCTGCGTTGGGTGTTCGCCCTGGCGCTCGTGGGGGCCGGCATCGCCATCGCCCTGCGCCTGCGGCTCGGCCTGTTCCTCGCCCTGGTCACGCTGACGTCCGGCGTCGCCTTCGTCCTGGTGCCCGAGGGCCGGCTCTGGAACGGCCGCCTGCTGCCCTTCTACTACCTGACCGCCATGCTGCTGGCCGGCTTCGCCGTGTCCGAGACGACGCGAACGGTCGTGGCGATCGTCCGGCGGAACAGGCCCGACCGGGCCGGCCACGGGGCGCTGACGGCGCTCGGCGCGCTGGCGGGCGTGCTGATCCTCGTGGGCCTGCCGCTCGGCGCCCTGCCCTTCGCCCAGCGCGACGGCGACGGCTTCGCCTGGCCGGACTTCAGCCCCTGGCGGCTGCACGCCGGCCCCGAGAGCTTCATCCCGTCGTGGGCCGAGTGGAACTACCGCGGCTACGAGCTCAAGGAGTCGTACCCCGAGTACTACGACGCCGTCCGCACGATGGCGCAGGTGGGCGAGGACCGGGGCTGCGGGCGCACGTTCTGGGAGTACGAGGAGGAGCTCGACCGCTACGGCACGCCGATGGCGCTCATGCTCCTGCCGTTCTGGACCGACGGCTGCATCGGCTCGATGGAGGGCCTCTACTTCGAGGCGTCGGCCACCACGCCGTTCCACTTCCTCACCCAGGTCGAGCTGTCGGCCCGGCCCAGCGCGGCGCAGCGCGACCTGCCCTACGGCACGTTCGACATCAACCGGGGCGTCCAGCACCTGCAGCTGATGGGCGTGAAGTACTACATGGCCACCTCCGACCAGGCCATCAGTGCCGCCCGGTCCCATCCCGACCTCACCGAGGTGGTCACGACCGGCCCGTGGGTCGTGTTCGAGGTGGCCGGTAGCGAGCTCGTCGAGGGCCTCGACAACGAGCCGGCCGTCATCGACGGGGTCCACGACAACCAGCTCGAGTGGGTCGAGGAGCCGATCGACGCCAACGGGCGCTTCGGCGGGCCGGGCGTGAGCTGGTTCATCGACCCGTCCCGGTGGGCGACGTTCCTGGCGCAGGACGGCCCCGACGAGTGGGAGCGGGTCGAGCGAGGCGAGACGCCCGAGGTCCGGCCGATCGAGGCCGCGCGGGTCACGAACGTCGACGAGGGCGAGCAGAGCATCGAGTTCGACGTCGACCAGGTCGGCACGCCGGTGCTCGTGAAGTCGTCGTACTTCCCCAACTGGCAGGTGTCCGGCGCCGAGGGCCCGTACCGGGTGGCGCCCAACCTGATGGTGGTCGTGCCCGCCGACACCCACGTCGAGATGCGGTGGGGCCGCACCTGGGTCGAGTACCTGTCCTACACGCTCACGCTGCTCGGGCTGGTGGGCCTGGTCCTGCTGGCCCGGCGGGGCGCCTACCGGTGGCGGCCGCCGCGGCCGCGGGCCCGCCCGGCGCCCGGCGCGAAGGAGACGGCCGACGAGCTGGTGACGGCCGACGAGCCGGCGACGGCCGACCTCGGCGCGCCGGCCGGGGCCGAGGCCGTCGACGACGGCGGCCCGCGTGACCACGGCGGCCCGGCGGGTGACCCGGCGCACGGGGAGGCCGGGCGGGGGCCGGCACCTTGACCCGGCGCCTCCGGCGGTTCGCCGCCGTGGCGCTCGTCCCGACGCTGGTCGACCTGGGCCTGCTGGTCGTGCTCCGCCAAGAGCTCGGCTGGATCCTGATCGTCGCCGACGTGGTCGCCATCGCCGCGGCCAGTGCCGTCAGCTACGTCCTCCACCGCCGCGTGACGTTCCACAGCGACCCCTACGTCCGCTGGGTCGAGATCCCCGCGGCGTTCGTGGGTGTGGCCGTCGTGGCCGCCGTCGTCGACGTCGTGGTCCTCCGGGCGCTGTACGCCGGCACGAGCTTCGACACGGCCCTCACGCTGGTCGAGGCCAAGCTCGTCGCCCTCCTGGCGGCCGGCGCGGTGCGCGCCGCCGCCTACCGGTGGGTGCTGCTCAGCCGGCTCACGCGGTCGCGGCGCCTGCGCTGGGAGCGCCCGGCGCCGCCCGGCGAGCGGCGGCTCAGCGTCGTCGTGCCCGCGTACCACGAGGGCGACCGCATCGCCACCACCGTCCGCTGCATCGGCGACGAGCTGGCCGACGTCGCAGCCTCCGGCGGGCTCGAGGTCATCGTCGTGGACGACGGCTCGTCCGACGACACGGCCGACGCCGCCCTGGCCGCCGGCGCCGACCAGGTCGTGGTCCTGCCCCAGAACCGGGGCAAGGGCGCCGCGGTGCGCGCCGGCGTCCTCGCCGCCCGCGGGCGGACCATCGCCTTCCTCGACGCCGACCTCGCCTACGGCCCGGACCAGCTGCGCCGGATCCTCGACGCCGTCGAGGACGGGTGGGACGTCGCCATCGGCGACCGCAGCCACCCCGACACCCGCACGCTGGTGGCCGCGTCCACCCTGCGGGCCTGGGGCAGCCGGGCCATCAACCGGCTCGTCTACGCCGTCCTGCTCGGCACCTACCGCGACACGCAGTGCGGCCTGAAGGGCTTCCGGTCCGACGTGGGCCGGTTCATGTTCGACCGCACCCGGGTCGACGGCTTTGCCTTCGACATCGAGCTGCTCCACCTGGTCGAGCGACACCAGCTCTCGCTGGTCGAGGTCCCCGTCGATGTGGCCAACTCCGACCGCTCCACCGTGAGCGCCGCCCGCGACGCCGTGCGCCTCGTGGTCGACCTCGTGCGAATCCGGCACTGGGCCGCCGAGGGCCGCTATGAGGGCGGCGACGAGGCCCCGCCCGTGCTCGCCCGCGGACGGGCGGCAGCCGTGCGTGCCGCACGCGGGTGAGGGACGGCCGCGACCTGCGGGTGAGGCGCCGCGCGAGTGCGGGGCCCGGCCGGCCGGGTTGAGTAGGTTTGGCGGCCCATGGCGGATCTCGACGCGATCTTCAAGGCCTACGACGTCCGGGGCACCTTCCCGGAGCAGATCGACGCCCCCCTGGCCGGGCGTATCGGCGCGGCGTTCGCCCGCTTCGTCATCGACACCGAGGGCGGCACGCCGAAGGTGGTCGTGGCCCGCGACATGCGACCCAGCGGCGTGGAGCTGGCCGCCGCCTTCGCCGAGGGCGTCCAGCGCCAGGGTCTCGACGTCGTCGACCTGGGCCTGGCCTCGACCGACATGACCTACTTCGCCTCGGGCAAGCTCGGGGCGGCGGCGGCCATGTTCACCGCCTCGCACAACCCGGCCCGGTACAACGGCATCAAGGTGTGCCTCCCGGGCGCCAAGCCCATCGGCGAGGACACGGGGCTCGGCGAGATCAAGAAGCTGGCCGCCGTCGGGGTCGACCCGGCGCCGACCCCGCCCGGTCGCATCGACGCGGTCGACCTGCTGGCCGACTTCGCCGACCATGTGAGGTCGTTCATCGACACGTCGGCCCTGCGGCCGATGAAGGTGGTGGCCGACACGGCCAACGGCATGGGCGGCCTGGTCGTCCCGGCCGTGTTCGCCGGCCTCCCGGTCGAGCTGGAGGTCATGTACGGCGAGCTCGACGGCACGTTCCCCAACCACCCGGCCGACCCGATCCAGCCCGAGAACCTGCGCGACCTGCAGGCCCGGGTCCTCGAGGTCGGCGCCGACGTCGGCCTGGCCTTCGACGGCGACGCCGACCGCGTGTTCCTGGTCGATGACCGGGGCGAGCCGCTGTCCGGCTCGACCACGACGGCGGTCGTGGCCAAGGGCGTGCTCGAGAAGCACCCCGGCTCGACGATCCTGCACAACCTGATCTGCTCGAAGGCCGTGCCCGAGGTCATCTCCGAGAACGGCGGTACCCCGGTCCGCACCCGGGTCGGGCACTCGTTCATCAAGGCGGTCATGGCCGAGAGCGGCGCCGCCTTCGGGGGCGAGCACTCGGCCCACTACTACTTCCGCGACAACTACCGGGCCGACTCGGGCAGCATCGCCGCCCTGGTCGTGCTCGAGCAGATCGGCAAGGCCGGCGTGGCCCTGTCCGAGCTGCGCAAACCGTTCGACCGGTACGCCGCGTCGGGCGAGATCAACACCACCGTCGACGACCCCCTGGCCGTCATCGAGAAGGTCGCCGGCACGGTCGACGCCACGTGGCCCGGGGCCATGGCCGACCGCCTCGACGGCCTGACGGTCGACGCCGGCGACTGGTGGTTCAACCTGCGGCCGTCGAACACCGAGCCGCTCCTGCGACTGAACCTGGAAGCTCCCGACCGCGCCGCCTGCGACGCCCGCGTCGCCGAGGTGCGGGCCCTGATCACGGAGGCCTGACACCATGGCGCTCGACTCCCAGCTCCTCGAGATCCTCGCCTGCCCCGAGGACAAGGGGCCGCTCCTCTACTTCGCCGACGAGGACCGTCTCTACAACCCCCGCCTGAAGCGCAGCTACGCCATCCGCGAGGGCATCCCGATCATGCTCGTCGACGAGGCCGAGACGGTCGACGACGCCACGCACGAGCGGCTCCTCGCCAAGGCCGCGTCCGAGGGCATCTCGCCGACGTTCGAGGCGTGACGGTGGGCGTCCTGGAGGACCGCATCGACAGCCTCGACATGTTCGGGGTGACCTCGTCGTTCCCCGAGCAGGTCGAGGCGGCCGCCGGCGTGGCCGCCGGCGTCGAGGGCCTGCCGGCCCACGACGACATCGACAGCGTGGTCATCCTCGGCATGGGCGGCTCCGGCATGGCCGGCGACCTGGCCGCCGCCGTGAGCGGGCCGTTCTCGCCGGTCCCGATCGTGGTGGCGAAGGGCTACGCCCCGCCCAACTTCGTCTCGAACGGGACGCTGGGGTTCGCCGTGTCGTTCTCCGGCGACACCGAGGAGACGCTCGAGGCCGCCTCGGCCGCCTACTCGGCCGGCGCCCACGTCGTGACGATGTCCGCCGGCGGGCAGCTCGCCCAGCTGGCGAGCGAGTGGGGCACGCCCCACGTCGCGCTGCCGACCGACATCCCCATGCCGCGGGCCGGCCTCGGCGCCATGTCCGTGCCGATGCTGGGCGTGCTGGAGCGCGTCGGCATGTTCCCCGGCGCGTCGGCCTGGGTCGACGCCGCCATCATGCAGCTGAAGATCCGGCGCGAGGCGGTGTTCGCCGGCGACTCGGCCGACGAGATCGCCCGTACCATCGGGCGGACCATCCCGCTGTTCGTCGGTGCCGGCCCGCTCGGCGCCGTCGTGGCCCGCCGGTGGAAGGCGCAGGTCAACGAGAACGCCAAGGCGCCGGCGTTCACGGCGACGATCCCCGAGATGTGCCACAACGAGGTGGCGGGCTGGGGCCAGCACGGCGACATGACCCGCCAGGTGTTCACGCTGGTCGAGCTACGCCACGACGAGGAGCACCCGCAGGAGGCCCGCCGGTTCGACCTCGTGCGCGAGATGCTCGACGAGGTCGTCCACGAGGTGGTCGAGGTCCGGGCCATCGGCGAGGGCGCGCTGGCCCAGGCGTTCGACCTCACGCTGCTGGGCGACTTCGTGTCCCTCCACATGGCGGCCCACGAGAAGATCGACCCGGGCCCGGTCCCGGTCCTCGAGCAGCTCAAGGCGGCCCTCGCCGGCCCCTGAGCCGGTCCTCGGGACGGGAAGCACGTGTCGCCTACCTCACGGGGAGGCGACACGTGACGTTTTCGGCGCGACCATGACCGTCGTCGACGACTCCGAGGGGGATCGCCATGGCCATCGACGCCGAGCCGCGTCTCGCATACCGCGTCTGCCCGCTGTGCGAGGCCGGGTGCGGGCTGGAGGTGACGCTGCGGGGCACCGAGGTCGGGCGCATCCGGGGTGACCGCGAGGACGTGTTCAGCCACGGCTACATCTGCCCCAAGGGCTCCACCCTGCGGCAGCTCCACGAGGACCCCGACTGGCTGCGGGCGCCGCTGGTCAAGCGCGACGGCGAGTTCGTCGAGGTGTCCTGGGACGAGGCGTTCGCCGAGGCCGAGCGCCTGCTCGTGCCCGTCCTCGAGACGCACGGGCGGGACGCCGTCGGCGTCTACATCGGGAACCCGACCGTCCACTCGATCGGGGCCCTCCTCTACACCCGCTCGCTCGTGCGGGCGCTCGGGACCGCCAACGTGTTCTCGGCCAGCACCGTCGACCAGCGGCCGAAGGAGGTGGCGAGCGGCCTGATGTTCGGCGGCTCGCTGACGGTCCCGGTGCCGGACATCGACCGGACCGACCTGCTGCTCATGCTCGGCGCCAACCCGTTCGAGTCCAACGGCAGCCTGGCCACCGCGCCGGACTGGCCCGGTCGCCTGGAGGCGCTCCGGGCGCGCGGCGGCAGGCTGGTCGTCGTCGACCCCCGCCGCACGCGCACCGCCGAGGTGGCCGACCAGCATCTCGCCATCCGTCCCGGCACCGACGCGTTCCTGCTCATGGCGATCGTCCACGTGCTGGGTGCCGAGGGCCTGGTCGACACCGGCCCGGCCGGGCCCCACCTGTCGGGCGTCGAGGAGGTGCTGGCGCTGGCCGAGCCGTTCTCGCCGGAGGCGGTGGCCCCGGTGACGGGCCTGCCGGCAGAGGCCGTGCGCGACCTGGCCCGCGCCCTGGCGGCGGCGTCCACGGCCTGCGTGTACGGCCGCATCGGGACCACGACCGTGCTGTTCGGGACGCTCTGTTCATGGCTGGTCGACGTCGTCAACACCCTCACCGGGAACCTCGATCGGCCGGGCGGGGCGATGTTCACCAAGGCGGCCGCCGGAGCGGCCAACACGCGGGGGAGCGGCCCCACCGGGAAGGGCGTGCGCCTGCACCGGCGGCACAGCCGGGTCCGCGGGCTACCGGAGACGCTGGGCGAGCTGCCCGTCGCGTGCCTGGCCGAGGAGATCGACACGCCGGGCGAGGGCCGCATCCGGGCGCTGGTGACCTGCGCCGGCAACCCGGTCCTGTCCACGCCGAACTCCGCCCGTCTCGACGCCGCCCTCGGCACGCTCGACGCCTACGTGGCCATCGACCCGTACGTGAACGAGACGACCCGGCACGCGGACGTCATCCTGCCGGTGCCGTCGTCGCTCCAGCGCAGCCACTACGACCTGGCGCTGCTGCAACTGGCCGTCCGCAACGTTGCCCACTACAGCCCGGCGCTGCTGCCCTTGGACGAGGGCCAGCCGCCGGAGTGGGAGGTGCTCGCCCGCCTGGCGCTGGTGGCGCAGGGGCTCGGGGCGTCCGCCGACCCGGCGCTGGTGGACGACCTCATGGTCGGTGCCCTCGTCGACTCGGCCGTCCGTGACGAGACGTCGCCCGTGGCCGGGCGGGACCCGGCCGAAATCACGGCCGCCCTGGGCGACCGGCGCGGCCCGGAGCGCCTGCTCGACCTCATGCTGCGGACCGGCCCCTACGGCGACGGCTTCGGGGCCGACCCGGACGGCCTGTCCCTGGCGGTCCTCGAGGCCAACCCGCACGGCGTCGACCTCGGCCCCCTCCAGCCCCGCCTGCCGGAGGTGCTCCGCACGCCGAGCGGGACGGTCGAACTGGCGCCGCCGCTCCTGGTGGACGACGTCTCCCGCTTGCGGCAGGCGCTGGACGCCTTCGCCGACGGGATGGTGCTCGTGGGCCGGCGCGACCTGCGGTCCAACAACTCGTGGATGCACAACGTCGCCGTGCTGGTGAAGGGCAAGCCCCGCTGCACGCTCCACGTCCACCCCGACGACGCCACGCGGCTCGGCCTGGCGGACGGCGGCTCGGCCGAGGTGCGGTCCCGGACCGGCAAGGTGATCGTGCCCGTCGAGGTGACCGACGGCATCCGCCCCGGCGTCGTGAGCATCCCGCACGGCTGGGGCCACGACCGGCCCGGCACCCGGCTGGGCGTCGCCGAGAGCCACGCCGGCGTCAACTCCAACCTCTTGGCCGACGACGAGCTGGTCGACCCGATCAGCGGTAACGCCGTCCTCAACGGCATCCCGGTCGAGGTCGCCCCGGCGTAGCCGTCGCCGCTGTCCGTCCCCGCCGCCGCGCACCCATGGCCGGACCGTACCGGCGAGGCCGCTGCGGCGGGGGTCGCGCTAGCGTGGACGCGCCTCGGGCTGACATGGGTGGTGCAGCTGCACCCAGCCCGGTGACGTGGGGGGCCGGCGCCCGCCGGCCCTCATCGACAACGTCATTCGGGAGACCAACCCATGCCCACCCTCTCCGACGGCGACTTCAAGGTCGCCGACCTCTCCCTCGCGGCCTGGGGCCGCAAGGAGATCGAACTGGCCGAGGTCGAGATGCCCGGCCTCATGGCGCTGCGCGCCCAGTACGCCGACGAGCAGCCCCTCGCCGGCGCCCGGATCATGGGCTCGCTGCACATGACCATCCAGACCGCCGTGCTGATCGAGACCCTCACGACCCTCGGCGCCGACGTGCGTTGGGTGTCCTGCAACATCTTCTCGACGCAGGACCAGGCGGCTGCTGCGGTGGTGGTCGGCCTCAACGGCACCATCGACGCCCCCGCCGGCGTGCCCGTCTACGCCTGGAAGGGCGAGACGCTCGAGGAGTACTGGTGGTGCACCGACCAGGCCCTGCGCTGGCCCGACGGTGGCGGCCCCAACATGATCCTCGACGACGGCGGCGACGCCACGCTGCTGGTGCACAAGGGCGCCGAGTACGAGAAGGCCGGTGCCGTCCCCGAGGCCACCGAGGCCGACCCCCACGAGTGGCACGTCATCATCGACACGCTGAAGTCGACGATCGCCGAGGACCCCGGCCGCTGGACCGCCGTGGCCGACGGCATCAAGGGCGTGACCGAGGAGACGACGACCGGCGTCCACCGGCTCTACCAGATGTTCGAGGCCGGTCAGCTCGAGTTCCCGGCCATCAACGTCAACGACTCGGTCACCAAGTCGAAGTTCGACAACCTCTACGGCTGCCGCCACAGCCTCATCGACGGCATCAACCGCGCCGTCGACGTGATGCTCGGCGGCAAGGTCGCCGTGGTGTGCGGCTACGGCGACGTCGGCAAGGGCTGCGCGCAGTCGCTGCGCGGCCAGGGCGCCCGGGTCGTCGTGACCGAGGTCGACCCCATCAACGCCCTGCAGGCGGCGATGGAGGGCTACCAGGTCACGACCCTCGAGTCGGTCCTCGAGAGCGCCGACATCTTCGTCACCACGACGGGCAACAAGGACATCATCTCGGCCGAGCACATGGCCCGGATGAAGCACAATGCGATCGTCGGCAACATCGGCCACTTCGACAACGAGATCGACATCGCCGGCCTCGACCGCATGAGCGACGTGCAGAAGGTCGAGATCAAGCCGCAGGTCCACGAGTTCGTGTTCCCCGACGGGCACTCGATCATCATCCTGGCCGAGGGCCGCCTGCTGAACCTCGGCTGCGCCACCGGCCACCCGAGCTTCGTGATGTCGATGAGCTTCACGAACCAGGTGCTGGCGCAGATCGAGCTCTTCACCAAGACGGCGAACTACCCGCTCGGCGTGTACGTCCTGCCCAAGCAGCTCGACGAGAAGGTGGCCCGGCTCCACCTCGACGCCCTCGGCGTCAAGCTCACCAAGCTGACCCCGGAGCAGGCCGACTACATCGGCGTGCCGGTCGAGGGCCCCTACAAGCCCGACCATTACCGGTACTGAGCGCCCGGCGCCGTCCCCCGTCCGGGGGACTCCGGTTCGCTCGCAGGGCGGGGGCTGTCCGCGGCCCCCGCCCGTAGCGTTGTCGCGGTGTACACACTCGAGCTCGTGGCGGGGAACATCGAGGAGGTCGTCCACAGCAACGCCCTGTGGATGGGGTGGAACCTGTGCCTCGCCGCCGTCCCTGTCGGGCTGGCGTTCCTGGTGTTCCGGCACCGGGGCAGGCGCAACCCGCCGTGGTGGGCCGGGCTCGGGCTGTTCGCGCTCTTCCTGCCGAACGCCCCCTACGTGATCACCGACCTCGTCCACCTGCGGGGCGACGTGGTGGGGGCCGACGACGACGCGGCGGTCATCACCGGCGTCCTGCCGGTCTACGCCGCCTTCATCGTGCTCGGCGTGCTGGCCTACACCGTCAGCCTGATCCTGATGGGCAACTACCTCGACCGGGTCGGCCTGGCGTCGCGGCGGGCGGCGATCGAGGTCGGCGTCCACGCCGTGACGGCCGTCGGCGTGGTCCTCGGCCGCTTCGCCCGGTTGAACAGCTGGGAGCCCGTCACCGAGCCGCACACGACGCTCGAGCGCATCGTGCTCACGCTGACCGCCCGCTGGGCGGTCGTCGCCGTCCTGGGCATGTTCGCCGTCACGTGGCTCGCCCACGCCGTCATGCGGTCGGTGGTCGAGGCGGCGTGGCGGCGGGGGCCTTCGGCCCTGCGGGGGCTCGTCACAGCCCGCCCGTAGGGAGGGTCGTGCTGTGGCCCACCCGCTGCGCCGGCTGTGACGCCGCCGGCCCGTCCCCCTGTACCGCCTGCGTGCGGGCGTGCCGCCCCGACACCGGCGGCCCGCCCGTCCACGGCCTCGATGCCTGCCTGGCGATGCTGCGCTACGAGGGCACGGCCCGCCGGCTCGTCACCGGGCTGAAGTACCGCAACGACCGCGCCGCCGTCGGGTGGCTGGCCGACGGCATGGCCGCGCGGCTGGCGTCGCTGGGCCCGCCCGCCGGGGCCGCGCCGGTCGTCACCTGGGCGCCCACCTCGGCGGCGCGGCGGCGGGGGCGGGGCTTCGACCAGGCCGAGCTGCTGGCGACCGCCGTCGCCCGCCGGGCGGGCCTCCCGTGCGGGCGCCTGCTCGCCCGCCCGGGCCGCGCCCACGCCCAGACCGGCGCCGGCGAGGCGGCCCGCCGGCGGGGGCCGGTGCTGGTGTCCCGCGGGGCCGTCCCGCCGGCCGTGGTCCTCGTCGACGACGTCGTCACGACCGGTTCGACGCTCTCCGCGGGCGCGCTGGCGCTGCGGGCCGCCGGGGCGGTTTGGGTCGGCGGCCTGGCGGCGGCGCGTACGCCCCGCCGCGTGCCGGTGATGTCACGAGACGTCGACGAATCGCTCAAGTTCGTGACGAACCCGGCCGAATATCCGTGGTGATGCAGGTCGCGAGCAACCAGGCCGCCCGGGCCCTCCTCGCCTTGCGCGACAGCCGCCGGCGCGGGGCGGTCCGCCGGCGCCGGCGCGCCAGCCGGCCCGGCCGCGTCGTCTCGCCCCTCACGCTCGACGGGGCGGTCGCGACGATCGACGCCCAGCCGCCCCTGCGCGACGCCCACGTGGCCGACGCCCGGGGCCGCGTGGCCCGCGGCGAGCACCCCTCCGCAGACGAGGTGGCCGGCATGGCCATCCGCCGCGCGGTGTGCGACAGCCTGCCCTGAGCCTCGCCGCGTATCCCGACCGCGCGGGCCCATACCCGCCGTAACGTGCGTTTTCACCCTCCCATCGAGCGGCTTCCGGCACTAGGGTCGGCCTGAGAGAGCCACCGAACCCTTTTCGGGAGGTCCAGTGAAGATCACGGTCAGTGCACGGCACACCGACGTCTCACCCGCTCTCCGAGCCGCCGCCGAGGCGAAGCTCGAACGGCTCGTTCGCCGGTCGTCGCGGTTGTCCCGCATCGACCGCGCCGACGTGCACTTCACCGAGGAACGCAACCCCCGCATCGCCGATCGTGAGGTCTGCGACATCAGCCTGCAGGGCCGGGGCCAGAAGTTCTGGTGCAAGGCCAGCGGGCCCGACCCGTTCGTCGCCGTCGACCGGGCGACCGCGAAGCTCGACCGGCAGGTGTCCCGTGCCAAGACCAAGGTCCTGCGCCGCGACACCGGCATGGTCGCCGTCGTCCGGGGCGCCTCCTAGCGCGCCGCCGGCCGACCGACCTCACTGGCCCCGGCGCGCCGCCACCGGACGTGGCGCGCCGGGGCCGCAGGCCGCTCCTCCGACCGGGGGCGGGCGCAACGTGGCGCGGTCCGCACCCTGCCCCGATCCCGCCCGCCCAGCACCGGTACACTCGGACGTCGCATGAGCATCCTCGATCGCTTCCTACGGGCCGGCGAGGGCAAGAAGGTGCGGGCTCTCCAGTCGCTGGTGCCCGACATCTCCGCCCTCGAGCCCGACATGGAGAAGCTCGCCGACGACGACTTGAAGGCCAAGACGGGCGAGTTCCGCTCCCGCCTCGAGCAGGGCGAGACGCTCGACGACCTCCTGATCGAGGCCTTCGCCGTCGTCCGCGAGGCCGGTAGGCGGGTCCTCGGCCAGCGCCACTACGACGTGCAGATGATGGGCGGCGCCGCCCTGCATTTCGGGTGGGTGGCCGAGATGAAGACCGGTGAGGGCAAGACCCTGGTCTGGACCTTGCCGGCCTACCTCAACGGCCTGTCCGGCAAGGGCATGCACCTCGTCACCGTCAACGACTACCTCGCCTCCCGCGACGCCGAGTGGATGGGCCGCGTGCACCGCTGGCTGGGCCTCAGCGTCGGCCTCGTGGTGCCGGGCCAGTCCGACCCCCTCCACAAACGCGCCCAGTACGCGTGCGACATCACCTACGGCACCAACAACGAGCTGGGCTTCGACTACCTGCGCGACAACATGGCCCGCACGCGGCAGGCCCAGGTCCAGCGGGGCTACAACTACGCCATCGTCGACGAGGTCGACTCGATCCTCATCGACGAGGCGCGGACGCCGCTCATCATCTCCGGCAAGGTCGCCGAGGCGGCGCAGCTGTACTACAAGTTCGCCTCCATCGTCCGCGGGCTGAAGCGCGACGAGGACTACGAGGTCGACGAGGAGAAGCGCACGGTCGTCCCGCTCGAGGACGGCATCGAGAAGGTCGAGCGCGCCCTCGGCATCGAGAACCTCTACGACGGCGTCGCCCAGAACCTCGTCCACCAGCTCCAGGCCGCGCTCCGCGCCAAGGAGCTGTTCAAGCGCGACAAGGACTACGTCGTGTCCGGCGCCGAGGTGAAGATCGTCGACGAGTTCACCGGCCGCATCCTCGAGGGTCGGCGCTGGTCCGACGGCCTGCACCAGGCCGTCGAGGCCAAGGAGGGCGTCCGCATCAAGGAGGAGAACCAGACGCTCGCCACGGTCACCCTCCAGAACTACTTCCGCATGTACGACAAGCTCGCCGGCATGACCGGTACGGCGCAGAGCGACGCCGCCGAGCTGCACAACACGTACGGGCTGCAGGTCGTCCCGATCCCGACCAACAAGCCGATGATCCGCGACGACCAGGGCGACCTCATCTACAAGACAGAGGACGCCAAGTTCGGGGCGGTCGTCGACGACATCGAGGAGCGCCACGAGGCGGGCCAGCCCGTCCTCGTCGGCACGGTGTCGGTCGAGAAGTCCGAGAAGCTGTCGCGCCTGCTCGACAAGCGCGGCATCGGCCACCAGGTCCTCAACGCCAAGCCCGACCGGGCGACGCGCGAGGCCGAGATCGTGGCCCAGGCCGGCCGCAAGCGCACGGTCACGGTCGCCACCAACATGGCCGGCCGCGGCGTCGACATCCTGCTCGGCGGCAATCACGAGGGCCTCGCGCTGCGCGACGCCCGCGCCGAGGGCGTCGACCTCGAGACCGACGAGGGCCGGGCCCGCCTGGCCGAGCTGACGGCCAAGTACGAGGAGGAGACGTCGGCCGAGCGCCACGATGTGCTCGGGCTGGGTGGCCTGTACGTGCTGGGCACCGAGCGTCACGACTCCCGCCGCATCGACAACCAGCTGCGTGGCCGGTCCGGCCGCCAGGGCGACCCGGGCGAGAGCCGGTTCTACCTGAGCCTCGAGGACGACCTGATGCGGCTGTTCGCCACGGGCGCCGCCAACTGGGTCATGGGCAAGGCCCTCCCCGACGACGTGCCGCTCGAGGCCAAGATCGTCACCAAGGCGATCGAGCGGGCGCAGACAACGGTCGAGCAGCGCAACGCCGAGGTCCGCAAGAACGTCCTCAAGTACGACGAGGTCATGAACGAGCAGCGCAAGGTGATCTACCGCCTGCGCGACCAGGTGCTCGACAACGAGGACCTGCGCGACAAGATCCTCGAGGAGTACCTGCCCAAGGCCGTCGACACGGTGGTGAGCGCCCACTGCCTCACCGACTTCGACGAGGACTGGGACATCGAAGGCCTCCACGCCGACGTCCAGGGCATCTGGCCGACACAGGTCACGATGGACGAGCTGCGCGCGGCCAAGACCACCGACGAGCTGTACGCCATGCTCGTCGACGAGGCCACGACCAGCTACGAGCGCCTCGAGGCCGAGGC
>DATFOS010000227.1:0-3741 GCA_035265325.1 Acidimicrobiales bacterium
TCCTTGCGGGCGGCCTCGGCGTCGTCGACCACGACCTGGATGCCGGGCTGCGAGCCGGGCGCCTTGTCGGTGATGCCGTCGCCCAGCACGATCGAGCAGGCCGAGCCTGGGGGCGTGATCTGCACGAACCGGAGGCCGTTCTCGACGCGGTGGTCGTGGTCGAGCGTGAAGCCCACCTTGTGCACGTAGAAGTCGATGGCCCGGTCGGTGTCGCTGACGGGGACGGTCACGAGCTCGATCTTGAAGTCCATCGTGGGGCCTTTCGGTCGGTGCGGCGGGCGTGTCCCGCCGACGAGGACAACCTACGAAACGCTGCGGACAGCTTCTGGCCGCAATGGCCGGATTCCGTCCGCACCCGCGGATGTCAGTCGTCGTCGGGGTCGAGAGCGAGCGGGAGGCCGAAGTCCTCGAAGCGGGACCAGCCGAACGTGGTCACCGCCTGCACCTTCCCGTCGACGAACTGGACGACGTCGAGTTTGAACGCCCGGAACTCCGTCTCGCCCCACGGCCGCAGGTAGCTGGCGGCGGCCGGCATGCGGTTGGCCGATGTCGGCACGAGCCGCCAGTCGCCCACCTCCTCGACACCGAAGGCGGTCTCCAGCGCCTGGGACACCACGTCGATGCCCTCGAACACCATGTCGTGGGGCGGCATCGAGATGCGGATGTCCTCGCGCAGCATGGCGGCCGCGGCCTTGGCGTCGTGGCGCTGGTGGGCGTCGATGAAGCGCGCCATCAGGGCGTGCTCCTCGTCGGTCGGCCGGGTGACCGACCAGTCCTGCCGCCGCTCGGGGAGCTGCTGCTGGAGCGTGGCCCGGGCCCGCTGGAGGGCGCTGTTCACCGACGCCACCGAGGCGTCCAGCAGCTCGGCCACCTCGGCCGCCGACCAGCCGAGGACGTCGCGCGCCAGCAATACGGCCCGCTGGCGCCCCGGCAGCAGCTGCAGGGCGGCCAGGAACGCCAGCTCGACCGTCTCGCGGGTCACGACCACGGCGTCGGGCTCGTCCGCGCTCGGGGCGACCTCGTCGAGGAGCCGGTCGGGGTAGGGCTGCAGCCAGGTGACCTCGGCGAAACCGCCGCCGGCCGGCACCCGCCGCTTCCGGGCCCGGATGGCGTCGAGGCAGGCGTTGGTGGCGATGCGATAGAGCCAGGCCCGGAACGACACGCCCTCGGTGAAGCTGTCCCGCCGGCGCCAGGCGCGCAGGATGACCTCCTGCACCACGTCCTCGGCGTCGTCGTAGCTGGCCAGCATCCGGTAGCAATGGACGTGCAGCTCGCGGCGGTGCCGGTAGGCCAGGGCGACGAACGCCTCCTGGTCGCCGGCCCGCACGGCGGCGAGAGCGGCCTCCGCCTCCCGGGCGCTGGTCTCGCCCGCCCGGGCGGGCGCCGGCCGCCCCCGGCCGGACGGCGCCGGGGTGAGGGGCGCCGCCAGACCCGGGACCGGCGCGTCGGCGGGGGCGGGCGGGGTCATGGCGGTCCGACGATACGACGCCCGGGCCTCAGCGCAGGACCAGGCCGCGCCAACATGGGCCGCATGCAGGACGTCCGTCCCGGCTGCGCCCGGCACCTCCCGCCCGGCACGCCACCGCCCGCCGCCCCCACCACGTCGCTGACGGCGGCGTGGGAGGCCCGGTGGGCGGCCGACGGGGCCCGGGCGGTGCTGCACGACCCCTCGGTCGGGTGGGTGTCGGCCGCCTCGCTGGAGGAGCACAGCGGCGCCGTGGCCCGCCGCTTCCTGGCCGCCGGCCTCGAGCCGGGCGACCGGGTGCTGCTCTCCGCCGGGTCGTCCGTGGCGGCCGTGGCGGCCTACGTCGGAGCGCTCCGGGCCGGGCTGGTGGTCGTCCCGGCCAACACCCAGTACCGCGAGCCCGAGGTCGCCCACATCGCCCGGGACGCCGCGATCGGGGCGGCGGTGGTCGACGAGCCCGTCCGGGGCCGCTGGGCGGCCGACGCCGCTCCCGGCCCGGTCCTGGTCACGTCGGTGGACGACCTGGCCGTGCTGCCGACGTCCGCCCCGGTGTCGGGAACGGCTGTGGCGGGGGCGGGCCGCCCCGCCGGCGAGCTGCCGGACCTCGGGCCGTCCGACCTCGGCGTCCTGCTCTACACGTCCGGGACGACCGGGGGCCCCAAGGGGGCGCCACTGTCTCACGGGAACCTGCTGGCCGGCGCCGAGGCGCTGCGGCTGGCGTGGCGCTGGACGCCGGATGACCGCCTGGTCCACGCCCTCCCGCTGTTCCACCTGCACGGGCTGGGCGCCGGCATCAACGGGACCCTGCTCGCCGGTGCCTCGGCGCTGCTGCGACCCCGGTTCGACGCCGCCGACGTCCTCGCCTGCGCCGGCGCGGGCGGGGACGGCGCCACGCTCTTCTTCGGCGTCCCGACCATGTACGCCCGCCTGGCGTCGTCGTCGCTGTCCTCGCTGGACGCGTTGTCCGGCCTGCGGCTGTGCGTGTCCGGCTCGGCGCCCCTGCCGCCGGACCTGTTCGCCACGATCGAGTCGGCCACCGGCCAGCGGATCCTCGAGCGCTACGGCATGACCGAGACCATGCTCACCGTGTCGAACCCGTACGAGGGGGAGCGGCGTCCCGGCACGGTCGGCGTCCCGCTGCCCGGCGTCTCGCTGCGCCTGGCGGAGGGGAGCGGCGAGGTAGAGGTGCACGGCCCGACCGTGTTCGGCGGCTACTGGCGACGACCGGACGCCACCGCCGAGTCCTTCACCGGCGACGGCTGGTTCCGCACCGGCGACATCGGCGAGTTGGACGAGGCCGGCTACCTGCGCATCGCCGGCCGCACCAAGGAGCTCATCATCACCGGGGGCTACAACATCTACCCCCGCGAGGTCGAGGAGGCCCTGCGCGCCCACCCCGGCGTCGCCGACGTGGCGGTCGCCGGCCGCCCCTCGGACCGGTGGGGCGAGACGGTGACCGCCTGGGTCGTGCCCGCCGCCGACGTCACGGCCGATGCCCTCCTCGCTTTCGCCCGCACGTCCCTGGCCCCCTACAAATGCCCGAAGGACATCCGCTTCCTCCCGGCCCTCCCCCGCAACGCCCTCGGCAAGGTCCTCAAGCACGCCCTCCCGTAGGCCGCCCGCGGCCGCTCAGCAGTCGGTTAGGGCGCGCACGGCCTCGCAGATCGCCGGGCGTTCGTCGGCGCCGAGCTCGCCGACTCGTTCGACGAGGAAGCTGCGGCGCACGGGCTGGAGGTTGTCGAAGGAGGCCACGCACTCGTCGGGCAGGCCCTGTTCGGGCCCGAGGGCGACCTCGGTCGGGATGCCGCGGATCGTGCGGGTGACGGGAGCCACGACGATCCAGGTGAGGACCGGCACGGCCTCGCTGCGCGTCACGACGAGGACGGGCCGCCGCTTGTCCTCGGCCTCGGCCCACCAGATCTCGCCCTGCGACGGGGTGGGCGTCACCATGGCTCGTCGGCGATCATCCGGATCGTCGCCGCGTCGGACCACCCCGTCTCGCCCTCCGCCTGAGGACGGCGCTGGTAGCCACTGACGATCGCAGCCGCGACCTGGTCGCGGCGGTGGCGGTCGACCAGTTCTCGCAGGCTGCGGCGTACGGCGTCGGAGCGGCTCTCGACGATGCCGGCGTCGACCAACTCGTCGACGGCAGCGACCAGGTCGTCGTCGAGGCGGGTGACGAACTGCGCCATGCGTTGAGCATAGCGGCATGCATTGCACCCTCAGAGCGGGGTGAGGATGACCTGGCGGGAGATGGGGTCGGCGGCGGTGACCTG
>DATFOS010000228.1:0-20217 GCA_035265325.1 Acidimicrobiales bacterium
CCAGGAGATCGCCACCGACAGCCTCCCGGCGCTGGTGTCGAGCTCGGCCGGGACGTCGCCGATGACCGCTTCCCGGCTGGTCAGGGAGTCGCCGGCGAAGTTCTCGATCAGCGACCGCAGCGGCACGTACTCGCCGAACGGCACCCGGTGGACCTTGTCGTAGCGGTCCACGACCCGGCCGTCGGCGTCGTAGGCCTGCGAGGCGTTGCGGAAGCTCTCGCGGTCCACGCCCTCGACCACCCCGGCGATCAGGGTGGCGTCGAGCTCGCGGGCGAGGTCGGACAGCTCGGTGCCCTCGCGGTTGGACTCCACCGGCCCCTCGGTGTCGACCACGTCCTCGGGCCAGACGACCAGGTCGACCGGTGTCTCCACGCCCTGGGTCGCATCGAGGTGGCGCTCGAACACGAGCCGCTCGTCGGTGTCGCTCGCCCGCGTGCCCTGGGGGCCGCCGCCCTGGACGACGGCGACGTCCAACGTCCCGACCTGGCGCCCGTCGGGAGCGAGGGCCCCGGCGACCGTGACGGCCACGACGACGCCGGCGGCCAGGCCACCAGCCAGCCAGCGGCGCGACAGCAGGGCGGCGATCGCCACACCGGCGATGACCGTGACCTCGACCAGCAGCAGCGCCCCGCCCAGGCGCAGCACCGGGGCCAGGGGCCCGGACACCTGCCCGACCGCCAGGCTCGACAGCGGCACCCCGCCGAACGGCCAGGACCAGCGCAGCAGCTCGGCCAGGGCGATGGCGCCGGGCAGGGCCACCCAGCGGGCCGGTGAGGCGGCCGGGACCACCGCCATGGCGCCGCCGAACAGGGCGGCGTAGGCCAGCACGGCGATGACGTAGCCCGGCATCGTCATGTCGAGCAGCCACGCCAGCGACGGCACGTACAGGCCGAGGCCCACGAGGGCACCGCGGCGCCACCGTGACCCGCGGGACCGGTCGGCGATCAGGCGGTCGAGCGCCACGAGGCCGACGAAGGCGAGCGGCCACCACCCCCAGGGCGGCAGCGCCGCCGCCAGGGCCAGGCCCGTGGCGAGGGCGGCGGCGAGGAGGAGTAGGCGGTCACGCATGGCGGGGCGCATGATCGCGCGCGTTGGCGCCGGCCTGCGCTTCGGGCGCCGGCTACGGCTGGACGAGCTCGAAGCGGGCGACGATGCGCTGGCGGGCCGAGCCCTTGGGATGGCAGGCGAACAGCGTGGCCGTGGGGGCCGGCGTCTGGTCGACGATGTGCAGGGCGTTCGACTCGACGATCTCGGTGCCGGTGTGCCGGTAGTTCCACACGGTCCCGTCCGGCATCGTGAACACGAGCGGGTCGCCCGGCTGCAGCAGGTCGAGGTCGTAGAACGGTCGCGTGTTCGTCGTCCGGTGCCCGGCGACCACGACGTTGCCCAGCTGGCCGGGCATGGCCGTGCCGGGCCAGTGGCCGGGGCCGCGGTCGACGGCCGTCAGCGTCACGCCCTCGCCCAGGGGCTCGCTCACGCCCAGCGAGGGCAGCGACAGCTCGCCGAGGACGGCCTCGGGCGTCGGGGCCCGCTCGTCGGCCGGCACCGGCTGGGGCACCGGCAGGGACACCGCCGTGGTCGACGGCGGGACGGTCCAGGTCGAGACGTCGGGGACCGGGTTGTCGGACCGGGCCGCCGTCTCCTCCGCGGCCGTCTCCTTCGCCGCCGTCTCCGGCGCGGTTGTCTCCTCCGCCGCGGGCGCCGGGGACGAGGTCGGCGCGGGGTCGTCCTGGACGACCGCCCAGGCGCCGACCCCGACGCCGGTTACTGCAAGGGCGGCCACCGCCGCCAGCACACGCGTCCGTCGCCCACCGAGCCTTGCCATGGCCCCGTTGTACCACTCACCCGGCGGGAGGCCAGGACACAGCGTGGTCGCCCGGTGACCGCCTGTCACCGACCGTGGCGGGCGTCAGGTGGCGGCGATGTGGAGCGCCCGCCGGGCCGCCGACCGGCCGCCCCGGATGCACGCCGGGACCCCAACCCCGCGCGCCCACGCCCCCGTCACGGCGAGCCGGGGCGCGGCGTCGGCGAGGTCGGCCTCGGCGGCGGCCAGGGCGGCGAGGTGGCCGGGACGGGGCTGCGGGAACGACCGGGGCCAGCGGCTGACCCGCACCTCGGTGGGGGCGCCCCGCAGCCCCATCGTCTCGCGCAGGTCGTCCATCACCGCCGCCACCACGGCGTCGTCGTCCAGGCCGGCCTGCCGGTCGTCGCCGTCGCGCCCGGCGGAGGCCCGCAGGAGCACGGTCGACCCGTCCCCGGCGTGGTGCGCCCACTTGGAGGAGAACCACGAGCAGGCGGTGAGCAGGCGGCCGGACGACCGGGGCACGAGGAAGCCGGACCCGTCGAGCGGGTGGTCGACGGCCTCCCGCGGCACGGCGAGGCTCACGAGCGTCACCGAGGCGTGGTCGATGCCGCGAAGGAAGGCCGCCGCACCCGGTTCGTGCGGCGCGACCAGCGGAGCCGTTGCGTGGGCGGGCGTGGCGACCACGACGGCCCCGGCGACGACGCCGGCCGGCTCGACGCGCCACCGCCCGCCCTCGGCCACGAGGCCGGTCACCGGCGAGCCGGTGCGGACGCGGTCGCCCAGCCGCTCCGACAGCGTCCCCACCAGCCGTCCCATCCCGCCCCGCGGGGCCAGGAACACCGGTCGGTCGCCGGCGGCGGCCGCGGCGGCGAGCTGGTCGGCCCGGGCGGCGGCAGCCGCGGCCACGAGGCTCCCGCCGTGCTCGGCCACGCGATCCCGCACGGCGGCGACCTGTGGCGCCGCCACCTGCAGCGAGAGGCGATCGGTGTCGGCGGCCCAGATGCCGCCCAGCAGCGGGGAGACGAGCCGGTCGAGGACCTCCTCGCCGAGGTGGCGCCGGACCAGGTCACCCACGGCCTCGTCGTCGCCCGCCGGCGGGTCACCGGCGGCGCGCCCCGGGCCGGCGTCGCCGGCGGGCCCACCGCCCTTCAGGTCCTCCCGCACCCGGTCGAGGCCGGCCGGGCTCAGGATGCCGGAGGCGGCCAAGGCGTCGAGGTCGGTCGGCAGGCCGAGCAGCTGCTCCGACGGCAGCCGCCGCAGGGCTCCGCCGGTCCATACGTAGGCGCCGCCGGTGGCGGGCGAGACCAGCTCGCCCTCGATGCCCAGCTCGGCGCACAGCTGCGTGCCCTCGGGGACCCGGCCGAGGAAGGCGTCGGCGGCCTCGTCGACCGCACCGCCGGCGAAGGGCGAAGTTACGATCTCGCCGCCGGCTCGGCCCGACGCCTCCAGGACCAGGACCGACGCCCCGCGAGCGACTCCCTCCCAGGCGGCGGCGAGCCCGCTGACCCCGCCGCCCACGACGACGAGGTCGACCTCGGCGCCCGCGCTCACGGCGTCACACCCCGGCCGGCGCCCGCCGCACCCGGTCGGCCAGGGCGGCGAGCACGGCGGGCTCGTCGTTGATCGACGCCGTGCGGGCGAAGGCGAGCCCCAGGTCGGCGGCGAGCCGGGCGGCGTCCACGTCGAGGTCGTAGAGGACCTCCAGGTGGTCGGACACGAACCCCTGCGGGCACACGAGCACGCCCTCGACCCGGCCGGCGGCGGCCAGCGCCCCGACCACCTCGAGGACATCGGGGCCGCGCCACGGCTCGGGCGTCCGCCCGGCGGACTGCCAGGCCAGCGACCACTCGCCCGGCCCGCGGTCGACGTCGTCGGGCGCATCCGTCCCGCCCGCGGACGCCGCAGGCGACGGCTCTGCCGGCAGGCCCGCCCGCGCCGCGATGGCGGCGGCCGAGGCAGCCAGCTGGTCGGGGTAGGGGTCGCCGGCCAGCACGCGCTCGGGGAGGCTGTGGGCGGTGAACAGCACGTGCGTCCCGGCCGGCAGGCCGGCAAGGGCCGTGCGGGCCCGGGCGGCCTGGGCGTCGAGCCACGCCGGCTCGCCGGCCCACGAGTCGATGGCCAGGTAGGGACGGCCGTGGCGGACGGCGGCCTCGCGCGCCCGCTCGTGGTACTCGCCCACAGACCCCCGCGAGAAGTGCGGGGCCAGGACCAGCCCGACCACCGCGTCGACGGACGGCGCCAGGGCTTCGACCGCGTCCTCGAGGAACGGGGTCGCGTGCTTGTTGCCCAGCGCCACCCGCCAGCGGCCGGGCTCGGCGGCGTCGAGGGCGGCGGCGATGCCGGCCACCTGGTCGGCGGTCCGGGCGGCCAGCGGGGAGACGCCGCCGATGGCGTCGTAGCGGCGGACCAGGTCGGCAAGCTGGTCCTCCGTCGGCGGGCGCCCCCGCCGGATGTGCGTGTAGTAGCCCTCGACCTCCTCGGGCGCCGCCGGCGTGCCGTAGGCCATCACGACGAGCCCGTTCACGGCGCCACCGGCCCGGGGGTCGGCGGCACAGCCGTCGGGGCGGGAGCGGCGTGGACCAGCTCGACCAGCCGCTCCAGCGTCGCCGGGTCGGTCTCCGGCAGCACGCCGTGGCCCAGGTTGAACACGTGGCCTGGCCGGCCGCCGTTGCGGGCGAGCACGTCCCGCGCCCGCTCCTCGACCGCCGGCCACGGCGCCAGGCAGGCGGCCGGGTCCAGGTTCCCCTGGACGGCCACGTCGGGGCCGAGCCGCCGGCGCGCCTCGTCGAGCGGGACCCGCCAGTCGATCCCCACCACGTCCGCCCCGGCCTTGGCCAGGAGCGGCAGCAGCTCGCCGGTGTCGACGCCGAAGTGGATGGCCGGCACGCCCTCGGGGGCCAGGGCGGCGAACACCTTCGCGCTCGCCGGCAGGACCGCCCGCTCGTACAGGTCGGGGCTGAGCGACCCGGCCCAGCTGTCGAACAGCTGGATCGCCGACGCCCCCGCCGCGACCTGCGCCCGGAGCGAGGCGATCGCCACGTCGGCCAGGCGGTCGAGCAGCCGCGCCCACAGGTCCGGCCGGCCCAGCATCAGCGCCTTGGTGCGGCCGAGCGTGCGGGACGGCCCGCCCTCGATCAGGTAGCTGGCGACCGTGAACGGGGCCCCGGCGAAGCCGATCAGCGGGATGTCGCCCAGCTCGGCGACGACCTGGCGGACGGTGTCCTGCACGTACGCGCAGTCGGCGTCCGGGTCGAGCGGCCGCAGGCGGTCGAGGTCGGCCTCGTCCACGAACGGCCGCCCGACCACCGGGCCGACGCCCTGCTGGACGTCCACGCCGAAGCCCAGGGCCGCCACCGGGACGACGATGTCGCTGTAGAGGATGGCGGCGTCGACGCCGTAGCGCCGGACCGGCTGCAGGGTTATCTCGGTCGCCAGCGCCGCGTCCTTCACGGCGTCGAGGATCGTCCCCGCGCCCCGCAGCGCCCGGTACTCGGGCAGCGACCGCCCGGCCTGGCGCATGAACCACACCGGCACCCGGGACGCCGGCCGGTTGCGGCAGGCGCCGAGGAACGGGGCATCGGGGGGCACGGGCACCGGGTCACCGTATCGGCCGGCTCCATCCCCCCTCGAAGCGGGGGGACGACCGGGGAAACCCCGGTCGACACGGGCGGCGGCCAGGCCCACCATGGCGCCATGCGCTCCCCTGACAGTGACGAGACCGGCGAGGTCTCCGGCGGCGGTGACTCGCTGGCGGAGGGCTTCGGGACCTTCCTCTCCGACGGCGACGACGGGGCCGACGACGAGACCAGCTTCGGCGACGGCGACACGCGGGCGGCGTCAGACACCGGCGCCCTCGACGGCCTGGACGGCGCCGACGACTCGACCAACGCCTACGGCGTCGAGCCCGACGACGTGCCGTCCCAGGACGACTACGACTACACGGGCGACGGCAAGGTCGACGGCCAGGACTTCCACGAGGCCATCACGAGCCTGTTCGACTTCGGGGTCGACGAGGGCGAGTCGGCGGCCGGCCACCACGACGCCGCCGACGCCGACGACAGGCACCACGTTGACGACGGCGCCGCCCACCATGACGACGGGGCGTTCGACCTGTTCTGAGGCTCACGGCCCGTGGGGCGGCAGACGCGATCAGCCCCATCACTTCGGAGGCCGGGTAATGTGGTCGATCCCCGGACGCCCGGAGGAAGCGATTGGCCTCGCATCCCGACCTCCCCGCCGAGCAGGCATACATCGACCACGCCTATGACTGCCTGGCACGCGCTCGGCAGACGGCCACCCGGCTCCGCTCGATGGTCGAGGTCGGCCAGGGCGGGACCGAGCAGGCCCGGTGGGAGCGCGAGATGATCGAGGGCAACATCGCGTCGCGCCTCGACTACCTCGACGTGGGCGATGCCAGCCTGGTCTTCGGGCGGGTCGACCGGGCCCGGTCCGAGGGCGGCGAGACCTACTACGTGGGGCGCATCGCCGTCGCCGACGAGAACCAGGAGCCGATGGTCGTCGACTGGCGGGCGCCGGTCGCCGAGCCCTTCTACCGGGCCACCGGCCGGTCGCCGATGGGGCTGGTCCGTCGGCGCCACTTCGCCACCCGTGGCCGCAAGCTGCTGGGCATCGAGGACGAGCTGTTCGGCGAGGCCTCGGGCGTCCTCGGCGGCGAGCTGACGGTCGACGACGAGGGCAACGCCGTCCGGGGGGCGGGCGCGCTGATCTCGGCGCTCGAGGAGGCCCGCACCGGTCGCCTCACCGACATCGTCGCCACCATCCAGGGCGAGCAGGACGAGGTCATCCGCTCCGAGCTGGCCGGCGTGCTGGTCGTCCAGGGCGGCCCCGGCACAGGCAAGACGGTCGTCGCCCTCCATCGGGCGGCCTACCTGCTCTACACGCACCGGTTCCCGCTCGAGGGCCAGGGCGTGCTGGTGGTCGGGCCCAACCGGCTGTTCCTCGGCTACATCGAGCGCGTGCTCCCCAGCCTCGGCGAGGCCGGGGTCGAGCAGGTGGTCCTGGCTGACCTGGTCGACGACGTGCGGGTCGCCGAGCGCGACACCCCGACGACGGCGCGGGTCAAGGGTGACGCCCGGATGAGCAAGGTGCTCGCCAAGGCCGTGCGCGACCGCGAGCGGGGCCTGCGTCGCCCGCTGCGCATCGGCTACGGCGTGCAGACCCTCGTGGTCCCGCCCGAGCGCACGGCGGCGATCGTGGCCGACGCCCGGCGCCGCTACCGGCTACACAATGCCGCCCGCCGTTTCGTCGAATCGCAGCTGTACCTGGCCCTGGCCGAGGCCAGCCGCATCCCGACCAACCCGGGCGAGGTGCGCGACCGCCTGCGCCACGCGCCCGAGATCCGGGAGGCGCTCGAGCGCATGTGGCCGGTTCTCACGCCCGCGCAGCTACTCCACGACCTGTTCAGCTCGAAGGTGCTGGTCGACCTGGCCGCCCGCAGGGTCCTGTCCGAGGACGAGCGGGCCGCCCTCCTCCGGCCGCGGGCCGACGACGTGCGCGACGTGGTGTGGACGCACGACGACGTCCCCCTCCTCGACCAGGCCCGCGAGCTGCTCGGGCCCCGGCCACGCAAGCGCCGCGACGCCCCCGAGGACGAGGGCATCCGCACCTACGGCCACATCGTCGTGGACGAGGCGCAGGACCTCTCGCCCATGCAGTTGCGCATGCTGACCCGCCGCTCGCTCAACGGCTCGATGACCGTGGTGGGCGACATCGCCCAGGCCACGGGGGCGTGGGCGCACGCCGGGTGGGAGGAGATCCTCGAGCACCTGCCGTCCAAGCGACCGGCCCGCCGGGCCGAGCTGACGATCGGGTACCGCATCCCGGGGCCGACGATGGCCCTGGCGGCCAAGGTCCTGGCCGTGGCCGCGCCCGACCTGCAGCCGCCCAGCTCGGTCCGCCAGACGGGCGACGCCCCGCGCATCGTGGCGGTCCCGCCGATCACGAGCAACGGCCACGACTCCACGGCGAACGGCCGCGGCGCGGGAGCGAACGGCCGCCGTGTCGCGGCGAACGGCCGGGGCGCCGGTGCCAACGGCCGGGGCGCGGCGGCCAACGGTCGCGCGGCCGCCGCCAACGGCTCCCAGGCCGGCGGTGCCCACCCGGGCGTCGAGACCGACATGGCAGCCCTGGCCGCTCGCGTGGCCGAAGAGGCCGCCACCGAGCGCGACGCCGTCGACCCCGGCAGCGTGGCGATCATCGCTCCCGCCACGCTCGTCGACGCGGTGGCCCAGGCGCTGGAGGACGCCGGCATCGGCTACGGCCGGGCGGTCCGCACCGGCCTGTCCGAGCGGGTCACGCTCGTGCCGGTGAGCCTCGTCAAGGGCCTCGAGCTCGACGCCGCCGTGGTGGTCGAGCCGGCCGCGATCGTCGACGAGGAGGCCCAGGGCCCGCGGGCGCTGTACGTGGCGCTCACGCGGGCGACGAAGCGCCTGGCGATCGTTCACTCACGGCCGCTGCCCGACGCCCTCACCTGAGGCGCCAGGGGGCGGGCGTCAGG
Source organism: Acidimicrobiales bacterium (assembly GCA_035265325.1). Taxonomy (GTDB): domain Bacteria; phylum Actinomycetota; class Acidimicrobiia; order Acidimicrobiales; family VFJN01; genus DATCLS01. The sequence goes on from DATFOS010000228.1 coordinate 8,322, forward strand.
CCGGGGCGGGGACCGTCTCGTCGGCCGGCACGGTGCTCACCAGGATGCGGGCGCTGGCGAACGCCCCGAGGCCCACGTGCGAGCCGCCGATCTCGATGGTCATCGTGCCGTCGGGCGAGGTGGCGGTGACGGTGCCGGAGCGCCCGGGCTGGACGGCGGCGTCCTCGAGGAACACGAGGAGGCCGGGAGCGAACTCGAGCTCCTCCGGGATGCGCTGGACCGTGAACCCGGCGCCCACCGGCACGCTGGCCAGCGGGACCGCCTGCGGCGGCGCGTAGCTCGACCCCGGGATCGGGTTGCCGTGGGGGCACGTCGTCGGGTTGTCGAGGAGCCGGTTGATGGCCCGCTCGACGGGCTCGGAGATCACGTGCTCCCACTTGCCGGCCTCGACGTGGGCGTCGGCCCACGACAGCCCGAGGATGTCGGTGAGCAGCCGCTCGGCCAGCCGGTGCCGGCGAACGACCCGCTCGGCCAGGCGGAGGCCGTCCTCCGTGAGGTTGATCGTGCCTCGGTCGAGGGCGACGAAGCCCTCCCCCTGCATGCGCTTGATCATCTCGGACACCGCCGGCCGGGACACCCCGAGCCGCTCGGCGATGCGCGCCTGGATGACGTCGACGTCGTCCTCCTTGAGCTCCCAGATCGCCTCGCAGTACTCCTCGAAGGCGGGGTGGAACTCGGGCGTGCGGTACTCGGCCACGCAGCCAGACTAGTCGTGGCCCGGGACGGTCCGGCGGGGGGCAGGATCACGACGTGGCGTAGTGGCGTCCGTACGGCAAGATTTTTTCTGCGGCGTCACCAGCGGATATCGCCGCCCGGTCCAGGTTTTTGGCCAGAACGTTTGCCGAACCCTACGCGCGGGTAGTTTCCTATGAGTGGCCAGTCGGGGGCGGGGTGCCTGTCCGCCCGCCCGCCCCGCCCCCCTGGCTCTTTCCACTCGGCGCCCGATCCAATCGGGCGCCTTCTGGTTTTTCCGCTCGGCGGTGCCGCCCGGGCCGGTCGGCACGGCTGTCACACCCCCTCGGTAGCTTGACGGCCATGGCCCTCGACCTCTTCTCGCCGGCGGTCAGCGCCTGGTTCGAGGCGAGCTTCGCGGCGCCCTCCGCCGCGCAGGAGCAGGGCTGGCCGGCGATCGCCTCCGGCGACCACACGCTGGTCCTGGCCCCGACCGGCTCGGGCAAGACGCTGGCCGCGTTCCTGTGGGGCATCGACCGGCTCGTCGCCCCCGGGCCCGACGGCGCCCTGCCGCCCGAGCGCACCGGCACGTCGGTCGTCTACGTGTCGCCGCTGCGCGCACTGGCCGTCGACGTCGAGAAGAACCTGCGGGCTCCGCTGGTCGGCATCCGGGCCCAGGCCGAGCGGCTCGGCGTGCCCTTCCGCGAGCCGACGGTCGGGCTGCGCACCGGTGATACGCCGGCCGACGTCCGCCGCCAGCTGGCCCGCAACCCACCCGACATCCTCATCACCACGCCCGAGTCGCTCTACCTGATGACGACGTCGCAGGCGCGCGAGTCCCTCCGCCACGTCGAGGCGGTGATCGTCGACGAGATCCACTCGCTGGTCCCGACCAAGCGCGGCGCCCACCTGGCGCTCACGCTCGAACGGCTGGAGGCGCTGACCGAGACCGCCCCCCAGCGCATCGGCCTGTCCGCCACCCAGCGGCCGCTCGACGTCGTGGCCCGGTTCCTGGCCGGCTATACCGACGCCGCCCCCGGGGGGCCGGGCCAGTCCAGCGGCCGGCGGCCGCGGCCGGTGACGATCGTCGACGCCGGCGTCCGCAAGGCGCTCGACGTCGAGGTCGTGGTGCCGGTCGACGACATGGGTGACCTGGGCCGGGTCATCGAGGAGCCGGTGTCCGGCCCCGCTGCGGCCGGCCCGGTCCGCCGGTCGATCTGGCCGTCGATCCACCCGCGGCTGCTCGAGCTGGTCGAGTCCCACCGCTCGACGCTCATCTTCGTCAACGCCCGGCGCCTCGCCGAGCGGCTGGCCACCCGGCTCAACGAGCTGCGGCTGGAAGGGATGGAGGGCGAGGCGCGCGGCGGCGAGAACGACGGCACGTCCGTGCCCGAGGGCGAGCACGAGCTGGTCAAGGCCCACCACGGCTCGCTGTCACGCGAGCGCCGGGTCCAGATCGAGGACGAGCTCAAGTCCGGCCGGCTGCGCGGGCTGGTCGCCACGTCCAGCCTCGAGCTGGGCATCGACATGGGTGCCGTCGACTTGGTCGTCCAGGTCGAGTCGCCCGGCGCGGTCAGCCGGGGCCTCCAGCGCATCGGCCGGGCCGGCCACCGGCTCGGCGAGCCCAGCCGGGGCAAGGTCTTCCCCAAGCACCGCCACGACCTGCTCGAGGCGGCCGTGGTCGTCCAGCGCATGACCGACGGCCTCATCGAGTCCACCCGCTACCCGCGCAACCCGCTCGACGTGCTGGCCCAGCAGATCGTGGCCATCGTCGCCCTGGAAGACTGGGTGGTCGACGACCTCGCCGCCCTGGTGCGGCGGGCGGCGCCGTTCGCCGAGCTGTCCGACGAGGTGTTCGAGGCGGTCCTCGACCTCCTGTCGGGCCGCTACCCGTCCGAGGAGTTCGCCGAGCTGCGCCCGCGGGTCGTGTGGGACCGGGTCGAGGGCGTCGTGCGGGCGCGGTCCGGCGCTCAGCGCCTGGCGGTGACGAACGCCGGCACGATCCCCGACCGGGGGCTGTTCGGCGTGTTCCTGCCCGACGGCACCCGCGTCGGCGAGCTCGACGAGGAGATGGTCTACGAGAGCCGGGTGGGCGAGACCTTCCTGCTCGGGGCCACGACGTGGCGCATCAACGAGATCACCCACGAGCGGGTCGTCGTCACGCCGGCCCCCGGCCAGCCCGGCAAGATGCCGTTCTGGCGCGGCGACGGGCCGGGCCGACCGCTCGAGCTGGGCCGGGCGTTGGGGGCGTTCGTGCGCGAGGTGCGCGACGACCCGGCGGCGGCGCTCGACCGGCTGCGCACCGTCCACGGCCTCGACGAGCGGGCCGCCGCGAACGTCGTCTCGTACCTCGACGAGCAGGGCGACGCCACGGGCGCCGTCCCCGACGACCGCACGATCGTCGTCGAGCGCTTCCGCGACGAGATCGGTGACTGGCGGGTGTGCATCCTCTCGCCGTTCGGCGCCCAGGTCCACGCCCCGTGGGGCATGGCGATCAAGAACCGCCTGGCCGACTGGTGGGGTACCGACGTCGAGATCATGTGGAGCGACGACGGCATCGTCATCCGCATCCCCGACACCGCCGAGGCGCCGGCCGACGACGAGGGTTGGTGGGCCGACGAGGAGCCGACCGGGGGCGGCGCCCCCGGTGGGCCGGCCCGCACCGGGGGCAGCCGCCCGGCGGCCGACCGGGGCAGCGTGCTCGAGGCGCTGACGATCGACCCCGACGACGTCGACGAGCTGATCGTGACCGAGTTGCCCAATACGGCGATGTTCGCCAGCCGCTTCCGTGAGAGCGCGGCGCGGGCGCTGCTCTTACCCCGGCGCCGACCCGATCGGCGCACGCCGCTCTGGCAGCAGCGCCAGCGGGCGGCCGACCTGCTGCAGGTGGCGAGCCGGTACCCGAGCTTCCCGATCCTGCTCGAGGCGACGCGGGAGTGCCTGAACGACGTGTTCGACCTGCCGGCCCTGCGCGAGGTGCTGGCCGACATCCGTGCGCGGCGGGTCCGGGTGGTCGAGGTCGAGACCGAGCACGCCTCGCCGTTCGCCCAGTCGCTGCTCTTCGGGTGGATCGCCGTCTACATGTACGAGGGCGACGCCCCGCTCGCCGAGCGCCGGGCGGCTGCCCTCGCCCTCGACCGCGACCTGCTCAACGACCTCCTCGGCGCGGACGAGCTGCGCGAGCTGCTCGACGCCGGCGCCCTCGCCGATCTCGAGCTCGAGCTGCAGTGCCTGGCCGACGGCCGCCGTGCCCGTGACCCCGACGAGGCCCACGACCTGCTGCGGAGGCTCGGCCCGTTGTCGCTCACCGAGCTCGACGCCCGCTGCGAGGGCGACGGGGCCGAGGCCTGGGCCGAACAGCTGGAGGCCGAGCGGCGCGCCTACCGCGCCGTCGTGGGCGGCGCCGAGCGGCTGTGCGCGGCGGAGGACGCCGGGCGCCTGCGCGACGCCCTCGGGGTCACGGTCCCGATCGGCCTGCCCAGCGTCTTCACCGAGCCGGTCGACGCTCCGCTCGTCGGCCTCGTGGCCCGCTTCGCCCGCACCCACGGGCCGTTCACGGCCCACCAGGCGGCCGCCCGCTACGGCAGCGGCCACGACCGCACGGCCGAGGCGCTGGCCGCCCTCGAGGCCGGCGAGCGGGTGGTCCAGGGCGAGTTCCGGCCGGACGGCGTCGAGCGCGAGTGGTGCGACGTCGACGTGCTCCGCCAGCTGCGGCGGCGCTCCCTCGCCCGCCTGCGCCACGAGGTCGAGCCGGTCGACGGCGCCACGCTGGCCCGCTTCCTCCAGCAGTGGCACGGCATCGGCAGCCGGCGGCGCGGCGTCGACGCCCTCGCCGACGTCATCTCACAGCTCCAGGGGGCGCCGGTGCCGGCGTCGGTCCTCGAGTCCGAGGTGCTGCCCGCCCGGCTGGCCGACTTCCGCGGCGCCGACCTCGACGCCCTGTGCACCGCCGGCGAGCTGGTGTGGGTCGGCGCCGGCTCGGTCGGCGCGAACGACGGGCGGGTGCGCCTCGTGTTCCGCGACCGGGCGGCGCTGCTCGTCCCGGGGGCCGACGAGGCGGCCGAGGCCCCCGACGGTCCCGTCCACACGGCCCTCCTCGACCACCTCGGCGCCCGCGGCGCCTCGTTCTGGTCCGACCTGGCCGGTGCCGTCGCCCGGGCCGGGTTGCCCTACGACGACCCCACCGTCCTCGCCGCCCTGTGGGACCTGGTGTGGGCCGGCCTCGTCACCAACGACTCCCTGGCGCCGCTGCGGGCCTTCGTGGGCGGCAAGGTGCGCAAGGCGGCCGGGCGCAGGCGGCCCGCCGTCGGGCGCCTGCAGCGGCTCGGCCCGCCCGCCGGCGCCGGGCGCTGGTCCCTGGTGGCCCCGCTGCTCGATCCCCGGCCGTCGCCCACCGAGTTGGCCCATGCCCGGGCCGCCCAGCTCATCGAGCGCTACGGGGTGCTCACCCGCGAGGCGGCGCTGGGCGAGGGCGTCGAGGGAGGCTTCGCCGGCGTCTACCCGGTCCTCAAGGCGCTGGAGGAGAAGGGCCGCGCCCGTCGCGGCTACTTCGTGGCCGGCCTGGGGGCCGCGCAGTTCGCCCTCCCCGGTGCCGTCGACCGCCTGCGGGCGGCCCGCTCGGCCGCCGAGCGGTCACCCACCGCCCCGCTCGACGGCCCGCCGTCCTTCGCGCCGGCGGGCCCCGCCGTGGCGCCCGCTGCTGGCAGGCCCTCTGCGGGCGCCGGTCCCGGCGCCGGCGGCGCTCGGGGCGGGTCGCCGGGCCGCGACGGTGACGGTGCCGACGGACGCCCGGGGTCAGGCCAGGCCGCCGTCGACGTCGTCGTGCTGGCGGCCACCGACCCGGCGCAGCCCTACGGGGCGGCGCTGCCGTGGCCCGAGAGCGGCGGGCGCCCGGCGCGCGCCGCCGGCGCGCTGGTCGTGCTGGCCGACGGCGAGCCGGTCGCCTTCGTCGAGCGGGGCGGGCGCTCGCTGTGGACGTTCCCCGCCGCCGGGTCGTACCCCGACTGGCCGCATGCGCTGGGTGCCCGGGTGGGCAACGGCCGGGTCCGCAGCCACGAGGTGGCGACGATCGACGGCGAGCCGGTCCGCACCACCCGTTGGGCCGAGCCCTTCCGCCGGGCGGGCTTCGCCGACGGCTATCGCGGCCTGGTCGCCCGCGGCCGCTGACCGCCGTCCTGCGGTGGTGGGCGGGTCAGAGGACGGGGGCAGGCTGGCGCCGGGCGCGGCCCGTGTGGAAGGCGCCGGCGTGGCCGCACCAGCAGGTCCAGCGGACGGTGATGTCGCCGCCGGTGTTGTCCAGGCCGCTGATGCGGCTCTCGTTCAGCAGCACCTCGCTGCCGTGGCGGGGGCAGTACACGGAGAACATGCCCCCATCTTCCGTCCCTGGTCAGAGGCAAACGAGTGGCAGGAGTGCGCGTATTCGAAGGAATCCTGCCAAGCTGTAGGCATGTCTTCGGTCCCACGTCGCCGCCCCCGGCGCCCGGTGCGCCGGCACATCGTCGCCGCCCTCGTCGACAGGAACGTCGCCGCCTTCGAGCTGGGCGTGGTGCACGAGGTGTTCGGCCTCGACCGGTCCGAGTACGCCGACCCCTGGTACGAGTTCCGCGTCATCCGCACCCACGACGGGCCGGTGTCGGTCACCAACGGCGACTGGTCGATCAACACGCCGTGGACGCTCGACGACATCGGCGACGTCGACACGCTGATCGTCCCGGTGTGGCCAGGCCACGGCGAGCCCACATCGCCCGAGGTGCTCGGGCGCATCCGCGAGGCCCACGAGCGCGGCGCCCGCATCGTCAGCGTGTGCAGCGGCGCCTTCCTCCTCGCCGAGGCCGGCCTGCTCGACGGCCGCCGGGCCACCACCCACTGGGTCTACGCCGCCGAGTTGGCCCGCCAGTACCCGAAGGTCGAGGTCGACCCGAACGTTCTGTTCGTCGAGGCCGGTGATCGCATTTACACCTCGGCCGGCACGGCGGCGGGCATCGACCTGTGCCTCCACCTCGTCCGCCTCGATCACGGGGCCGAGGTGGCCAACGCCCTGGCCCGGCGCATGGTCGTGCCGCCCCAGCGCGACGGCGGCCAGGCCCAGTTCGTCGACGCCCCGGTGCCGGACGTGCCCTCCGACGACCCGATCGGCCGCACGCTGGACTGGGCCATCGCCAACCTCGACCAGCCGCTCAGCGTCGAGGACATGGCCCGCCAGGCCATGGTCAGCCCCCGCTCGTTCGCCCGCCGCTTCCGGGCGGCCACGGGGACGACGCCGATGCAGTGGCTCGCCCGCCAGCGGGTGCTCCACGCCCAGCGCCTCCTCGAGACGACCGACCTGCCGGTCGAGATCGTCGCCCAGCGCTCGGGGTTCGGCACCGCCACCGGCCTCCGGATGCACTTCCGCCGCCTGGCCGGTACGTCGCCGCTGGCCTACCGCCGCGCCTTCCGCCTGGTCGACGACGCCTCGGCCGCCACCGCCTCAACGGACGCCGGTGTCGGCGCGGTTGCGGGTGCCGGCGGGTCGGCGGCCAACGCCGGGGCCGGCGCGTCCAGCCGGGCCGACGGGGTCAGCGGCGCGCGGGCGGGCCGCCGCTTCGCCCGCCGCCCCGGCTCCGGCCTGGCGGCCGCCTCCCACTCCCGTCCCGACACCCCGGCCCGCACCCGCCCCCACGCCGGCGCCGCGGGCCCGACCACTTCGCCCGGAATGGGCGCGTCCGCCGCCGATACCGACACCGACGCCGCGGCGTTGGACGGCGCCGTCTCGTGACCGTCCCCCCGGGCGCACCCGCCCTGGCGCCCATCCCGGCATCCGCCGCCCCCATGCGGGCGTCCGCGGCCCCGTCGGGCCTGGCGGCCCCGGCGACCGGGGTGGCGTTGGCGGGGGGTCGGGGTGCCTGAGGGGGACACGCTCCGGCGGGTGGCGAGCCGGTTGCGGCCGGCGCTGGAGGGGCAGGCGCTGGTGCGGTTCGAGGCGCCCCGGCTGAGCGGGGAGACGCCGGCGGCGGGCGAGGTGATCGAGTCCGTCGAGGCGCGGGGCAAGCACCTGCTCGTGCACTTCGCCGGTGGGCTGTCCCTCCGGACCCACCTGCGGATGACCGGGTCCTGGCACCTCTTCCGGGTGGGGGAGCGCTGGCAGCGGCCGCGCAGCCAGGCCCGCGTGCTGCTGGAGGCGGCCAACGGCTGGCTGGCCGTGTGCTTCAACGCCCCCGAGGTGGAGACCTACCGCCGGACCGACGCCACCGCCGTGCCGGGCGCCCTCGCCGCCCTCGGCCCCGACCTGTGCGACGCCGCCCCGGACCTCGACGCCGTCCTCGCCCGCCTGACGACGCTGCCGCCCGACACCGAGGTCGGCGACGCCCTGCTCAACCAGCGGGTCGCCTCCGGCATCGGCAACGTCTACAAGAGCGAGTCGGCCTGGGCCGTCCGGCTCGACCCGTTCACGCGGCTCGGCGACTTGGGCCCGGACGCCCGGCGCGCCCTGTACGCCGCCGCCCACCGGCTGCTGCGGGCCAACGTCGGCGGCGGGTCCCGCGTCACGCACCCGGGCGGCGTCGCCGTGTACGGCCGGTCGGGGCGGCCGTGCCCCCGGTGCGGCGCTCTCGTCAAGGTCCGCCGCCAGGGCGTCCACGCCCGCAGCACGTACTGGTGCCCGGGCTGCCAGGTCCGCCCGACACCGTCGGCGGCACCGGCAGGGTCACCCGGAAACTCCCGGGAAGGGGGCCTCGACGGCCGGTAGAGTCATTGTGAAGACTTTCACGAGCCACCTGCACACATCGACGAGCGAGGAGCGTGCCATGGGCGTCCGTCCGCATGTCGTGGTGGTGGGGGCCGGCTTCGGCGGCCTGGCGGCCGCCGGGGGCCTCGCCGAGCAGCCGGTCGACGTCACCGTCGTCGACCAGTTCAACTACACGACCTTCCAGCCGCTGCTCTACCAGGTCGGCACGGCCGGCCTGAACGCCACCGATGTCGCCTACCCGATCCGCGGGCTGTTCCAGAAGCACCGCAACGTCACGTTCCGCCTGGGCAAGGTGACCGGCGTCGACTGGGACGCGCGACGGCTCGAGCTGTCCCACCCGGAGGCCGGCCCCGACGAGCTGGCCTTCGACCACCTGATCATCGCCACCGGGGCCGTGGCCTCGTGGTTCGGGGTCGCGGGCGCCGAGGCCCACACGTTCCCGCTCTACACGCTCGACGACGCCGTGGCCCTGCGGAACCACGTGGTCGAGCGGTTCGAGGGCGCAGACGCCGACCCGACCCGGCTCGACACCGGGGCGCTCACGTTCGTGGTCGTCGGCGGCGGGCCGACCGGCGTCGAGACGTCCGGCGCCCTGGCCGAGCTGTTCGCCATGGTCTTCACCAAGGACTACCCCCACCTCGACGTGACCCGCGCCCGGGTGGTCCTCGTCGAGATGCAGGACGCACTCCTGGCGACGTTCGCCGGCAGCTCGCAGCGCCACGCCGCCCGGACGCTCGCCGCCCGCGGCGTCGAGCTGCGCCTGGGCGCCACGGTCGAGGAGGTGACCCCCGACCACGTGCGGTTCGCGGACGGCGAAGTCCTGCCGGCGCAGACCGTCGTGTGGGCGGCCGGCGTCCGGGCCAACCCGCTGGCCGAGGCGCTCGGGCTCGAGACCGGCACGCAGGGCCGCATCGTGGTCGGCCCGGACCTGGCGGTCCCCGGCCAGCCGGGCGTGTGGGCCATCGGCGACACCGCGGCCGCCCCCGGCAAGAGCGACGGCGCCCTGCCCCAGCTGGCCCCCGTGGCCATGCAGTCCGGCGAGCACGTGGCCAAGCAGGTCGGCCGGGTGCTTGCCGGCAAGCCGACCCAGCCGTTCAAGTTCTTCGACAGGGGCACGATGGCGACGATCGGCCGGCGGGCGGCCGTGGCCGAGCTGCCGGGCGGCCTCAAGTTGCACGGGACGCCCGCCTGGCTGGCCTGGCTCGGCCTCCACCTGCTGTACCTGGCCGGCATCCGTAACCGGATCTCGGTCCTGGTCAACTGGTTCTGGAGCTACCTCACGTGGGACCGCGGGCCGCGGATCATCTTCGGCGCCGACGAGTCGGTGGCCCACCGGAGCGCGTCCGCGCCCGGCCAGGGCGCGGGCACCTACCAGCCGCCACCCGACCGGGAACCGCCCGGCGCCCCGCCGCCCGAGCGGACGGTCTCCACCCGCGGCGAGATGGCCTGAGCTGAGAGAGTGCGCGGACAGGCACGGTCGCCTTCTCGGGCGCTGGCGCGTCCCAGAGGTCGAACGACGCGGCATCTCCGCTCCTGGCACCATCGGCGCCGGGCCGCTGGGCCACGGCTCCGCTATCGGCGCAGCCTCCGAGGCCGGCGACTGCGGGCCCCGGCCGTCGGGCCCGGCCGGACGCACAGGCGCCGGCGGCCGTCGGGCCCGGCCGGACGCGCGGGGCGCGCCGGCGGCCATGGGGCCCGGCCGGACGCGCGGGGCGCGCCGGCGGCCGTCAGGCCCGGCCGAGGACCCGGTCGACGGCGATCTCGACCACGACCCGGTCGTCGCGCTCCTTCGGCGGGCGGTAGCGCTCGGCGTAGCGCCGGACCCCCTCCGCCACCCGCACCGGGTCGTCAGTCACCGTCGCCGGCCCCTCCAGCGTCAGCCAGCGGCCGCCGTCGACCTGGCACACGGCCGCCCGGCTGCCCGGCGCGGCCACGAGGTTCCTGGCCTTGCGGGACGGGGCGAACGTGATGACCCGGGCGAGCCCGGCCCCGGCGTCCCAGGTGAAGCCGACGGCCACCACGTGGGGGGAGCCGTCGGGCCGGAGGGTCGTCAGCGTGGCGAGGTGGTACTCGGCGACGAAGGCCTCGGCCTCCGGCGACAGGGATAGGGGGAACGCCATCGCCCCATCCTGTCCCAGCTCAGCCGCACGGCTCGACGGCACCGGTAACCTGAGCCCGATCGCCGTGCAAACAGAACCCCCAGCTCAGTTCCGTCCGCTCCGATCCGCCCACCTGGGGGTGCGGCGATGACCGGAGCCGGGCCCCAGATCGCACTCGTGCTGGCGCTCGTGATCCTCAACGCCGGGTTCTCCGGCACCGAGATGGCGCTGGTCTCGCTGCGCGAGGGCCAGATCCAGAGCCTCGAGCGGCGGTCCGCCACCGGCCGCCTCGTCGCCCGCCTCGCGCGCGAGCCCAACCAGTTCCTGGCGACGATCCAGATCGGCATCACGCTCGCCGGCTTCCTGGCCTCGGCCTCGGCCGCCGTCTCGCTCGCCCAGCCGCTCGTCGAGCCCCTCGGGTTCCTCGGCGGCGCCGCCGAGGCCGCCTCGATCGTGATCGTCACGATCATCCTCTCCTACCTCACGCTCGTGATCGGCGAGCTGGCGCCCAAGCGCATCGCCATGCAGCGGGCGGAGCGGTGGGCGATGCTCGCCGTCCGTCCGATCTCGGTGATGGCGACGATCTGCCGCCCGGCCGTGTGGTTCCTCTCCCGCTCGACGGACGTGGTGGTCCGCCTCACCGGCGCCGACCCCAACCAGGAGCGCGAGGAGATCACCGAGGAGGAGCTGCGCGACATGGTGGCGACGCAGGGCCACTTCTCGCGACACCAGCGCACGATCATCAGCGGCGCCTTCGACATCGGCGAGCGGACCCTGCACGACGTGCTGCGGCCCCGCACCGACGTCCTCGTCCTCGACCCGGACCTCAGCTGCACCCAGGCGCGCGACGAGCTCGTCGCGTCCGGCCACTCCCGTGCGCCGGTTGGCCACGCCCGCAGCCTCGACGACGCCGTCGGCATCGTCCACCTGCGCGACCTCGTCGACGAGGCCCCGGGCTGCACGGTCGGCCAGAAGGCGCAGCCGCCCATGCTGTTCCCCGAGTCGGTGACCGTGCTCGAGTCGCTGCGCGACATGCAGCTCGGCCGGGCGCAGATGGCCATCGTCATCAACGAACACGGCGGCGCCGAGGGCATCATCACGGTCGAGGACCTGGTCGAGGAGGTCGTCGGCGAGATCTACGACGAGGCCGACAGCGACTCGGCCGGCATCCTCCACGAGCCCGACGGGGCCTACGTGCTGCCGGGGCGCTTCCCGGTGCACGACCTGCCCGACATCGGGCTCGAGGTGCCCGAGGGGCCGTACGCCACGATCGCGGGCTACATCCTCGAGCGGCTCGGGCGCCTTCCCGACCAGCCCGGCGACGTGGTCGAGGCCGGCGAATGGAACTTCGCCGTCACCGAGGTGACCCAGCGGGCCATCACCGAGGTCCGGGTCACCAAGC
>DATFOS010000229.1:0-6429 GCA_035265325.1 Acidimicrobiales bacterium
TAGACCCTGACGATCGTCAGTGGCCCCCGACCTGTCGAAGGGCAACCCTGGCGGCTATCGATCGGCCCTCCACCCGCATTGCGGACGGCACTGGCGGCGGGCTGCGAGCGCCTTCATCATGCGGCCCATGGCGACCCGGGAGACGCGGCCAGTTTCGCCCGCCGAGCGAACCAGGCCGGCGACCGGCGCCACATTGCCGCGCATCGTGCGGTCCGTCGAGATCCTTCCCAGCGCTCCTACCGTGCGCGGCTCGCCGCCGCCCGTGCCGCCGATCGCCGTGCGCCGCGCCCGCCTGGAGCACCTGCTCGACGCCCATCCCGAGCGTCGCATCGTCCTCGTACACGGCCCTGCCGGGGCCGGGAAGACGGTCCTGGTCGCCCAGTGGCTCGCACACCACGGCCATGGCGCCGCATGGCTCACCCTCGACGGCACCGAGGAGGCGGCGCACCTGGCGCAGCGCCTCCTGGAGTCGGTGCGCGGGGCGAGCGTCGGGCACGCCGGCCGGCCGGCCGCATCGGCGCCGGCGGACGAGGCGGTGTTGCGGGACGCCTTGGACGCCCTCGTCGCGGCCTCGTCCGCCCCGCGGGTCATCGTCCTCGACGGTGTGGACCGCCTGCGCGACGCGGGCAGCCGTCGCTTCGTCGCGCGCCTCGTGGAGCGCCCGCCGGATGGCATCCGCCTGGTGCTGGCCGCCCGGGCGAAGCCACGGCTCGGCATCGAACGGGCGCGGCTCCGGGAGGACCTCGTGGAGGTCGGCCCGCAGGCGCTCCGGTTCCGTCGCGACGAGATCGAGGCCCTCGTGGCCGCGTGGCCGGAGCCTGCCGTCGACGCCGCTCAGCTCGACCAGGCGACGCTGGGATGGGCGGCCGGCCTACGGCTGGTCCACCTCGACGCCGCGGGCGGAGAGGACGCCGGAGCCTCGTTGGCGGTGCCCGGAGACGTCGCCGGTGCGTACGTTCGCGAGGAACTGGTGGAGACGTCGTCGCCCGGACTGCAGGCGTTCCTCGAGGTCACCTGTTGGCTCCCCGTCCTCACCGGCCCGCTCTGCGCCGCGGTCGCCCAGGCCGGGCCGTCCGAGCACCCGATGGCTCCCTCCGACGTGGAGGCACTCCCCCTCGTGCCCGTCGCCAGCCGGCCCAAAGCCTTCCGTTTCCCGCCGGTCCTCGTCCAAGCGCTCCAGCAGGAGTACGGGAGGCGTGACGCCCGGGCCGCCACCTGCGCGATGGGCCGTGCCGCCGAGAGCGCCCGGCGGTGTGGCGAGCTCGTGACCGCCGTCGAGATCTTCCTCCAGGCCGGTCGGCCGCAGGACGCCGCCGAGGCGTGCGCCGACCTGGCGGCGGCCGGCGAGTCGTCCCTGCGCCACGTCGACGAACTGCTCCGCCGGAGGCCGGGACTGGTGCCGGCGGAGGCCGGCTGGGCCCCCTGGCGCGTCAGGGCTGCGGCTGCCGCCGGACGGGTGGACGAGGCGGCCACCCTCCTGGGGGTCGCCTCGGACATGGGCGCCGGGGGGCCCGACGAGCGGGACGCGCTGACCGCACGCGCCGTCGTTGCCGAGAACCTCGGTGACGCGACGACGCTGCTCGCCTGCGCCGACCGACTCCAGCGCGCCGCAGGGCCGGCGGGCGACGTCGTCGCCGCGCTCACGGCCCGGTGCTGGCGCGCCCGGGCGCTGACGTGGTCGGGCGACATGGCCGGGGCGCGGGCCGAGCTGGCGGCCCTGCAGGCGTCGGGGGCGTCGGGCGGGACCCAGGTGCTGGTGGCGGTGACGACGGCCTGGGTCGCCTGGTTCGACGGTGAGATGGGGCGGGCGGCTGCGGCCGTCACCGCCGCGGAGGCAGCAGAGCACGAGCAGTACGACGGCGAGCTGGCGCTGCTCGCGGGCGCGGTCCACCGGGAGGCCAACCAACCGGCATTGGCCACACCTCGCCTCCAGGAGGCGATGGCCTCGCCGCACGTCGTCGTCGCTTCGCTGGCGGCGAGCGAGCTGGCGCGTTGCCACCGCGCCGCCGGCGCGACCATGAAGGCCCTCGAGGTCGTGGTGTCGGCCCGATCGACGCGTGCCGCGTTGCCGGCCGCCGTCGACGTCCACCTGCGCGCCACGGAGGCCCAGGTGCGGCTCGACCGGGGCGACGTCGCGGGCGCCCACGCCGTCGTGCGGGCGGCGCCGTCGGGCGTCGGCTCGCAGTTGCTGGCGGCCAGGGTCGCGCTCCGGCAGGCGCCGGCCCGGGCGGCCGAACTGCTGCAGGCGGTGGTCGCTCGCACGCCCCGGCACAGCATCGAGAAGCTGCTGCTACGGGCCCAGCTGCCGAACGCCACCTCGGCGGAGGTCTCCGTGGCGTTGATGAAGGCCGTCTCCGAGGGCGAGCCGCGCCGGCTCGTCCGCACGTTCTTGGACGAAGGCCCCGCGGTCTGCCGCCGGTTCCCGGAACTGGCGCTCGAGTCGAGCGATCGGTCGCTCGGCCGCATCGCCGCGCTCGCGTGCGAGGAGCTCGCTCACGCTCCGGCCCCGGAGCAGGTCCCGCCGGTCGAGCAGCTCACCGCACGGGAGCTCGCGGTCCTGCGGATGCTCCCGCTCCGCCTGTCGAACCGGGAGATGGCCGCGCAGCTCTACATCTCGGTCAACACCCTCAAGACCCACGTGCGTGCCATCTACCGCAAGCTCGACGTGCCCCACCGGTCGGCGGCGGTCAGCCGCGCCAAGGCTCTCGAGCTGGTCTGACCGCCCCGGCGGGGCGGCGACCGGGACCCGTGACCTCGGCTGAGCCCACGCCTCACGAGCACCCGGTCGGCAACTCCTCGCCGAGGCCGTCCACGGCGGCCACCACCTGCTCGACCGCCTCGCCGACGGCGACCAGGCCAGAGCCCGCCTCGCCGTCCCCGGCCGGGAGGTCGCCGAGCGCGGTGACGAGGTCGTCGATCGCCGTCCGCACGTCGTCGGTCCGGGGCTCGACGGCATCGCCGGCGGACTCGCCCAGCTCGTCGGCCGCCTCGGCGATGTCGTCGGCGGCGCTACGCAGCTCATCGGTGCCTTCGGCCGAGACATCCACCTCGGTCAGGTCGGTGACGGTGGCCTGGAGGTTGTCCCAGTCCTCGCACACCTCCGCGCTGGCGTCGTCGTCACCATCGTCGTCGTCGCCGCCGCAGGCGGCGACCAGCAGCGCCGCGGCGACCAGCAGCGCCGTTCGGCGCATCATCGGGCGACCTGCGCGTCGTCCATCGGTGGCTCCTCTCGCCTGGACCTCGTCCGTCCATCGTCGGGGTCGGTGGCGGCCGCGGGATCACACGGTCGGGATGACCCGGCCGATCCGCCGGGACGGTGGCCTGCGGTCGTGCGGGGGCCGGACGCGCCCGGCGGGAGGGCGCGGGGTGGCCTCGGGAGCCGGGGACCACTCCTACGGGGTGAGGTTCGAGGCCGCACGGTGCCCGAGGATCGGGAGGACCGACCGACGACCTCGAGGAAGGCAGGCCACCGTGTCGCCAATCCCGCCTGCGACGCCAGGCCACTACACCGTGCCCGCGCCCCCTGCGCCGGCGGCATCCCCGGGGCCGGCGCCGGCCGCGCGCCGGGACACGGCCGTCTGGCCCGTCCGGGTGGCGAGGGCCGTGGCCCTGCTCGTCTACGCCTTCGTCATCGTCAACCTGGTCATGCTCACCCTGGGTTTCTTCCTCCGCCTGTTCGGGGCCAGCACGGACGCCGCGTTCACCCGGTGGGTGTACCGCAGCGTGGAGCGGATCATGGAACCGTTCCGGGGCATGTTCCCGACTCGTCAGCTGAGCGACAACTCGGTCGTCGACGTCTCGTTGCTGTTCGCCATCATCGTGTACGCCATCCTCGGTATGGCCCTGCACGCCCTCGTCGTCTGGCTCGCCGAGAAGATGGTGCCCCGGGCGCCCGACGGCCGACGCCGGCCGGTTGCCGGGGCCCAGCCGGGCCGCTGAACGGTGTCGCGGCGGCGACCGGCTCACCGGCCGTGGCGCCGCTGGCGACCCGCCCGTCGCTCGAGGGCGCCCGTGACACGGATCACCTGGGCCCGGCGCGTCGCCCGCCGGTCCGCCCGCTCGAAGGCCTGCCAGCGGGCGCCCACGGCGCGTGCAACCCGGTGGCGCAGCCCCCGGACGATGTCGGCGGCGTCGGCCAGGATGAGCAGGGCCAGGACGGCCCAGAGGGCCACCATCGGTGCCCGTCCGACCGGTGACGCCCAGCTCCTCGCCGCCTGGCTGCGGTGGATCGATCCCATGGCGGTCCTCCGGTGACGGTGCCGACGTCCCCGAGGCTCCGACATCGGGCCCGGCCGGGCGTCATCCCATGCGGATGATCGGCGTCCCGGCGTCGCGCGCGGGCTGCCGTGCAGGCCATCCTGCAGATCATCCCGCTCGGATGACGTGGCGACGGCACGCGACCAGGACAGTTGCCCCGCGGCGCCGCCGAACCCGGCTCCCGGGGCCGGCGCGCCGACCCGTTGTCGTCAGCGAGAAGGGATATCCGAGATGACGTTCGCAGAATGGCAGGTCGGCCAGGTGTTCTGGTCGGTGCTCTGGTTCACGCTCTTCTTCCTGTGGGTGTGGACCGTCATCATGGTGTTCATCGATGTGTTCCGCAGCCGGGACCTCAGCGGTTGGGCCAAGGCGCTGTGGACCCTGTTCATCATCTTCCTCCCGGTCCTGGGCGTGCTCGCCTACCTGATCGCGCGGGGGCACAAGATCGGCGAGCACCAGCTCGAGGACGCCCGGCAGACCGACGAGGCCATGCGGGGCTACGTCCGGTCGGTCGTCGCGACCCCCGCCAGCGACCTCGACGCGCTGGCCAGCCTCCGGGACCGGGGCGTGATCGACGAGGAGGAGTACCTCTCCATGAAGGCGCGGGTGGTCGCCACGCCGACCGACACGGTCCGGTGACGCCGTCGGCGTCCGCCGCCTAGCGCTGGCGGACGCCGAGTGAGGCCAGGAGGAAGGGCCCGGTGGCCGGTGTGAGGACGGCCTTGTCGTCCATCTCATCGTCGCCACGGGGATGGCGTCCCACCGGCGAGCGTCGGCCACCGGGGGGCGAGGAGGGTGCCGTGTGCTCGATGCGCACGGCACCTCGCTCCCCACCGCGACCTGCGGAAGGGAAATGACCATGGCGTTCAACCTGAGGAACCGGAGCTTCCCGAAGGAGCTCGAGTTCACGCCGGCGGCCCACGCCGGCGTCCCGGTGTGGAACGGCCCGATCGACGAGTTCCACCCCATGCAGATCGTGGCCGACGCGCTCACGATGTCGGAGCACAGCGACACGTCCATGCCGGAGACCGCCTTCGCCACGCTCGGCGACTGAGGGGCGGCGGCGATGCGAGTGGCCATGGCACTGGGCGGCAACGCCCTCCTCAAGCGAGGCGAACCGCTCACGGCCGAGGCGCAGCGCGGGAACGTGCGGGCCGCGGCGCCGGCGCTGGCCGCAGTGGCCTGGGCCCACCAACTGGTCCTGACCCACGGCAACGGCCCCCAGGTCGGGCTCTTGGCCCTCCAGGCGGCGGCCTACCGCGAGGACGAGGCCTCCCCACTGGACGTCCTCGGCGCGCAGACCGAGGGCATGATCGGCTACGTCCTCGAGCAGGAGCTGGGCAACCTGCTGCCGTTCGAGGTCCCGTTCGCCACCCTCCTCACGATGGTGGAGGTCGACCCCGCCGATCCCGCCTTCCGGGACCCGACGAAGTTCGTCGGCCCCGTCTACGACCGGGCCGACGCCGACCGCCTGGCGGCCGACCACGGGTGGGTCTTCAAGCGGGACGGGGATCGCTGGCGCCGGGTGGTCCCCTCGCCCGAGCCCAAGCGCATCTTCGAGATCCGCCCCATCCGCTGGCTGCTCGACAAGGGCGCCGTCGTCATCTGCGCCGGCGGGGGCGGCATCCCGACGATGTACGACGCCTCCGCCGACCGGACGCTCGTGGGCGTCGAGGCCGTCATCGACAAGGACCTGGCCAGCGAGCTGCTGGCTCGGGAGGTAGATGCCGACCTCTTCGTCATGGTCACCGATGTCGACGGCGTCTACGAGGGCTGGGGGACCCCGGAGCAGCGGCTCCTCCGGCGGGTGACCCCGGACGAGCTGCGGCAGCGGGCGTTCGCGGCCGGGTCGATGGGCCCCAAGGTCGAAGCGGCGGCCCGTTTCGTCGAGCACACCGGCAAGCGCGCGGCGATCGGGGGCCTGGGAGAGGTCCAGAGGGTCGTCGCCGGGAACGCCGGCACGCAGGTCGTGCCCGCCGCCGACACCGACCTGAAGGAGCAGGCGTGACCCAGTTCGGTGTCGATGCTCCTGCCTCGCCTGCCCGCCACGATCGCCGCCACGAAGGAGATCACCTCCTGGATCACCGAGCGCCTCGATCATGGCCAGTGCGACGCGCCGAACCGCCCGAACTGATGGGGGTGGAGGCGTGACGAGGGGACAGGCGCGTTCGT
>DATFOS010000230.1:0-7318 GCA_035265325.1 Acidimicrobiales bacterium
GTAGCGGTGGCGATGACCGGAAGTCCTCGTACGGGCGTAGCGGTGGCGACGACCGGCGGTCCTCGTACGGGCGTGGCGGTGGTGATGACCGGAAGTCCTCGTACGGGCGGGGTGACGATGAGCGGCGGCCCGGGCCCCGCCGGGACGACGACCGGCGGCCGTCCGCACGGCGCGACGACGACCGGCGGTTCAGCCGGCGAGAGCCGGAGGAGGCGGGCCCCTCGTCATGGGGTGGCCTGGCCCGGCGCGGCGCCGGTCGGCTGAACGAGGGCGGCCGCGGGCGTCCGGGCCCCGGCGGGGACCGGCGCGGCCCCGGTGCGGGCCGGGGCGGTCCGACCGGGAGGAGCGGCAGGGGGGACAGCGGCGACCGTCCCGGGCGCGCCGGCGGTGCGACCGGGCGCGGCACGGCCTCGGACGCCTGGCGGGCGGCCGGGACCGCGGCCGGCGGCCGGACCGAACCCAACGACCGCGGACCGCGGCAGGCTTCGGACCGCGGCCGCCGGGACGAACCCGGCCGAGGCGGCAGCGGGCCGAGCCAGGGCCGCGGGCCGGCTCGGGACGGCAGGGCCGAGTGGAGCCGCGGCGAGGGCAGGCGCGAGGACGAGGGCCGCGACGCCCGCCCGACGCCGGCCGAGGCCCGGGAGCCCGAGGCCGCCTGGGAGCCCGAGCAGTGGATCGACGAGGGCGAGCTGCGCGACGAGGCGTCCGACGCCGTCGGGCGCGGCGCCACGCCGGCGAGCGGCGGCGACCGCCGGCCCGCACGCCGGTGGACGCCCAACGACGACCTCCTCGACGACGAGGAGGACGAGGACGACATCCGCCGCGCCGCCGGCACCGGCAGCGGGGTGGACGAGGAGGCCGACCCGGCCGACGAGCTGCGCAAGGCGCTCGGCCCCCAGCGCGCCGCCCGCGCCGAGGCTCGGCTGCGGGAGGCCAGCGAGGACTTCCGCCGCGAGCGCTACGAGGACGCCCGCAAGACCCTCCGGGTCCTGGCGGAGCAGGCGCCGAGCGCGGCGTCGGTCCGGGAGCTGTTCGGCCTCACCCTCTACCGGCTCGGCCGGTGGGCGCCCGCCCGCCGCGAGCTCGAGGCGTTCCGCACGCTGACGGGCAGCGTCGAGCAGCACCCGGTCCTCGCCGACGCCAACCGGGCGCTCGGGCGCTACTCCGAGGTCGAGGACCTGTGGGACGAGCTGCGCGCCGCCAGCCCGTCGGCGGACCTGGTGGCCGAGGGCCGGATCGTGGCCGCAGGGGCCCTGGCCGACCAGGGCCGGCTCGACGACGCCATCGCCCTCCTGGTTGCCGGCATCAAGCCCGCAAAGCGGACCAAGCCGCACCACCTGCGGCTGCACTACGCCCTGGCCGACCTCTACGAGCGCGCCGGCGACCTGCCCCGGGCCCGGGAACTGTTCGGCCGGGTGGCCGCGGCCGACCCCGACTTCGTCGACGTCCAGGCCCGTCTCCGGGCGCTCCGCTAGGGCGCCCGGTGGGGCGGCCGGGCGAGCAGGCATCACGCACCGCATCGGCCCGGCAACTGAAGGTGCCGAGGGGCTTTGCTCTAGCCTGGGAGCCTTCGCCGCTAGCCGCTAGACGACCGGGAGACACCTCACGTGGACATCCAGAGCCTGCTCGGTGACGAGGCCGAGGGCCTCCTGACATACGAGTCCAAGGGCATCCCGCGCGACGACCTGATCCTTCCGGGCCCCGACTTCGTCGACCGTGTGATGACGATGTCCGACCGGTCGCCCCAGGTCCTCCGCAACCTGTCGGCCCTGTTCAACCACGGTCGCCTCGCCGGCACCGGGTACGTCTCGATCCTCCCGGTCGACCAGGGCATCGAGCACTCGGCGGCGGCGAGCTTCGCCCCGAACCCGCAGTACTTCGACCCGGCCAACATCGTGAAGCTGGCGGTCGAGGGCGGCTGCAACGCGGTGGCGACGACGTTCGGCGTGCTGGGCATCGTGTCCCGCAGCTACGCCCACAAGATCCCGTTCATCGTCAAGCTGAACCACAACGAGCTGCTCACGCTGCCGAACCAGTTCGACCAGGTGATGTTCGGCTCGGTGCAGCAGGCCTACGACCTGGGGGCGGCCGGCGTCGGGGCCACGATCTACTTCGGGTCCGAGCAGTCGACGCGGCAGATCCAGGAGGTGAGTGAGGCGTTCGCCGAGGCGCACGAGATGGGCCTCTTCACGGTGCTCTGGTGCTACCTGCGCAACTCGGGCTTCAAGGTCGAGGGCACCGACTACCACACCGCCGCAGACCTGACCGGCCAGGCCGACCACATCGGCGTGACCATCGAGGCCGACATCATCAAGCAGAAGCTGCCCACCAACAACGGCGGCTACAACGCCCTCAAGGGCTATGGCAAGACGAGCCCGCTGGTCTACGACCACCTCACCACCGACAACCCGATCGACCTCGCCCGCTGGCAGGTGGCCAACGGCTACATGGGCCGCATCCCGCTCATCAACAGCGGCGGCGAGTCGAAGGGCGCCACCGACATGGCCGAGGCCGTCCGCACCGCGGTGATCAACAAGAGGGCCGGCGGTATCGGGCTCATCTCGGGCCGAAAGGCGTTCCAGCGCCCGATGACCGAGGGCGTCGAGTTGCTCAACGCCATTCAGGACGTCTACCTCGACGAGTCGATCTCGATCGCCTGACAGGGCGCCCGGCCACCCGCCGGGACCAGGGCAACGACCCACCCACCGGGCCGGTCTTCCTCCGGGAAGGCCGGCCCGTGGCGCGCCCCGGGCCCGGCGAGCGGGCCGGTGGCGCGGGGCCCATCCACAGCGGCGATAGGGTCATCTCCTGTAGAGGGGATACCTCGTCAGATGGAGGAGCGTTGACAGACACCACAACACCGGCAACGGCGCCGGAGGTCGTGGACCGGGTCATCATCCGCTTCGCGGGCGACTCGGGCGACGGGATGCAGCTCACGGGCGACCGTTTCACGACGTCGAGTGCGCTCTACGGCAATGACCTGGCGACACTGCCCGACTTCCCGGCGGAGATCCGGGCGCCGGCCGGCACGCTCGCCGGCGTCTCGGCCTTCCAGGTCCACATCTCCGACCACGACATCACGACCCCCGGCGACGAGCCCGACGTCCTCGTGGCGATGAACCCGGCGGCGCTACGCAGCCAGGTCGACCGGATGTCCCGCGGCGCCACGATCATCCTGAACGCGGACGCCTTCGACGAGCGCAGCCTCGCCAAGGCCGGCTACGCCGCCGACCCGCGGCGCGACGGGAGCCTCGACGGCTTCACCGTCTACGAGGTCCCGATGACGTCGCTGACCCGCGGCGCCGTCCAGCCCCTCGGCGTGAAGCCCCGCGATGCCGACCGGTCGAAGAACTTCTTCGCCCTGGGCCTCATCTCCTGGATGTACACGCGGCCGGTCGACCCGACGCTGGAGTGGATCGCCAAGCGGTTCGCCACCAAGCCCACCGTCGCCGACGCCAACACCACGGCGTTCAACGCCGGGCACGCCTTCGGCGAGACGGCCGAGCTGTTCGGTCACCGCTACGAGGTCCGCCCGGCCCACATGCCCGCGGGCACGTACACGAACATCACCGGCAACACGGCGCTCGCCTGGGGCCTCGTAGCCGCGAGCCAGCTGTCGGAACTGCCGCTGTTCCTGGGCTCGTACCCGATCACGCCGGCGTCGGACATACTGCACGAGCTGTCGAAGCACAAGCAGTTCGGGGTCCGCACGCTGCAGGCCGAGGACGAGATCGCCGGCATCGGCGCCGCCATCGGGGCGTCCTACGGCGGGCACCTCGGCGTCACGACCACGAGCGGCCCGGGCATGGCGCTCAAGGCCGAGGCCATGGGCCTGGCGCTCAACCTCGAGCTGCCGCTGATCGTGATCGACATCCAGCGCGGCGGTCCCTCGACCGGCCTGCCCACGAAGACCGAGCAGGCCGACCTCCTCATGGCGCTGTACGGCCGGCACGGCGAGTCCCCGGTGCCGGTCCTCGCCGCCCGCAGCCCGAGCCACTGCTTCGAGGTGGCCATCGAGGCCGCCCGCATCGCGCTGGAGTACCGGACGCCGGTGATCCTCCTGTCCGACGGCTACCTGGCCAACGGCACCGAGCCGTGGCTGCTGCCCGACGTGGCCACCCTGCCGGACCTGCACCCGACGTTCGCCACCGAGCCCAACCACATGAACCCCGACGGCAGCGCGGCGTTCTGGCCCTACGAGCGCGACCCCGACACGCTGGCCCGCCCGTGGGCGCTGCCGGGCACCCCCGACCTGATGCACCGGATCGGCGGCCTCGAGAAGGAGGACGGGTCGGGCAACGTCAGCTACGACCCGCTGAACCACGAGCGGATGGTCCGCCTCCGGGCGGCGAAGGTCGACGGCATCGCCGAGCGGATCCCCGAGGTCGAGGTCGTCGGCGACGTCGACGACGCCGAGATGCTGATCGTCGGGTGGGGCTCGACCTGGGGCGCCATCGACGGCGCCGCCAGCCGGGTCCGCCGCCAGGGCCGGCGCATCGCCCACGCCCACCTCACCCACCTGCACCCGTTCCCCCGCAACCTCGGCGAGGTGCTGGGGCGTTACCCGCGGGTCCTCGTCCCTGAGATGAACCTGGGGCAGCTCGCTCACGAGCTGCGGGCCAGGTTCCTCGTCGACGCCCGGTCGGTCACCAAGGTGCGCGGCCTGCCCTTCACCGCCGCCGAGCTGGAACGGTCCATCCTCGACCACCTGGAGGCCCAGCCGTGACCGACACGGTCGTGCCCGTCCCCACCACCACGCGGAAGGACTGGTCCTCGGACCAGGAGGTCCGCTGGTGCCCCGGCTGCGGCGACTACTCGATCCTTGCCGCCGTCCAGATGCTCATGCCGGACCTCGGCATCCGCCGCGAGGACGTCGTCTTCGTCTCGGGCATCGGCTGCGCCGCCCGCTTCCCGTACTACATGAACACCTACGGGATGCACACGATCCACGGCCGGGCGCCGGCCATCGCCACCGGCCTGGCGATGGCCCGCCCCGACCTGCACGTGTGGGTCGTGTCGGGCGACGGTGACGCCCTGTCGATCGGTGGCAACCACCTGATCCACGCCTTGCGGCGCAACGTCAACATCACGCTGCTGCTGTTCAACAACCAGATCTACGGCCTCACCAAGGGCCAGTACTCGCCGACCAGCGAGACCGGCAAGATCACCAAGTCGACGCCGTTCGGCAGCCTCGACCACCCGTTCAACCCGGTCAGCGTGGCCATCGGCGCCGAGGCGACGTTCGTGGCCCGCACCCACGACATGGACCGCGGCCACATGCAGGAGACGTTCCGCCGGGCCTTCCAGCACCGGGGCGCCTCGCTGGTCGAGATCTACCAGAACTGCAACGTCTTCAACGACGGAGCGTTCAGCGAGATCACGTCCAAGCAGGTGCGTGACGACATGCTGATCCCCCTGCGCCACGGCGAGCCGATCCGCTTCGGGTCGGACGGCGGGCGGGGTGTGGTCATCGACCCGCAGCGCGGCGCCCAAGTCGTGGACGTGGCCGACGTGGGCGAGGACGCGCTGCTCGTCCACGACGAGACCCGCGACGACCCCAGCGTGTCGTTCATGCTGTCCCGGCTCGCCGAGGGGCCGCACGAGCCCACGCCGATCGGCGTGTTCCGCGACATCGAGCGGCCCGAGTACGGCGCCGGAGTCGACCGCCAGCTGGACGAGGCCCTGACCCGCAAGGGCCCCGGCGACCTCGCCTCGCTCCTGCGCTCCGGCGCCACGTGGGAGGTGGGCTGACCGACCGCCGGTAGCGTCGGCGGCGATGAGCCTGTCGCTGCGCATCTTCACCGAGCCCCAGTTCGGCGCCTCGTACGAGGACCAGCTCACGCACGCCCGTGAGGCCGAGGCGCTCGGCTTCGACGCCTGGTTCCGGTCCGACCACTACCTCACCATGGACGCCGGCCCGGGCCTCCCCGGCCCGACCGACGCCTGGGTCACGCTGGCCGGCCTGGCACGCGAGACCGAGCGCATCCGCCTCGGCACCATGGTCACGGCCGCCACGTTCCGCCTGCCCGGCCCGCTCGCCATCGCCGTCGCCCAGGTCGACGCCATGTCGGGCGGACGGGTCGAGCTCGGCCTCGGCGCCGGCTGGTTCGGCGCCGAGCACACCGCCTACGGCATCCCGTTTCCGAGCGTGGCCGAGCGCTTCGATCGCCTCGAGGAGCAGCTCGCCATCGTGACGGGGCTGTGGGAGGTGCCGCTCGGGGACCGCTTCAGCTACGAGGGCGCCCACTGGCACGTGGCCGACTCACCAGGCCTGCCCAAGCCCGTCCAGCGGCCCCGGCCGCCGGTGATCGTGGGCGGCTACGGCAAGACCCGGACGCCCGAGCTCGCCGCCCGTTACGCCGACGAGTTCAACACCCCCTTCGCCCCGCTGGCGACGTTCGTCGAGCAGAAGCGGCTCGTCACCGAGGCGCTGGAGAAGGCGGGCCGCGACCCGGCGACGATGACCTGGTCGGCCGCGCTGGTGTGCTGCGTGGGTACGGACGAGGACCAGTTCCGCCGCCGGGCGGGCTCCATCGGCCAGGACGCGGACACGCTGCGGCGCGACCAGGCCGGCGGGACCGTCCCCGAGGTGGTCGACCGCCTCGGCGCCTTCGCCGGGGCCGGGGCCGACAGGGTCTACCTCCAGTGCCTCGACATGACCGACCTCGACCTGCTCGGCCTGGTCGCCAACGAGGTGTCGCCGGGCCTGTCGTGAAACCAGAGGCTGCGCCGACCGGCGCAGCCGTGGCCCAGCGGCCGGCGCCGAAGGCGCCACGAGCGGAGATGCCGCGCCGTTCACATCTTGGGCGCGTCAGCAGGCAACCCTGCCTCTCCGCTCGCACTGTCAGCCCTGCACGTTCGGGCCCACGCGCTCGGGCGTCAGGCGGATCATGACCCGCCGGTCGTCGACCATCGCCCTCCGGTAGTCCTCCCAGTCCGGGTGCTCGCCGCTGATGGCGCGGTAGTACTCGACCAACGACTCCATGGCATCGGGCAGCGAGACGACCTCGACGGGACCCTCCAGCTGCACCCAGCTGCCGTAGAAGGCGTCCGTGAAGACGCAGATGGCGGCGTACGGGCGCGCCCGCACGTGGGCGACCTTGTACGCCGTCTCGCGGCTGGACACGATGACCTGGCTCCCCTCGACCCCCGGCGTGACCGGCGACATCTGCGTCCCCCCGTCGGCGCGGGTGGTCGCCATCACGCCGTGGTGGTTGGCGCGGACGAAGGCCAGTGCTTCCTCGATCTCCATGGCGCGGGAGGCTACCGACGCACGCTCCCGGGATCAGTCGAGCGAGCGGAACACCAGCCCGGTCTT
>DATFOS010000231.1:0-3492 GCA_035265325.1 Acidimicrobiales bacterium
TGGCCATCGAGGAGCACGAGGCGTCGGAGGGGCTGGTGCTCATTGCCGGCGTGGCCGCCGGGGGCGATACGGAGCCGCTGCTCGCCGCCGTGGCCGGACGCTGGCCAGCCGAGCTGGTCCCCGTCGACCTCGACGCCGCCGTCGACGCCTGGCGCGACCACGCCCGGCTGGTCGAGGTGGGCGACCGGCTCGTCGTCCGCCCGCCGTGGGTCCGGCCGTCCCCGCGGGCGAGTGGTCGGATCGAGCTGGTGATCGACCCCGGTCGGGCCTTCGGCAGCGGCGCCCACCCGTCGACCCGGCTGGCCCTCGCCGCGCTCGAGCGGTGGCTGGTGGGTGACGAGTGGGTCCTCGACGCGGGATGCGGCAGCGGCGTGTTGGCCATCGCCGCGCTGCGGTTGGGCGCGTCCCGGGCGACGGGCATCGACGTCGACCCGGCGGCCCTCGACGCCACCCGCCGCAACGCCGCGCGCAACGGCGTGCCCGACCGGCTGTCCGTCAGCGACACCTCCGTCGACCACGTCGCCGCCACGCGAGGACCGTTCGAGCTCGTGGTCGCCAACATGCTGCTGCCCCAACTCGTCGGGCTGGCCCACCCGCTTCGGGCCGCGCTCGCGCCCGGCGCCTCGTTGGTGCTCAGCGGCGTGCTCACCGAACAGCGACGGCCGCTGCTGGCCGCCTACGCACCCCTCGAGCCGGCAGCCGAGCAGGCGGATGAGGGATGGCTCGCGGTCACGTTTCCGGCGCGGTGAGATGCTCGACGGCCGTCACGGCGTCGAGCGGGATCGGCGCGTAGACGTGCGGGAACACCTCGCCGGGATGGCCCTCGTCCCAGCGCAGTGCGTCGCCCAGCACCGCGGAGTCGAGCACGAGCAGCACGAGGTCGCCGGCGCCCCGGAAGTGCCGCGCCAGCGTGGCGGGCAGCTGGGCCCTGGTCGAGCAGTGGACGAACCCCTCGGACTCCAGGCTCGCCGGACGGATGGCGCCGGCGGCCCTGGCCGCGTCCCAGTCGGCGGGCGAGGCGATGTGCAGCACGTCGTCTGCCACGTCCACCTCAGCCGGCGGCGTCGATCCGGAAGATGTCGCCGCCCAGCGACAGGACGTACACCTCGCCGTCGACGTCCTCGGCGAACGACACCAAGTCGTCGACGGTCGCGTCGTAGGCGTGCTCCTCGGTGACCTCGCCATCCGCGACCCGCAGCGCGCGCAACTGGCCGGCGCAGTAGTCGCCGAACAGGTAGGCGCCGCCGAGGCCGGAGACCGCGGTACCCCGGTAGACCGCGCCGCCCGTGACCGAGCAGCCTTCGTCATGGGAGTACTCGAACACCGGCAGCGCGCCCCCGTCGGGGTTGCCGCCCTCGAACTCGTGGGTGCCCTCCATCCGGTTCCAGCCCAGGTTGGCGCCCCGCCCTCCGCCGTCGGCGGCGGGCAGCAGATCGATCTCCTCCCACTCGTTCTGGCCCACGTCGGCGACCCACAGGTCGCCGGTGGCGCGGTCGAAGGTCAACCGCCACGGGTTGCGGACCCCGTAGATCCAGATCTCGCGCCGCCCGCCCTGGCCGTCTGCGAACGGGTTGTCGTCGGGGATCCCGTACTCCTCGCCGCCCGTCGGGCGCGTGGGGTCGATGCGGAGGATCTTGCCGAGCAACACGCCGGTGTCCTGCCCGTTGCCGTGGGGATCGCCGCCCGACCCGCCGTCGCCCAGCGCCACGTAGAGGAACCCGTCGGGACCGAACTCGATGTCGCCGCCGTTGTGATTGGTATACGGCTGCTCGACGGCCAGGATCTGGCGGCGCGACGACGTGTCGACCGTGTCGCCGGACATCTCGTAGGCGGCGATCCGGGTGTCGCCGTCGGGAGCGAGGCTGTAGCTCACGTACAACACGCCGCCGTCGGCCGAGAACGTGATGTCGAGCAGGCCCCGCTCGGATCCGGTCACGACCTCGTCGCTGATGTCGAGCAGCGGCTCGCCCACCTCGTAGCTGCGGTCGGCGCCCGAGCCCGACACCCTCACCGGCCTCACGACACCTTCCCGCTCGGCGACGTACAGGGCGTCGGCACGGGGACGGGTGACGAGCGCGGTTGGCGCCTCGGCCTCGGCGACGGGCGTGAGCGTGAGCTCGATCTCGTCGAGGGGCGACTCGGCGTCGGCCTCGGCCGAGGTCGTCTCGGTCGACTCCGACGACGCGTTGCCGGACGTCGACTCCGGTTCCGACGTCGTGCCGGCGGCACCGGTTCCGCCCTCGTCGTCGTCGCCGCACGCCGCGACCGTCAGCCCCAGCGCCAACACGAAACCGACGGCACGCCTCACGGGCCGAACGCTACGCGGCGATCGGCCCGCCGACCGGTCACCGGGCCGTGCGGATCAGACCCTCCTGCATCACCGTGGCCACGAGCGTGCCCTGACGGGTGAACACGAGCCCGCGGGACAGGCCACGCCCGTTGGTGGCGTTGGGGCTGTCCTGCTCGTAGAGCAGCCAGTCGTCGGCCCGGAAGGTCCGGTGGAACCACATCGCGTGATCGAGGCTCGCCATGAAGAGGCTGGGATCGAACCAGCTGCCGCCATGGGGCAGCATCGAGGTGTCGAGCAGCGTCATGTCGGACGCGTAGGTGAGCACGATCGTGTGGATGAGGGGGTCGTCGGGGAGGCGGCCGTCGGCCCTCAGCCACACCCGCTGCCGGGGCGGCAGGGTGCGCTGGCGGTCTGGGGGCAGCCAGTCGACGTGGCGGATGTCGATGGGCCGGGGCCGGTCGATCCACGCCCGGACGTGTCCCTCGTAATCCCCGATCCGGTCGCGCACGGTGGGCAGGTCTTCGGGCTGGGTGACGTCGGGCATCTCGAAGGCGTGCTCGAAGCCCGACTCCTCGATCTGGAAGCTGGCCGACATGTTGAAGATCGCCTTGCCGTGCTGGATTGCGACCACCCGCCTCGTGGTGAACGACCGCCCGTCGCGGATTCGGTCCACCTCGTACAGGAGCGGGACCTTGGGGTCGCCGGCCCGCAGGAAGTACGCGTGGAGCGAGTGGACTTGCCGGTCGGGTTCGACCGTGCGTGCCGCGGCCACCAGCGCCTGGCCGGCCACCTGCCCCCCGAAGATCCGCTGGCGGTCTTCGTCCGGCGAGACACCCCGGAAGATGTTGACCTCGATCGGCTCGAGGTCGAGCAGCTCGACCAGATCGTCGACGGCGTCCTGCGGCACGCCGGGAAAGCTACCGGCGCGCGACTGTGCGAGTAGACGTCTCGTCCCACGTAGGGTTCCCGGCCGTGACCGAGGACACGGGATCCTTCCCCGACGGCTTCGTCTGGGGGACCGCCACCGCCGCCCACCAGATCGAGGGCGGCAACTGGAACAACGACTGGTGGGCCTGGGAGCACGCCCCTGCCAGCCGGTGCGCCGAGCCGTCGGGCGACGCCTGCGACTCGTGGGACCGCTGGGCCGACGACGTCGCCCTGGTGGCCGACCTCGGGCTCGGCTCCTACCGGTTCTCGGTCGA
>DATFOS010000232.1:0-37951 GCA_035265325.1 Acidimicrobiales bacterium
ACACTGGACACGTTCGCGTTGGCGGACGTCCTGCGTCTGCTCGCCACGACGGCGAAGACGGGGCGGCTGCGGGTCGACGGCGATCGTGGGGAGGGCAGTGTCTGGCTGCGGGACGGCACGGTGATGTCCGCCAGTGCCCAGCGCGCCCTCGACGACGCACCCTCCGAGGAGGTCGTCTTCGAGCTCCTGCGATTCGAGGAGGGCTCGTTCTCGTTCGAGATCGACGAGCTGTCCCCGAACGGTGAGCAGCCCGAGGACGTCGAGGTCCTCCTGCGCGACGCCAACGCGCTCCTAAACGAATGGAAGGAGCTCAAGCAGGTCGTGCCGTCGCTCGACCACCGGGTGACCCTCGTCGGCGCTCTCCGGGGTGGCGACGTGACGATCAGCGCCGAGCACTGGCCCACCCTGGTGGCCATCGGCGAGGGCCGGTCCGTGCGGGCGCTCGCCACCACCCTCCACCTCGGCGAGCTGGGCGTGACGCGTGCCGTGCGCGACCTGGTCGACCTCGGCGTCATGGCGGTCGACGAGCCGGTGCAGGACGCGGTCCCGCCGGCCCCGGCGCTCGCCGAGCCGCAGGGCCAGCCGCTCCCGACTCCCGACGGGCGTCCCGCTCGCCTGACCCGCAGCACCCCGGGCCTGGCCCCGACGGCGGCCACCCGCGCCGAGGTGCCGCGCACCGAGGTGCCGCGCGTCGAGTTACCGCGGGTCGACCTCCGCCCGGTCGAGCCGACCCGGGCCGAGCCGCCGCGCCGCGGCCCGTTCTCCAGCCTGGGGTCCGGCGAGTCGCTCGGCACCCCCGAAGCGGCCCTCGACCCCGAGAGCACCGGCGAGCTGGCCCGCCTGGGCTGGCTGACGGCGCCCGAGACCGGCAGCGAGGCCGCCGTCGCCGAGCCACTGGCCGCCGACCCGCTGCCCTCGCCAGTCGTGAACGGCTCCGGTGCAACCGCGGCCGCCGCCCCACGGCCGACGCCCGCCGAGACGCCTCGACTGGCCCGTGAGGCCGGCAAGCGGGCCAGCCGCGCCAACGGCAGCGCCAAGCGCTCCGGCGCCAACGGCCGGGTGGCCAAGCGGGGCCCGGCCGGTGCCGCCAGCGCGGCGAACGCCGGCCCGCTCGACGACGAGGCCCCGACCACGCCGACCACCCCGAGCAACGGCAACGGCGCCGGCCGCGCGGGCAAGGGCCGCTCCGGCACCCGGCGCTCGTCGTCCCGTCCGCCGGCGGTCCCCGGGCCGGGCCCGTCCGTCCCGCCGCTCGGCGGCCCCAACGGCGGCGCCGGCCTGGCCCCGCGCTTCGACACGGGGAGGAACGAGTCCGTCCCGTCGCGGTACGACGCCGGCCGCCTCGGCTCGTCGCCGCTGCCGACCGACACCGGACAGATCCGCCCGGTGTCGCCGTCCGCCCTGCCGCCCGACCTGCACTGGGCCGCCGACGACGCCCCGCTCGGCCGGGGCCTCGGCGGGCTCAGCCTGGGCGGCCCGGCCGTCCCGCCGCCGGCGCCGGTCGACCCGTCCAAGGTCGCCCCGCACGTGGCGGCAATGAGCCCCGAGGCCCGCGCCGCGGTCCAGGGCTCGATCGGGAACGCCGGGGGCGCCAACGGCGGCGCCGCGGTGGGCGACGACCTGCCCGATCGCGGGCAGCTCCTCAACTTCCTGTCGTCGGTCCGTCCCTGACGGCCTGACGGCCCGCGAGAACGGCCCGGCCCGTGGGGCCGGCGGACGGCGCCCGGCGCTGCATGCTCGTGACCGGTGGCTCCGGCCACCTCGGCCAGGTCGTGGTCGAGGTGGCCCGGTCCGCCGGTTGGCGCGTGGTGGGCACGGCGTTCAGCCGTCCGGTCCCGGGGCTGGCCGAGGCCGTCCTCGACGTCCGGGACGCCGAGAGCGTGGCCCAGCTGGTCGACGGCCTGCGGCCGGCCGCCATCGTGCACACGGCCTACCTCCAGGACGGGCCGTACGCCCGGGCCACCGTCGTCGACGGCTCGGCCGCGGTGGCGCAGGCCGCCGCCGCCGTCCGCGCGCGCCTGGTCCAGGTGTCCACCGACGTCGTGTTCGACGGCCGGCTCGGCCGGCCCTACGTCGAGGCGGACGTGCCCACGCCGATCACCGCCTACGGCGAGGCCAAGGCCGAGGCCGAGGACCGCGTGCTCGTCCGCCTGCCGGACGCGGTGGTCGCCCGCACCTCGCTGATCCTGGCAGGGCCGGGGCGTCCGCCCTCGACCCACGAGCGCCTGGCCCGCGACCCGGACGCCACCCTCTACACCAACGAGGTGCGGTGCCCCGTCCAGGTGGACGATCTGGCCGCCGCCCTGGTCGAGCTGTGCGAGGACGAGCACGCCGGCGTGGCGGGCGTCCTGCACGTGGCCGGGCCGCACGCGCTGTCCCGCTACGACCTGGGTGTCCTCGTGGCCGGCCACGCGGTGCGGGGGGCGCCCGCCCCGCCCGACCGCCCGCTGGACTGCCGCCTCGACTCGTCCCGGGCGGCGTCGCTCCTCCGCACCCGGCTGCGCGGTGCCCGCGAGGTCTGGGCCGGCGGCGGCCCGGCCGCATAGAGCCGGGTCGCCGCGCCTGCCTATCGTGCGGGCGCCATGGACGCGACCGACGTGCTGCTGGCCGCCGTCCTGGCGGTGATGGGCGTAGTGGTCGTCGGCCCGGTGCTGAGCCGGGCGGTCCTGGCCTGGGTCGGGCGCCACGTGGTCGTGCCGGCCCTGATGGGGCGCGAGCCGGCTCGCGGCGAGGTCTCGACCGTGCCCCGGCGCTGTGCGCGCTGCGGGGCGACGCTCGAATCCCGCTGGGCCGGCGTCCCCCGGCTCGCCTGGGCCGCCGCCCTCGGGCGGTGCCGCCGGTGCGGTGCTCCGCGGCCCCGCTGGACCGCGAGCGTCGAGGTGGCCACAGGCCTCGCCTTCGGCTTGTTGGGGCTGCGGTTCGGCTGGTCCCCCGAGCTGCCGGCGGTGCTGGCCGGCGCAGCCGGGCTCGTGGCGATCTCGGCCGTCGACCTCGTCTACCTCCGCATCCCCACGCCGTTCGTGCGGGCCACCGCCCTGGCCCTCGCCGTCACGGTCCTCGGGGCCGCCGTGGCGGTCGGCCCGGTGGACGCTCTCGTCGGCGTGGCGTGGGGTGCCGCCGCCTACGGCGGCTTCCTCGGCGTGGCCTGGGCCCTGTCGCCCCGGATGATCGGCTTCGGCGACGTCCGGCTGGCCGTCGTCATCGGCGCCGTCGTGGGCTGGGTGGCCTGGGAACCCGACCACCCGCTGGCCGGCCCGCTGTCCGGGGTCCTGGCGGCGGCGTTCGCTGCCGGGCTCGTCGGCACCGTGGTGGGGACCGTCCTGCTCGTGATCCACCGACGCAGCCGGCCGTTCGCCTTCGGCCCGGCCATGGCGCTGGGCGCCCTCGCCACGCTCCTCGCCACCGGCCCGACGCCCTGAGCCCGGCGCCGGGAACCACCTCCCGACGCCGTGGCGGGGCGGCCCGGTTCCGCCCCGCGACCGCCCCCTGAGCAGGGAACCGCTGCGGGCCGTCGTCGGCGGCAGCGGTAGGGTCGTGCGGTGCTCAGGTACCTCACTGCCGGCGAGTCCCACGGCCGCGCCCTCGTCGTGATCGTCGAGGGGCTGCCGGCAGGCCTGCCGGTCGAGGTGGACGACATCCGGTCCGAGCTGGCCCGACGCCGCCTCGGGTTCGGCCGCGGGCCCCGCATGCGCTTCGAGCAGGACGAGGTCACGATCCTCGGCGGCGTGCGCCACGGCAGCACGCTGGGGTCGCCGCTGGCCATCGAGATCGGCAACACCGAGTGGCAGCGGTCCGACAAGTGGCACGCCGAGATGGCGGTCGAGCCCGGGCACACCGAGGCGCCGCTGACCCAGCCCCGGCCGGGCCACGCCGATCTCGCGGGCATGCAGAAGTACGGCTTCGACGACGCCCGGAACGTGCTCGAGCGGGCCTCGGCCCGCGAGACCGCCGCCCGGGTCGCTGCGGGCGCCGTCGCCAAGCTGCTCCTCGGCCACCTGGGCGTGGCGGTGCTGTCGCACGTGATCCAGATGGGGTCCGTCCGGTCGAAGGCGGTGCAGCGGCCCACGATCGACGACCAGGGGCGCATCGACGAGTCGCCCGTCCGTTGCTTCGACGCCGCCGCCGAGGAGGCGATGGTCGCCGAGGTCAAGGCGGTGTCCAAGGAGGGCGACAGCCTGGGCGGCGTGGTCGAGGTCCTGGCCACGGGCGTGCCCGTCGGGCTCGGCAGCCACGTCCACTGGGACCGGCGCCTCGACGGCCTCCTCGCCCAGGCCCTCATGAGCATCCAGGCCGTGAAGGGCGTCGAGGTCGGCGACGGCTTCGAGGTGGCGGGGCGCCCGGGCAGCCAGGCCCACGACCCGATCCACTGGGACGAGGTGGCGCAGGCGTACAGGCGCCGGTCGGACCTGGCCGGCGGGGTCGAGGGCGGCATGTCGACCGGAGAGCTGCTGGTGTGCCGCCTGGCCATGAAGCCGCTGGCCACGCTGAACCGGCCGACGCTCGAGACGGTCGACGTCCACACCAAGGAGTCGACGGTCAGCTTCAAGGAGCGCACCGACGTGACCGCCGTCCCCGCCGCCGGCGTGGTGGGGGAGACGATGGTGGCGCTGGTCCTGGCCGCGGAGGCCCTGCGCAAGTTCGGCGGCGACTCGCTCGACGAGCTGCTCCGCAACAAGGCCGGCTACGACGCCGCCGTCGCCGCCCAGGCCGCCGGCGATGCCTGAGCGGCCCGGGTCGGGCGGCCCGGCGGCGGGCGACGGCCCGGTCGAGGGCGCCCGGCACGTCGTGCTGGTGGGGCTGATGGGCGTCGGCAAGACGACCGTCGGGCGCCGGCTGGCCAAGGAGCTGGCCCGTCCCTTCGCGGACGTCGACGAGCAGGTCGAGCTGCGGGCCGGCCGCGTGATCCCCGAGATCTTCCGG
Source organism: Acidimicrobiales bacterium (assembly GCA_035265325.1). Classification (GTDB taxonomy): domain Bacteria; phylum Actinomycetota; class Acidimicrobiia; order Acidimicrobiales; family VFJN01; genus DATCLS01. The sequence goes on from DATFOS010000232.1 coordinate 4,921, forward strand.
CACGGCGGCGAGGAGGCGTTCCGCCGGGCCGAGGCCGAGGTGCTCGCCGAGCTGGTTGCCCGCCCGCTGCCGCTGGTCCTCGCCGCCGGCGGGGGAGTGGTCGCCCGCCCGGAGAACCGCCGAACCCTCGCCGGCCGCACCACGGTCGTATGGCTGCGCGCCTCGGTCGAGTTCCTGGCCGGCCGGGTCGACCCGACCCACCGCCCACTGCTGGCCCAGGCCGACGACCCGGCCGAGGCGCTGGGCCGGCTGCTGGCCGAGCGCGAGCCGCTCTACGCCGAGGTGGCCGACCACGTGGTCGACGTCGAGCCGTTCCACGCCGCCGACGACAAGCCGAAGCGGGCCCTGGCCCGCCACATCGCCGCCCTGGCCGTACCCACCACGTCGGCCGCGCCCACGCCCGCCCCCGCTCCCGCCTCCGCCGGCGGCGCGACCGGGACGCCCGGCGCCGGGTCGGCCGCGGCCGTGGACGCCGGGGTGATCGGGTGATCCGGGTCGACGTCCCGGTCCCGGGCGGCGCCTATCCCGTGGTCGTGGGCGGCGGCGCCCGCAAGGCGCTGCCCGACCTCCTGCCGGCGGCGGCCCGCCGGGTGGCCGTCGTGACCCAGCCGGGCGTCGACGTCGCCGTCGAGGTGGGCCGCGAGCACGAGGTGTTCGAGATCGGCCTCGGCGAGGACGCCAAGTCGCTGGCAACGGTCGAGGACCTGTGCCGGGCGTGGTCCCGGTGGGGCCTGACCCGAAAGGATTGCGTGGTCGCCGTCGGCGGCGGCCTGGTCACCGACGTGGCCGGCTTCGCCGCCGCCGTGTACCACCGGGGCGTCGGCATCGTGCACGTGGCCACCACGCTGCTCGGCATGGTCGACGCCGCTATCGGCGGGAAGACCGGGGTCAACCTGCCCGAGGGCAAGAACCTGGTCGGGGCCTTCTGGCAGCCCACCGCCGTCGTCTGCGACACCGACGTGCTGGCCACCTTGCCCGAGCGCGAGCGCCGCAGCGGGCTGGGCGAGATGGCCAAGTACCACTTCCTCACCGGCGACGACCTCACGCCGCTTCCGCTGGACGAGCGGGTGGCCGCCTGCGTCCGGATCAAGGCGGCGGTGGTGGCGGCCGACGAGCGCGAGGACCCCGCCGACACGCGGGGGCGCGCCACGCTGAACTACGGCCACACGCTCGCCCACGCCCTCGAGACCGTCGGCCGCTACGACCTGCGCCACGGCGAGGCGGTGGCGGTCGGCCTCGTGTACGCCGCCGAGCTGGCCCACCGGCTCGGGCGCATCGACGACGCCCGCGTCGGGGACCACCACCGCGTCGTCGGCGGCGACTACGGGCTCGTCACCGCCCTGCCCGACGGCGTCGACCACGACGAGTTGGTCCGGGTCATGGCGCGGGACAAGAAGGCGATCGACGGGCTGACGTTCGTCCTCGACGGCCCGACGGGCGTCGAGGTCGTGGCCGGCGTGCCCCCCGACGACGCCCGCCAGGCCCTCGACTCCCTGCGCACCCGGACGGCCCGATGACCGACACCCCCCGCCCCACCTCGTCCGACGAGCCGGACGCCCCGGGGGCGTCCACCCCGGCCGTGGCCCTGCCCGCCGACGGCGTGCCGCCGGCCGATGACCAGCCGGCCGCCGACATGGGTGCCTCCGGGGCCGCCGATCCCGAGAGCGCCGCCGGCGGGAACGCCGATGCCGACGCGGCCGCCGACCCCGGCCCCGGCCCCGACCAGCCGGTGCCGCCGCCGATCCCGCCCGCCCCCGTGTCGGCGCCGGAGGCCACCCCGCCGGTCCTCGCCCCGCCGCCGCCCCCGGACGAGGTGGGCTTCATGGAGGACGCCGGCATCGCCGACGTCACCGCCGCGGTCCCGGTCGCCCCGTCGCCCGGCGCCGACTTCGCCTCGGGCCCGGACGCCGACGCCGGCCGCGGCGGCTTCGGCACCGGCGCCGACCTTCCGCCCCCGCCCCCCGCGGCCCCGGCCGGGGAGGCCGGCGAGGGCCCGGCCGGGCGGACCGGCACGCCCATCGTCCTGCTGCTCAGCGGCCCGAACCTCAACCTGCTCGGCACTCGCGAGCCCGGCGTCTACGGCACGACGACCCTGCAGGAGCACGTCGCCCGCGCCCGCACGCAGGCCGAGGCGGCGGGGCTGGCGGTCGAACACGTCCAGTCCAACCACGAGGGCGAGCTGGTGGACGCCATCCAGAAGGCCCGCGGGCGGGTGGCGGCGATCGTGATCAACCCGGGCGCGTTCACGCACTACGCCTGGGGCATCCACGACGCCCTGCGGGCGTTCGAGGGCCCGGTCGTCGAGGTCCACCTCAGCAACCCCGACGCCCGCGAGCCCTGGCGCCACACGAGCGTGGTCTCCCCGGTCGCCACCGGCACGATCACGGGCCTTGGCGGGCAGGGTTACGACCTGGCGATCCGGGCGATCGATACGCTCCTGGCCTAGCCGGACCCTCCTGGCCCAGCCGGGCCCGGCCGCGCCCTCAGCGGTCGGTGCGGTCGAGCCACTTGTCGGCGTAGGTCGGCTCCCAGGCGGCCAGCCGGCCGAACAGGTCGACGACCGACGCCGCCGACAGCACGAGCGCGCGGTGCTCGGGCTTCACGAAGCGCTGGTCGACGGCCCGGTCGAACTGGGCCACCAGGGGCGCGAAGAACCCGGTGGCGTCGAGGAGCGCGCACGGCTTGCGGTGGATGCCGAGCTGCGTCCAGGTCAGGACCTCGCAGAACTCGTCGAGGCTCCCGAAGCCGCCGGGCAGCATCACGAACCCGTCCGCCAGGTCGGCCATGCGGGCCTTGCGCTCGTGCATCGTCTCCACGACCTCCAGCGACGAGATGCCCCGGTGGGCGATCTCGCGGTCGACCAGCGCCCGGGTCATCACGCCCACCACGCGCCCGCCCGCCGCCAGGCAGCCGTCGGCGACGGCGCCCATCAGCCCCACGTGCCCGCCGCCGTACACGAGGGTCACGCCCCGGTCGGCGAGGCCGCCCCCCAACGCCGAGGCGGACGCCATGTGCGCCGGGTCGGCCCCGGGCGACGATCCACAGAACACGGTCAGCGCGTCGATCTCCACCACCGAAGGGAACCGCAGACCACGGTGCGGACGAAATCGATTAGCAGCGGGACCACGCTCCGTAACGCCCGTAAGCTGCCGCGATGGCCCTGGACCTCGCGACCCTCCCGACGATGGACGTGGCCGGCCGGGCGCCGAGGTTGCGCGAGGCGCTGGCCGACGCCGGCTGCGACGGCCTGCTCGTCACCAACCTGACGAACGTCCGCTACCTCACCGGGTTCACCGGCAGCGCGGCGCTCCTGCTGGTCACGCCCGACGAGCTGGTGTTCGTCACCGATGGGCGCTACCGCGACCAGGCCGCCCTGGAGCTCGGCGCGGGCGGGGTCCCGGCTGCGATCGCCGTGGGGCGGACGTCCGACGAGCAGCGCGACCACCTCCAGCGGCCGGCCAAGGCCCTGCGTACGATCGGCCTGGAGGCCGAGGACGTCACCTGGGCGCAGCAGCAGCGCTTCGCCGACGCCTGGTTCCCGCACGCCGACCTGGTGGCGACCGGTGGCGTGGTGGAGCAGCTCCGCCAGGTCAAGGACGCCGGCGAGATCGCCCGGCTGGAGGCCGCCTGCGGGATCGCCGACGACGCGCTGGCCACCGTCCGCCACCGGCTCACCGAGGGGCCGACCGAGAGCGAGTTCGCCCTCGAGCTGGAGTGGGAGATGCGGCGGGCCGGCGCCGAGGCCCCCAGCTTCGACACCATCGTGGCCTCGGGGCCGAACGGGGCCCGTCCCCACCACCGGGCGGGCACCCGGCGCATCGAGGAGGGCGACCTCGTCGTCATCGACTTCGGGGCGCTGGTCGACGGCTACCACTCCGACATGACCCGGACCGTCATGGTCGGCGAGCCCAGCGCCACGCAGGCCCGCATGTACGAGGTCGTGCATGCCTCGCAGGCCGCCGGGGTGGCCGCGGTGCGGGCCGGCGTCACCGTCAAGGACGTCGACGAGGCGTGCCGGGCGGTGATCCGCGAGGCCGGCTGGGAAGACCTGTTCATCCACGGGACGGGCCACGGGGTGGGCCTCGACATCCACGAGGCACCGAGGGTCTCCTTCAGTGCCGATGCTACGCTGGCCGACGGCCACGTCGTGACCGTCGAGCCCGGGGTGTACCTCGCCGAGCACGGCGGCGTCCGCGTCGAGGACACGGTCGTGGTCACCCCCGAGGGCAGCCGCACGCTGACGCGAGCGCCCAAGGGGCGAGACGCCTAGCGCCTCCGGGCGCACTCCCTACCCGATACGCCCCAACGCCGCGCCAGGAGCACCGTCGATGGTCGCCACCTCCACCAACGACCTGAAGAAGGGCATGACCCTCGACCTCAGCGAGGGGTTGTTCCAGGTCGTCGACTTCCAGCACGTCAAGCCCGGCAAGGGCCCGGCCTTCGTGCGGACCACGCTGCGCAACGTGCGCACCGGCAACGTGCTCGACCGCACCTTCCGCGCCGACGAGAAGGTCGAGCGTGCCAACGTCGACAAGCGCGAGATGCAGTACCTGTACCGCGACGGCACCGACTACGTGTTCATGGACGGCGAGACGTACGAGCAGCTCAGCGTCCCCCCGGCGTCGCTGGGCAGCAGCGCCAACTTCATCGTCGAGGGCTCGACGATGACGCTGCAGTTCTGCAAGGACGAGATCATCGGCACCGACATGCCGGCCGCGGTCGAGCTGTCTGTCGTCGAGACCGAGCCGGGCATCCAGGGTGATCGCGTGTCGGGCGCCCGCAAGCCGGCGACGGTCGAGACCGGCCTGGTCGTCCAGGTGCCGCTCTTCGTCGAGAAGGGCGAGCGCATCAAGGTCGACACGCGCAGCGGCGAGTACCTGACCCGGGCGTGAGCGAGCTCGAACCGACCGAGGTCGAGAGCCGCCGGGCCGCCCGCGACCGGGCGCTCGAGCTGCTCTACGAGGCCGAGGTCAAGGGACTACCGGTCGAGGACGTCGTGGCGGCCCTGCCCGTCGCCCCCGCCGACATGGCGATCGAGCTGGTCGCCGGCGTCGAGGCCAACCGCGACCGCATCGACGCCATCCTGCGCGAGCGCGTGGCGCCCAAGTGGACGCTCGCCCGCCTGGCCGCGCTCGACCGGGCCGTCCTGCGGCTCGCCACGTACGAGCTGCTGGACCGCCACGACCGGTCGCAGGCCGTCGTCATCAACGAAGCGGTCGTCCTGGCCCGCCGCTACGGGACCGACCAGTCGCCGCGCTTCGTCAACGGCGTCCTGTCGGCCATCGCCGGCGTGACCCGGGGTGGCGCCGCCGCTCCCGCCGAGTGGGACCAGGCCGCCGCCGACCTGGCCAAGGATGACGCCGTCGCCGACGAGGTCGAGGACGTCGAGGTCCACGAGGTGGCTCCCGAGGACGTGCCCGACGAGGCCCGCCCCGTCGTCGTCACCTCGTCCGGCCGCCGCCGCCCCGAGCGCCCCGCCGCGGCCGAGCCCGCCACGGCCGACATCGCCCACCCCCGCGCATCCGGGCCGCCGTCCGACGTCAGCGTGCCCGACGTGGCCCTGCGCCCGGCGGACGCGCTGGTCATCGACCTCGACGGCGTGATCCGCCACTGGCACCCCGACGCCGTGAGCAGGATCGAGGATGGCCTCGGGCTGCCCGCCGGTACGGTCGGCGCCGCAGCCTTCGCCCCCGTGCGGCTCGAGGCGGCCATGCGCGGCGAGCTGGCCTTCGACGACTGGTGCGCCGCCATCGGGGAGGCCGTCGCCGCCGAACACCCCGTGGCCGCCGAGGCCGTGGCCAAGGGCTTCGCCGCCACGTCGTGGGACATCGACGGCGAGGTCCTCCGCCTGGTCGACGCCGTGCGGGTCGAGGCGCCGGTGGCGCTCATGTCCAACGCCAGCACCCGGCTCGTCGACGACCTGCGCAGCTCCGGCATCGCCGACCGCTTCGACGCCGTCGTCGGCTCGGCCGCCATCGGAGCCATCAAGCCCGAGCCGGCCGCCTACCTGGCCGCCGCCCGCCACATCGGCACGCCGCCCGAGCGCTGCCTGTTCGTCGACGACCGGCCCGGGAACGTGATCGGCGCCCGCGAGGCCGGCATGCAGGGACACCTGTTCACGGGCGCAGCCGACCTCGAGGCCGTGCTGCAGGCGACGGGCCTGCTGCCCGGGGACGACGACACCGACGACACCGGGCTCGACGACACCGACGAGCTCGACGACTCCTGAGGTGCGGGCGCTGCCGTTGCCGTACCCGCCTCTGGCGGACCGCCTCACCGGCATCGTCCTGCGGCCCTGGGGCGACGACGGCGACGCCGAGGCCCTCGCCGCCGCCTGGGCCGACGCGGAGGTGGCGGCCCGCACGCAGGTCCCGGCGGACACGAGCGTGGCGGCCGCCCGCACCTGGATCGTCGGCGAGCCCGAGCGCCGCAGCCGCGGCCTCGCCCTCGACCTGGTGGTGAGCCGGGGCGAAGACGCGACGGCCGTGCTCGGCGAGGTCGGGCTCGCCCACCTCGACCGCGCCGGCCGTGCCGAGGTGGGGTTCTGGCTGGCACCGGACGCCCGGGGGAAGGGGCTGGCGACCGCGGCCGTCCGCGTCGTCACGGTGTGGGCCCTGCACGCCGCCGGCGCCGACCGCAGCCGGGGGCTGGCGCTGCGCCAGCTGTGGGCCCGCACGGCGCCGGGCGACCACCGCGCGGCCGGCGTGCTGGGGCGGACCGGCTACCGGCTGCGGGGCCAGGCCGCCGGGTCTGCGATCTGGGCGATCGGCGCTGCTAACCTCCGCGCCTGACCGTGAAGCGGGCCCGGCGAGGCCCGGACGGACAGGAAAGTCGGGAGGTCCCGCATGGCCGAGCGCGAACGTCGCAACTCGCCCCCGTTCGGGGGCGTTTTCATTGCCCGCACGCAGGTCCTCGACTTCAACGACGTCCGCCGGGCCGTGTGGCGCATGGCCAACGAGGTCGTCGAGGCCAACCAGGGCATCGAGGACGTCGTGCTCATCGGCCTCCAGACGGGCGGGGTCCCGTTCGCCGACGAGATGGCGAACGCCCTCGAGAAGATCGACGGGGTGCGCCCGCCGACCGGCACGCTCGACGTGGCGTTCCACCGTGACGACATCGGCCTGCGGCCGGTGCTGCAGTCGACGGTGACCGAGATCCCCTGCGACCTGACCGGCAAGGTCGTCGTCCTCGTCGACGACGTGCTCTTCACGGGGCGGACGATCCGGGCCGCGCTCGACGCCGTCCACACGTACGGCCGGCCGCGGGCGGTCCAGCTGGCGGTGATGATCGACCGGGGGCACCGCGAGCTGCCCATCCGGCCCGACTACGTGGGCAAGAACCTGCCGACCCGACGCGACGAAGCGGTCAACGCCACGCTCGACGGGGTCGAGATCGGCGAGGTCCACAAGGAGGGCCGCTGGTGAAGCACCTGCTGGCGGTCGCCGACCTGACCCGGGACGAGGTCGACCACCTGTTAGGCCTCACCGACGCCTTCGCCGAGGTGGGGCGCCGGCGGGTCCCCAAGGTGCCGGCCCTGCAGGGCCGCACGGTGTCGTGGCTCTTCTACGAGGACTCGACGCGCACCCGGCTCAGCTTCGAGCAGGCGGCCAAGCGGCTCTCGGCCGACACCCTGAACTTCAGCGTGTCCAGCTCGTCGGTGAGCAAGGGCGAGTCGCTGCGCGACACGGTCCAGACGATCGAGGCCATGGGTGTCGACGCCATCGTGGTCCGCCACACGTCCTCGGGCGTGCCGGCCCAGGTCGCCCGGTGGGTCGACGCCGCCGTGGTCAACGCCGGCGACGGCTGGCACGAGCACCCGACCCAGGCCCTGCTGGACTGCTACACGATTCGGGCCCACCTCGGCGACCTCGAGGGCATGCGCATCGCCATCGTCGGAGACATCGCCCACAGCCGGGTGGCCCGCAGCGACGTGTGGGCGTTCTCCCTCCTCGGGGCCGAGGTCACGCTCGTGGCGCCGCCCACCCTGCTGCCGCCCAACCTCGACGGCTGGCCGGTGCGGGTGTCCCACGACCTCGATGCCGTCCTGGGCGACCTCGACGTCGTCTACCTGCTCCGCATGCAGCGCGAACGCATGACCGAGGCGCTGGTCCCGTCGCTACGCGAGTACACGGCCCGCTACGGACTCACCGCGCGCCGGGTCGACACAATGGGCGACAAGTCCCTGGTCATGCACCCCGGCCCGATGAACCGCGGGGTCGAGATCGCCGCAGACGTCGCCGAGCTGCCGCGGTCCGCCGTCATCGACCAGGTCCGCAACGGCGTGGCGGTCCGCATGGCGGTGCTCTTCGAGCTGCTCGGCTCGGGGCCGGTCGTCCCGCCCCGGAGCGCCACCACCCCCGGCGGGCCGGCCGACCGGCCGTTGCCCGTCCTGACGCCCTCCAGCCCGCCGGCCGGCCCGAGCGCCGACCAGTGACCCGTTCCGTCCGACCCGAGCGGCTGTCCGAGCCGGTCGGGTCGTTTTTCGCGAGCCCGCCGGGCCACCCGAGCGCGCAGAGAAGAGGAGCAGCGTGACCGGCAAGTCGATCGTCATCCGTGGGGGTCGCGTCGTCGACGCCTCCGGCGAGCGCCGGGCCGACGTCGTCGTCGAGGGCGGCCGCGTGGCCGCCGTCGGCGAGGGCGTGGGGGCCGACGGCGGCGACCTCGTGCTCGACGCCGGCGGCTGCCTTGTCACGCCGGGCCTGGTGGACCTGCACACCCACCTGCGCCAGCCCGGCCGGGAGGAGGCCGAGACCGTCGAGACCGGCGCCCGGGCCGCCGCCCTGGGCGGGTTCACCTGCGTGCTCGCCATGCCCAACACCGAGCCCGCCATCGACTCGGCCGGCGTGGCCCGCGAGGTGCTGGAGTTGGGCCGGGGCACCTGCTGCGAGGTCCGCACGTCGGGGACGATCACGGTGGGACGGGCGGGGGAACGGCTCAGCCCCATGGGCGAGCTGGCGGAACTGGGCGTGCGGTTCTTCACCGACGACGGCAGCGGCGTGCAGGACGCCCGCCTGATGCGGCGGGCCATGGAGTACGCCCGGGGCCTCGGCGTCACGCTGGCCCAGCACTGCGAGGACGCGGTCCTCGCCTCGGGCGGCCACATGCACGAGGGGGCCTGGTCGTCCCGGCTGGGCATCCCCGGCCAGCCCGCCGAGGCGGAGGAGCTGATGGTCATGCGCGACATCGCCCTGGCCCGCCTCACCGGCGCCCGCGTCCACCTCCAGCACCTGTCGACCCGCCGCTCGGTGGCGCTCGCGGCCCAGGCGAAGGCCGACGGCATCGCCGTGACGTGCGAGGCGACGCCCCACCACCTCACGCTCACCGACGCGAGCTGCGCCGGCTACGACACGGTGTTCAAGGTCAACCCGCCGCTGCGGACCGACGACGACGTCGCCGCCGTGCGCGCCGGCCTGGCCGACGGGACCGTCGACTGCATCGCCACCGACCACGCCCCCCATGCCCCCGAGGCCAAGGAGCAGCCGTTCGACCAGGCCCCTCCCGGGATGCTGGGCCTGGAGACGGCACTGGCCGTGGCACTGACCCACCTCGACCTGCCGCCGGCCCGGGTGTTCGAGCTGATGTCGTGGCGGCCGGCCCGCATCCTCGGCGCCGACGACGCCCACGGCGGGGCGGTCGAGGCCGGCCGGGTCGCCAACCTCGCCGTGGTCGACCCGGCGGCCGAGTGGGTCGTCGACCCACACGCCCTGGCCAGCCGGAGCCGCAACACGCCCTACGCCGGCATGCGCCTCACCGGGAAGGTGCGCCACACGCTGCTGGCCGGCGAGCCGGTCGTCGTCGACGGCGAGGCCCAGCGATGAGCCCGGGAATAAGCACTCTGCACATCTATTCACTACAGTGCATGACCATGCAGTGGGTGGCATCGTGACGGTCCGCGAGGGGACGCTCGTCCTCGCCGACGGGTCGGTGTTCGAGGGCGAGCTGATCGGCGCCGAGGCGCCCGGGGGCGTGGCCGGCGGCGAGGTGGTGTTCAACACCGTGCTGGCCGGCTACCAGGAGGTCATCTCCGACCCCAGCTACGCCGGCCAGGTCATCGCCTTCACCTACCCCCACATCGGCAACTACGGGGTCAACGCCGAGGACGACGAGGCCGCCCGGCCCGCCTGCCGCGGTGTGGTCGTGCGCGACCTGGCTCGGCGCCGGTCCAACTGGCGCGCCACCGACGACCTCGACGCCTGGCTCGCCCGCCATGAGATCCCCGGCATCGCCGGCGTGGACACGCGGCGGCTCACCCGGCACATCCGCGAGGCGGGGGCGATGCCCGGCGCCTTCGGCGACGCCGACGAGGTCACGCTCAAGGCGGCCGCGGCCGCGGAGCCCGGCACGGACGGGCAGGACCTCGCCGCGGTCGTGAGCTGTGCCGAGCCTTACGCCGTCGCCGCCGACGCCCGGGGGGTCGCCGCCGGCCGACGGATCGTCGCCTACGACTTCGGCATCAAGCGGACGATCCTCCGCCAGCTGGCCGGCCTCGGCGAGGTCACCGTGGTCCCGGCCGGCACCACGGCGGCCGAGGTGCTGGCTCGCGAGCCGGATGGCGTGTTCCTGTCCAACGGGCCGGGCGACCCGGCCGCCGTCGGCTACGCCGTCGACGCCATCCGCGGCCTGCTCGGCGAGGTGCCCGTCTTCGGGATCTGCCTCGGCCACCAGCTGCTCGGCACGGCGCTGGGCGGTGCGACGCACAAGCTGCCGTTCGGCCACCACGGCGGGAACCACCCGGTCCGCCGGCTGGCCGGTGGGGCGGTCGAGATCACCAGCCAGAACCACAACTACGCCGTGGTCGAGGGCTCGATGGGCCCGGACGTGGTGGTCACCCACGTCAACCTTAACGACGGGGTGATCGAGGGCGTGGCGGCGCCGTCGCTGCGGGCGTTCTCGGTCCAGTACCACCCCGAGGCAGGCCCGGGCCCCCACGACGCCCGCTACCTCTTTGCCCAGTTCGCCGACCTGATCGATTCGGCAGGGATGTCGCCGCCCTCTCGCCGCCGGACGACGAGCCACCGCGGCGACATCGGTACCGATCGAAGCAGGAGGACCAGCAGCTAGATGCCCAAGCGGACGGACATCGAGTCGATCCTGCTCATCGGCGCCGGGCCGATCGTCATCGGCCAGGCGTGCGAGTTCGACTACTCGGGCACGCAGGCCTGCAAGGTCCTCCGGGCCGAGGGCTATCGCGTGATCCTGGCCAACTCCAACCCGGCCACGATCATGACCGACCCCGACTTCGCCGACGCCACCTACGTCGAGCCGCTCGACGCCGAGCACCTGGCGGCGATCATCGAGCGCGAGCGGCCGGACGCGGTCCTGCTGACGCTGGGGGGCCAGACCGCCCTCAACCTGGCGATGGAGCTGGTCGAGTGGGGCGTCGTGGGCGCCCCGGGCACGCCGGAGCTCATCGGCGCCAACGCCGAGGCCATCGCCACGGCCGAGGACCGCGAGCGCTTCAAGGCCGCCATGCAGGAGATCGGGCTCGCCGTGCCCGCCTCGGCAACCGCCCACACGCTGGACGAGGCCGAGGCGGCGATCGAGCGGATCGGGCTTCCGGTCGTGATCCGCCCGGCGTACATCCTCGGCGGCCGGGGGACCGGCATCGCTGCCACGCCGGACGAGTTCCGCCGCATGGCCGCCAACGGCCTCGAGGCGAGCCCGATCTCCGAGATCCTGATCGAGCGCTCGATCGCCGGGTGGAAGGAGTACGAGCTCGAGGTCATGCGCGACCGGGCCGACAACTGCGTGGTCGTCTGCTCGATCGAGAACCTCGACCCGATGGGCGTCCACACGGGCGACTCGATCACGGTGGCGCCCGCCCAGACGCTCACCGACGTCGAGTACCAGCTCATGCGGGACGCGGCGTTCGCCTGCATCCGGCGCGTCGGCGTCGAGACGGGCGGCTCGAACGTCCAGTTCGCGTTGGACCCGTCCAACGGCGACATGGTCATCATCGAGATGAACCCCCGGGTGAGCCGGTCCTCCGCCCTGGCGTCCAAAGCCACCGGCTTCCCGATCGCCAAGATCGCCGCCAAGCTCGCCGTGGGCTACACGCTCGACGAGGTCCCCAACGACATCACGGCCAAGACGCCGGCCAGCTTCGAGCCGACCATCGACTACGTGGTCACCAAGGTGCCGCGCTGGGCGTTCGAGAAGTTCCCCGGGACGCCCGGCGTGCTCGGCACCTCGATGCAGTCCGTCGGCGAGGCCATGGCCATCGGCCGGACCTTCCCCGAGTCGCTGCAGAAGGCGCTGCGCAGCCTCGAGCACGGGCGGAGCGGGCTCAACTGCGACGCCGGCGAGGCCGGGCTCGACCGGCTCGACGACGAGGAGCTGCTCACCCAGGCGGCACAGGCCACACCCGACCGGCCGTTCCAGTTGGAGGCGGCGCTGCGCCGCGGCATCCCCGTCGAGACCCTGGCCGAGCGGACCAGGGTCGACCCGTGGTTCCTCGACCAGGTCCTGCGCGTGGTCGAGGAGCGGGCGCACCTGGCCCGGGTCGGGCCGGACGGCCTCACGCGGCGCGGCTGGAAGCGGGCCAAGAAGCTCGGCTTCAGCGACGCCCAGCTGGCCTGGCTCTGGGGCCTCGACGAGGCGGACGTGCGTGCCCGCCGGCTCGCCGTCGGCGTCCTGCCGACGTACAAGACCGTCGACACGTGCGGTGCGGAGTTCGCGGCAGCGACCCCGTACCACTACTCCACGTGGGAGGACGAGGACGAGGTCGTCCCGTCCGACCGGAACAAGGTGCTGATCCTCGGCTCCGGCCCGAACCGGATCGGCCAGGGCATCGAGTTCGACTACTGCTGCGTCCACGCCAGCTTCGCCCTGGCCGACGCCGGTTACGAGACCGTGATGCTCAACTGCAACCCGGAGACGGTCTCCACGGACTACGACACCTCCGACCGTCTCTACTTCGAGCCGCTGACGCTCGAGGACGCGCTCAACGTGATCGACGCCGAGCGGGCGTCCGGGACGCTGGCGGGCGTGGTCGTGGCGCTCGGCGGCCAGACGCCGCTCAAGCTGGCGTCGTCGCTGCCGCCCGAGCTGGTCCTCGGCACCTCGCCGGCGTCGATCGACGCGGCCGAGGACCGCGAACGGTGGAACGCGTTGTGCGCGCGACTGGAGATCCCCCAGCCGGCGGGGGGCACGGCCACGAGCGTGGACCAGGCGCTCGCAATCGTCCGGAGGATCGGCTACCCCGCGCTGCTGCGCCCGTCGTACGTGCTGGGCGGCCGGGCCATGGAGATCGTCTACGACGACGACGGCCTGCGGGCCGCCATGGCCGAGCTGGCCAACTTCGGCAGCCTGGGCAAGGAGGGCGGCCTGTCCGCCTCCCGGCCGGTCCTCGTCGACCGGTTCCTGGAGGACGCCACCGAGGTGGACATCGACGCCCTGCGCGACCACACCGGCGAGGTCGTGATCGGTGGCGTGATGGAACACGTGGAGGAGGCGGGCGTCCACTCCGGCGACTCGGCCTGCTCGCTGCCGCCCAACTCGCTGGACGCCCGCACGGTCGGCGTCCTGGAGGACTACACCCGCCGCCTGGCCGACGCCCTCGACGTCCGGGGGCTCATCAACGTCCAGTACGCCGTCAAGCAGGGCCAGGTCTTCGTCATCGAGGCGAACCCCCGCGCCAGCCGGACGGTGCCGTTCGTGGCCAAGGCCACCGGGGTCCCGCTCGTGAAGGTGGCCGCCCGCGTGATGACCGGGGCCACGCTGGCGTCGCTGCGGGACGAGGGCCTGCTCCGCGACCCCGTGCAGACCGGCCAGATCGCCGTCAAGGAGGCCGTGCTGCCCTTCGACCGCTTCCCGGACGTCGACTCGGTCCTCGGGCCGGAGATGCGCTCCACGGGCGAGGTCATGGGCATCGACCGCACGTTCGGCCTCGCCTTCGGGAAGTCGCAGGTGGCGGCGGGGGACCGGCTGCCCGAGTCGGGCATGGTGTTCCTGTCGCTGGCCGACCGGGACAAGGACGCCGGCGTGCGGGCCGCCGCCCAGTTCGTCGAGCTGGGCTTCGAGATCGCCGCCACGGCCGGGACCGCCGCCCACCTGGAGGGCGCCGGCGTCCCGGTGGCACAGCAGGTGGCCAAGATCGGCTCGAACGGTGAGTCCGACACGGCCGGCCTACCGACGGCGCTCGACCTCATCGGCGCCGGGAAGGTCCAGCTGGTGGTCAACAGCCCCCGCGGGCGGGGCGCCCGGGCCGACGGTGCCTACATCCGCTCGGCGGCCGGCGCCGCCCGCATCCCCTGCCTGACCACGGCGGCCGCCGCCCTGGCCGCCGCCGAGTCCACGCTCGACCGGACGCAGCACCGCCTGCGCGTCCGCACGCTGCAGGAGCACCAGGGCCTGGTGCCGGTCCGCCCGTGAGGCCGCGGCGCCGGACGAGCCCTCGCCGGAGGGAGGCCGTCGACCTGACCGCTCGCGTCGGGTCGGTCGTCCTGCCCAACCCCGTGATGACCGCCTCGGGGACGTCCGGGCACGGCGCCGAGCTGGCGCCCTACCTCGACCTCGGCGCCCTCGGGGCGGTCGTCGTCAAGTCGCTCCACGCCGAGCCGTGGCCGGGGAACCCGCCCCTGCGGGTCCACGAGACGCCGGCCGGGATGATCAACTCGGTCGGGCTCCAGGGGCCGGGCGTGGCGGCCTGGCTCGTCGACGACCTGCCCGCCCTCGCCGCCACCGGCGCCCGCGTCGTGGCGTCGGTCTGGGGGCGGTCGGTGGCCGAGTACGAGAAGGCCGCCGCCCTGCTGGCCGGCGCCCCGGACGCAGTGGTGGCGGTCGAGGCCAACCTGTCGTGCCCGAACTCCGAGGCGGGCCGCCAACTGTTCGCCCACTCGGCCGCCGACACCCGGGACGCGATCGCCGCCGTCGTCGGCGCCCTCGACCGGCCGCTGTGGGCCAAGCTCAGCCCGAACACGTCCGAGCTCGTGGCGGTCGCCGCCGCCGCCCGTGACGCTGGCGCCGAGGCGGTCACGCTGGTCAACACCGTGCTGGGCATGGCCATCGACCCCGAGACGCGCCGGTTCCGCCTCGGCGCGGGCGGGCGGGGCGGCGGGCTGTCGGGGCCGGCGATCCACCCCGTGGCCGTGAGGGCGGTCTTCGACGTCCACCAAGCTCTGCCGGACCTGCCGATCGTCGGCGTGGGCGGGGTCGCCTCGGGCGCCGATGCCGCCGAGCTGGTCCTGGCCGGGGCGAGCGCGGTGCAGGTGGGGACGGCCACGTTCGCCCACCCCCGGGCGCCCGCCCGCGTGCGGGACGAGCTGGCGGCGTGGGCGGCCCGCCAGGGCGTGGCAGCCCTCAGCGAGCTGGTGGGCGCCGTGGCCGCGCCCTGGGACCACTGAGCGGCCGGCGGCGACCGGCCGGCACGAGCGAACGACCGACACGAGCGACGACATGGGGGAGAGTGCGATGGCGAGCCCACCGACGGGCAACGGGGCCGGCGAGCGGCGGGACGGGCGCGACCGGGCGTCGGACGAGGTGCGCCGCCGCCTCGCCCTGGCGCTCGACGTCGACGACCTGGTGGTGGCCCAGCGGCTCGCCCAGCAGCTGGCGCCGTGGTTCGGCGTCGCCAAGGTCGGCCTCGAGCTGTACGGCGCCGCCGGCCCCGAGGCTGTCGGTGCCCTCCGCGACCTGGGCTTCGACGTCTTCGTCGACCTCAAGTTCCACGACATCCCCACGACGGTCGGGCGGGCCGCCCGGGTCGTGGGCGCCCTCGGGGCGCGCTACCTGACGATCCACGCCGCCGGCGGCCAGGCCATGCTGCGTGCCGGCGTCGAGGGCCTGCGGACCGGGGCCGCCGAGGCCGACCTGCCCGACCCCGTGGCGCTGGGCGTGACGGTGCTGACCAGCGAGCCCGAGGCCAACACGCATGTCCTGCACCAGCGGGTCACCGCCGGGCTGGAGGCGGGTTGCGGCGGCTTCGTGTGCGGGGCACCGGACGTCCACGAGGTCCGCCAGCTGGCGCCGCGTGCCGTGCTGGTCACCCCCGGGATCCGGCCCGCCGGCGCCGCCGTCGACGACCAGGGCCGGGTCGCCACGCCCGCCGGCGCGCTCGCCGCCGGGGCCGACATCCTGGTCGTCGGGCGCCCCGTCACCCGCGCCGCCGACCCCGCCGCCGCGGCCCGCGCGCTCGTCGCCGGGCTTTGACCAGGGGCCGTTCCGGCGGCTGCGGCGGCCCGGCCGATGCGGGGTCGGCCCGCCGCCCGAGGCCTTTCGCGGCATCCATGTCGCAGAGGGTGCCCTGGTGTGGGCTAACGTGCGCGCCTATGCCGCAGCCTCCCCAATTGACAGCCGAGCAGCGCGAAGCAGCCCTTGCCAAGGCCGCCGAGGCGCGTCGTGCTCGTGCCGAGCTGAAGGAGAAGCTCAAGATGGGCTCGCTGAGCCTGAAGGAGCTCCTCGACCAGGCCGACGCCAACGACACCGTCGGCAAGATGAAGGTGCTGGCCGTTCTCGAGTCGCTGCCCGGCGTCGGCAAGGTCCGGGCCCGGCGAGCGATGGAAGAGATCGGCATCGCCGACACCCGCCGCGTACGCGGCCTGGGCGAGCAGCAGCGCAAGTCGCTGCTGGCCGCCTTCTCCGGCTGACGTCACCCGCTGTCCTTGCTGATCACGGTCTCCGGCCCTCCGGGCTCGGGCACCACCACCGCATCGACACGAGTCGCCCGAGCCCTCGCCCTCGAGCTCCTGCCCGGGGGCGAGGTGTTCCGGGCCATGGCCGCCGAGCGAGCCATGAGCCTCGGGACGTTCGGGGCGTACGCCGCCACGCACCCCGAGGTGGACGTCGAGCTCGACACCCGACTCGCCGCCCGGGCCCGCAAGGGTGACGTGGTCATCGAGTCCCGTTTGGCCGGGTGGATCGCCCGGATCGACGAGTTCCCCGCCGTCACCACCTGGGTCGACTGCGCCCCCGAGGTGCGGGCCCGGCGGGTGGCGGCCCGGGAGCGCATCACCGTCGAGCAGGCGGCCGCCGAGAACGCCGAACGCCAGAGGGTCGAGCGCGATCGCTACCTCGCGCTCTACGGCCTCGACCTCGCCGACCTGTCGGCCTACGACCTGGTGCTCGACTCGGGCGCCCTGTCGCCGGCCGAGGTGGCCGGGGCAATCGTCGACGCCGCCCGGCGTCACCCCTGGTAGGCGCGCCCGAGCGCTACGGGCGCCGAGAGGCCCACGGGCCTGGTAGTTCCGGTCGCGGGCGTCCACCGGGTACGCTGGCCGACCGTTCACCCCCCTGCTACCCGGCTCGAGGTCCAGCGCTCCATGGCGACTCGCCAAGACACGATGATGAACCCCTCCATCGAGGAGCTGCTCGAGCGGGCGGGGTCCAAGTTCTCGCTCGTCACGCTGAGCTCGACGCGGGCGCGTCAGATCAACGCCTACTTCGGGCAGCTGGGCGAGGGCCTGGGGCCCATCGTGCCGCCGCAGGTGACCTCGGTCGCCCGCAAGCCCCTCTCGATCGCCTTCGAGGAGATCGCCGGCGACAAGATCGTCCCGGTGCGGCCGGGCGACGGCGCCGAGGGCGAGGGCCTCGCCGCCGTCGACGACGCCCCAGCCGAGTCCTAGGCCCCCAGGTGATCGTCGGGCGGCGCATCGTCCTGGGAGTCTCCGGCGGCATCGCCGCCTACAAGGCGATCGAGGTGTGTCGCCGCCTCGTCGACGCCGGCGCCCATGTGGCGCCGGTGCTGACCCGCGGCGCCACCCGCTTCGTCGGCGAGACGACCTTCTCCGCGCTGGCCTCCGAACCGGTGCACACCTCGCTGTTCGCGGACGGCGACCCGATCCCGCACACCCGCCTGGGCCAGAGCGCCGACCTCGTGCTGGTGGTCCCGGCCACCGCCCGCGTGCTGGGCGCCTACGCCGCCGGCATCTCCAGCGACCTGCTCACGGCCACCCTTCTGGCCACCGAGGCGCCGGTCGTGGTGTGCCCGGCGATGCACACCGAGATGTGGCGCCACCCGGCCGTGCGCGAGAACGTCGCCACGCTGCGCCGGCGCGGCGTCCACGTGGTCGAACCCGAGTCCGGCCGGCTGGCCGGCGGCGACGTGGGCGAGGGCCGCCTGGCGTCCCCCGAGACGATCGTGGCCGCCGTCGAGCGGGTCCTGGCCACGGCGCGCGACCTGACCGGCCTGCACGTGCTGGTCACCGCCGGCGGCACCCGCGAGCCCATCGACCCCGTCCGCTTCGTGGGGAACCGGTCGTCGGGCAAGCAGGGCCACGCCATCGCCGACGAGGCGGCCGCCCGTGGCGCCAAGGTCACGCTGGTCACGACGGTGGGGCTGGCGCCGCCGCCGGGCGCCGACGTCGTCCGCGTCGAGACGGCCGCCCAGATGGCCGATGCGGTGGGCGCCGTGGCGCCGGGCGCCGACGTCGTGGTGATGGCCGCCGCCGTCGCCGACTTCAGGCCGGTCCGGGCCGCCGGGCGCAAGATCAAGAAGGCCGGCGGCGTGCCCGAGATCGTCCTCGAGCCGACGCCGGACATCCTCGCCGGGCTCGGTGCGCGCAAGCCACCGGGGCAGACCCTGGTCGGATTTGCGGCAGAGACGGATGATGTGCGGCAGAATGCCAGCCGCAAGCTGGTGGACAAGGGCGTCGACATGATCGTGGCGAACGACGTCACGGCCCCCGGCGCCGGATTCGAGCACGACACGAACCGTGTCGTGATCCTGAACGCCGATGGAACTGAGCGCGAGGTGCCATTGGCAGACAAGCGGGCTGTCGCTCGCGCCGTTCTTGATGCCGTTCTCGAGAGGAGAACCCTGCAGTGAGTCAATGGACCTTCACGTCGGAGTCGGTCACGGAGGGCCATCCCGACAAGATGGCCGACCAGATCAGTGACTCGATCCTCGATGCGATCCTGGCCCAGGACCCGACGGCCCGAGTCGCCTGCGAGACGATGGTGACGACGGGTCTCGCCATCGTCGCCGGCGAGATCACCACCAACGCGTACGTCGAGATCCCCAACATCGTCCGCGACACGATCAAGGGCATCGGCTACGACCGCGAGTCCGTCGGGTTCGACGGCCACACCTGCGGCGTCATGACGTCGATCGACCCGCAGTCGCCCGACATCGCCCAAGGCGTCGACGCGGCCTACGAGAAGCGGGCCGAGGCCACCGACGAAGAGCTCGACAGCCAGGGCGCCGGCGACCAGGGCATGATGTTCGGCTACGCCTGCGACGAGACCGACGACCTCATGCCGCTGCCGATCTGGCTGGCGCACCGCCTGGCGCACCGCTTGGCCGAGGTCCGCAAGGCCGGCATCCTGCCGTACCTCCGTCCCGACGGGAAGACGCAGGTCACCATCGACTACGTCGACGGCGTGCCGTCGGCGCTGAAGACGGTCCTCATCTCGACGCAGCACCAGCCCGGTGCCGATGCCGAGACGCTTATCAAGCCCGACCTGATCGAGCACGTGATCCGGCCGCTCGTCCCGCCGCAGTTCCAGGACGACGACGTCCGCGTGCTGGTCAACCCGACCGGCAGCTTCGAGCTGGGCGGCCCCCACGCCGACTGCGGCCTCACCGGCCGCAAGATCATCGTCGACACCTACGGCGGGGCCGCCCGCCACGGCGGCGGGGCGTTCTCCGGCAAGGACCCGTCCAAGGTGGACCGCTCGGCCGCCTACGCCGCCCGCTGGGTGGCGAAGAACGTGGTCGCCGCCGGTGCCGCCAAGCGCTGCGAGGTGCAGGTCGCCTACGCCATCGGCGTGGCCCGCCCGGTCTCGGTGCTGGTCGAGACGTTCGGCACGTCGACCGTCGACCCGGCCCAGATCGCCTCGGCCGTCAACGACATCTTCGACCTGCGTCCCGCGGCCATCATCCGCGACCTCGACCTGCGCCGGCCGATCTACCAGAAGACGGCGGCCTACGGTCACTTCGGCCGCGACGACAAGGAGCTGTCGTGGGAGAGCACCAGCCGGGTCGACGACGTGAAGTCGGCGCTGGGCCTCTGAGCCCCTGCTCGTAGGCGCCGCCCCGGCCGCACGGTCGGGGCCCCGGCGCCGACGGGGATACCGTCCCCGCGATGACGACCACCGACCCCTCCCCGGCTGCGCCGCGGGAGCGGGTCGTGCGGGTCCTGCCCGACGAGCCCGCCATCGCCAAGAGCTTCGACTACCTGGTCCCCGCCACAGGCGGGGACCAGGTGCGCGTCGGCGACCGGGTGCGGGTGGCGCTCCACGGGCGGCGGGTCGGCGGGTGGGTGACCGCCGTCGACGTCGAGCCGCCGGCCGGGGTCACGCTGCGCCCGGTGGCCAAGCGGTCGGGCCGCGGGCCGACGCCCGACCTGCTCGAGCTGGCCGGCTGGGCCGCCTGGCGCTGGGCGGGCCGCCCGGCCTCGTTCCTGCGCACGGCCAACCCCGAGCGGGTGGTGCCGTCGCTGCCGGCGGCCCCGCGGCGCCCCGGCGCCGCCGCCGACGGCGTGGCGGCCGCCACGGTCCCCGGCGGGATCGCCGAGCAGGCGCTGGCGGCCCGCGCCGCCGTCGTGCGGGTCGCCCCGGCCACCGACCCCTACCCGGTCGTGGCGGCCGCGGTGCGGCGGGGCAACGCCCTCGTCCTGTGCCCGACGGCCGACCGGGTCGCCGGCGTCGTCCGCCGGCTGCGCCGGGACGGCGTGCCGGTGGCCTCGCACCCCCGGGACTGGGCGCTGGGCGCCGCCGGGGCCACGGTCGTGGGGACCCGCGCCGCCGCCTGGGCGCCGGTCGGGGACCTGGCCGCCGTCGTGGTCATCGACGAGCACGACGAGTCCCACCAGCAGGAGCAGGCCCCGACCTGGCACGCCCGCGACGTGGCGATCGAGCGGGCCCGGCGGGCGGGCGTGCCGTGCGTGCTCACCTCGCCGTGCCCGTCGCTCGAGGCGCTGGGATGGGGGGAGCTGCTCGCGCGCAGCCGGTCCGACGAGCGGGCCGGCTGGCCCATCGTCGACGTGGTCGACATGCGCGAGCAGGACCCGCGCCTCGGCATGCTCCCCCCGCCGCTGGTCCGCGCGCTGCGGAGCGACGCCCGGGTCGTGTGCGTCCTCAACCGGACCGGCCGCGCCCGGCTCCTGTCCTGCGCGGGCTGCGGCGAGTTGGCCCGGTGCGAGCGGTGCGAGGCGGCCGTGTCCCAGCCGGCGTCGGCCGACACGCTGAGGTGCCCCCGCTGCGGCGAGGAGCGGCCGATCGTCTGCCTGCACTGCGGCAAGACCCGGATGAAGGCGCGGCGCCAGGGCGTCACCCGGGTCCGGGACGAGATCGAGGCGCTGGTGGGCGAGCCGGTGGCCGAGCTGACCGCGGCGGGCCGCAAGGCGGACGCTCCGGCCCCCGGCTCCCGGGTCGTCGTGGGCACCGAGGCCACGCTGCATCAGGTGGGGCGGGCCGATGTCGTGGCCTTCCTCGACCTCGACCAGGAACTGCTGGCCCCTCGGTACCGGGCGTCCGAGCAGGCGCTGGCCCTGCTGGCCCGGGCATCGCGGCTCGTCGGCGGGCGGGCCCGGGGCGGGCGGCTGCTGCTCCAGACGTTCGTGCCCCACCACGAGGCGGTGCAGGCGGCCGTGCTCGGCGACCCGACCCGCGTGGCCGACGCCGAGGCCGAGCGGCGCGAGCTGCTCCTGTACCCGCCGGTGACGGCGATGGCCGAGGTGTCCGGGCCGGCGGCGGGCGAGTTCGTCGGCGCCCTGGGCGTGCCGCCGGGGGTGGACGTCCTCGGCCCGTCCGACGGGCGCTGGCTCCTCCGCGCCCCGGACCACGCCACGTTGTGCGACGCCCTGGCCGCCACGCCCCGTCCCGCCGGCCGGCTCCGCGTGGCCGTCGACCCGCTCCGCATCTGAAGACCCGCCAAATTGCGCACTTCAGCCCGCACATGTCGGTCTCAGGTGCGCAATGTCGGATCGTGGGGCGCCCCCGTACTGTGGCGCCGTGCGAACGATCGATTGGGGCGTCGACGGCGCGATCGTCATCATCGACCAGACGGCCCTCCCGCAGGAGCTGCGCATCCTGCGCATCACCGAGGTGGACGACCTGGTCGGCGCCATCCGCCGCCTCGCCGTCCGGGGCGCCCCGGCGCTCGGCGCGGCCGGCGCGCTCGGCGTGCTGCTGGCGCTGCGCCAGGGCCGGGCCGCCGGCTGGGGCGAGGCCGAGGTGGCCCGGGCGATCGACCGCGTCCGCCACGCCCGGCCCACCGCCGTGAACCTCGCCTGGGGCGTCGACCGGGTGCTCGCGCGCCTCGCCGACGGGGAGGAGGCGGTGGCCGCCGAGGCGATCGCCGTCCTCGAGGAGGACGTCGCCGCCAACCGGGCCATGGGCGAGCGCGGCGCGGACCTGCTGGTCGCGCTGTGCGGCGACGGCGCGGACGCCGGCGGCCTGCGCCTCCACACGCACTGCAACGCCGGCGCCCTCGCCTGCGTCGACTGGGGGACCGCCCTCGGGGTCGTCCGCACACTCCACGAGCGCGGCCGCGTGGCCCGGGTGTACGCCGACGAGACCCGTCCGCTCCTGCAGGGCGCCCGCCTCACCGCCTGGGAGCTGGGCCGGCTGGGCATCGACCACCGCGTCGTCGTCGACGGCGCCGGCGCCTCGATCATCGCCCGGGGCCTGGTCGACGCCGTCGTCGTCGGCGCCGACCGGGTGGCGGCCAACGGCGACGTCGCCAACAAGGTCGGCACCTACCCGCTGGCCCTCGCCGCCGCCCGGGCCGGCATCCCGTTCGTGGTGGCGGCGCCCGAATCCACGGTCGACCGCGCCACCCCCGACGGCACGGCGATCGAGATCGAGGACCGCGGCGACGACGAGGTGGTGGCGTACGGCGGCGTCGCCGTGGCGCCCGTCGGCGCCCGGGCGGTCAACCCGGCGTTCGACGTGACCCCGGCCGACCTGGTCACGGCCGTCGTCACCGAGGCCAGGGTCGTCCGCCCGTCCCTCGGCGAGCGGCTGGCGTGAACGGGGGCGGGGCGATGAAGAGCCGGTGGAACGAGGACGAGGCCGCCGCCTGGGGCGACGACCTCGGGTTGGTGACCTACGCCTCGCGGCTGCTCGGCGCCGACCCGGCGCTGGTGCTGTCGGGTGGCGGGAACAGCTCGGTGAAGGTCGTCGAGCCGGACGTGTTCGGCGACCCGGTGGAGGTGCTGCACGTCAAGGGCAGCGGCTGGGACATGGGGTCGATCGAGCGGGCGGGGTTCGCCCCCTTGCGGCTCGACCGGGTGGCCCGCCTCGCCTCGCTGGACGCCCTGTCGGACGCCCGGATGGCGAACGAGCTCAAGGCCGCCTCGCTCGACGCCTCGGCGCCAGCGCCGTCGGTGGAGTCGATCCTCCACGCCACGCTGCCGTACACGTTCGTCCTCCACACGCACGCCGACGCCGTGCTGGCGCTGACCAACACGCCCGACGGGCCCGCCCACGTGCGCGAGGCCTACGGCGACTCGGTGGTCGTCGTGCCGTACGTGATGCCGGGGTTCGTGCTGGCCAAGCTGTGTGCCGAGCGGTTCCCCGCCGAACGCCACGACGGGACCGTCGGCATGGTCCTGCTCAACCACGGGCTGTTCACGTTCGCCCACGACGCCCGCACCGCCTACGAGACCCACGTCGAGCTGGTGGCCCGGGCGCTCGACCACGCCGAACGGGCCCACGCAGAGCGGGCCGCCGCCGGGCGGGCCGCCGCGGCGCCCGCCGCGGAGGCTCCGGCCGTCCCGGCCCCCGGGCCCCCGACGCCGGCGGACCTCGTGGCGGTCGCCGACCTGCGGCGGGATCTGTCGGCCGCCGCCGGGTTCCCGCTGGTCGTGTCCCCGGTGGCGGGCGAGGAGGCTCGCCGGTTCGCGGCCCGGAACGACCTCACGACCGTGGCGCAGGTCGGGCCCGCCACCCCGGACCACGTCCTGCGGACCAAGCGCGTCCCGTTGCTCGGCCGGGACGTGGCCGGCTACGTCCACGCGTACGAGGCCTACGTGGCGCGGCACCGGCCCCGCCTCGGCGACCGGGCGCTCGTCCCGGTCGACCCCGCCCCGCGGGTGGTGATCGACCCCCAGCTGGGCGTCCTCGCCGCCGGCCGGCGCCCCGCCGACGCCCGGGCCGCCGCCGAGATCACCGCCCACACGATCTGGGTGATCGAGCGGGCCGTGGCGCTCGGCGGCTACGCCAGCGTGACCGAGCCCGACGTGTTCGACGTCGAGTACTGGGAGCTCGAGCAGGCCAAGCTCACCCGCCAGCCCGCCCCGGCCTCGCTGGCCGGCCAGGTGGCGGTCGTGACGGGCGCCGCCTCCGGCATCGGCCGGGCGTGCGCCGAGGCGCTGTTGGGGGAGGGCGCCGCCGTCGTGGGCGTCGACCTCGCCGCCGCCGTCGATGAGGTGGCGGGCGGGCCGGCCTACACCGGCGTCGTGGGGGACGTGTCCGACCCGGCGACCGTGGACGCTGCCGTGACCGCCGCGGTCGGCGGCTACGGCGGGCTGGACGTCCTCGTCCTGAACGCCGGGGTGTTCCCGCCCAGCCAGCCGCTCGCCGAGCTCGACCCGCGCACGTGGGCCACGGCCATGGACGTCAACGCCGGCGCCGCCGCCACCGCCCTGCGTGCCGCTCACCCCTTCCTGTGCCGGGCGCCCGGCGGCGGGCGGGTCGTGGTCGTCGGGTCCAAGAACGTGCCGGCCCCCGGCCAGGGCGCCGGCGCCTACTCGGCGTCGAAGGCGGCGCTCACCCAGCTGGCCCGGGTGGCGGCCCTGGAGTGGGGGCGCGACGGCATCCGGGTCAACGTGGTGCACCCGGACGCCGTGTTCGACACCGCGCTGTGGACCGACGACGTGATCGCCCAGCGCGCCGCCCACTACGGGCTCACGCCCGAGCAGTACCGCCGGCGCAACGTGCTGGGCGCCGAGGTGTCCTCCGGCGACGTCGCCCGCCTGGTCGTGGCCATGTGCGGGCCGGCCTTCGCCCGGACCACCGGCGCCCAGGTCCCCGTGGACGGCGGCAACGACCGGGTGGTGTGACGCTCAGAAGCCGGTGGAGCAGAACGGCCGGCGCTCGGTGGCGAACAGCGCCGTGGCCCGGGCCACGGCCCCCGGCCGCTCCTCGTCGACGAGGCCGGCAGCCGCCAGCCGCGCCCACGTGTGGGCCCCCAGGTAGGCGGCGCTCAGGGCGCTCACCGGGACGGTGAGGTCGGCCGGGCGGTCGGTCGGCATGCAGGTGGCCCCGTCGGGGCCGGCGTCGAGCGCCCAGCGGCCGCCGGCGTGGCCCCCGGGGTCGACGACGGCCAGGACCAGCGAACCGGCCGACAGGTAGCCGCGGGCCGTCAGGGCGCGCGGGACGTCGACCACGCGGGCCCAGAGGTGGTCGAAGACGTCGCCGAACGTGGCCGCCCGCCCGTCGACGAGGTGGAACGGCAGCGGGTCGTCGGGCGGCCGCGGCCCCACGACGGCCTCGCTCACCCAGTCGATGGACGTGAGGAATCGGTACAGCTCGCGCTCGGCCTCCTCGGTGGCCGCCGCCAGGGACAGCACGGTGAGCGTCCCCCGGGGCCGGTTGCCCGGCCACGACTCGGCGACCGTGTACGCCAGGGCGCCCTGGGCCACCCCGGCGCCGTCGTACCAGGCCACCTTGCGGGCGTCCCGACGCTGCTCGTCCTGGCCGTCGTGGATGTCGCGCAGCCCGGTCGTGATGTCCATCCACACGTCGTCCCAGGTGATGTGGCCGGGCGTGCGGGCCGCCGTGCGGGCGTACACGTCGGCGAAGACGTCGCGGTAGGCCTTGGCGTCGACCAGCTCGGTCCGGCCCGTGGGGGCCGCCCGGAACGCGGCGGTGGCCGCGTCGAGGCGCACGGTGCAGGCCTCGGTCACCATGCCGTAGCCGTAGCGGCCGTAGATGGGCCACTCGGCCGAGATGAGGATGGTGAGCGCCTCCCCGCGCTCGGCCGCGTCGGCGAGCTGGGCCGTCATAAGCCGGGTGAGGTGACCGCGGCGGCGGTGCGTCGGCAGCACGCCGACCGAGCTGACGGCCCCGACGGGCAGGACACCGCCGCCCGGCAGCGTGAGCTCGGTGGCGAAGGTCCGGGTGGTGCCCACGATGCGGCCCTCGTCCACGGCGACGAGGCACCGCTGGCTGCCGTAGAGGTCGCGCCGGCTCTCGACGACCGCCTCGCTCGGCGGGGGCATCAGCATCGCCGTCCGCTGGACGTCGATGAACGTCGGGATCTCGTCGTCCCGGATGGTCCGGACCTCGTGCGCGGCCATGCCGCTCACCGTAGGTGAGGGCCCCGGCGGACCGAGCGTCAGTTTCCGGCGGGCGCGGCGGGGGCCGGCTCGGCCGCCGCCCACTCCTGACGGCGGACCTCGTAGAGCGCGATGGCCGTGGCCATCGACACGTTGAGCGAGCCGATCCGCCCGAGCTGGGGGATGAACGCCAGGTCGTCGCACGCCGCCATGGCCGCCGGGGTCAGGCCGCGGTCCTCGTGGCCCACGACGAGGCACGTCGCCTCGGTCACCCGCAGCTCGGGGAGCGGGACGGCGTCGTCGGCCAGCTCGAGGCCCACGGCCCGGTAGCCGTCCGCCCGGGCAGCCCGGATCGCCTCCTCGACCGTGGCGCACCACGTCCAGCGCACGAAGCGGTCGGAGCCGAGCGCCACCTTCGCCACCTTGGGGTCGGACGGCGAGGCGGTGCCCTCGACGAGCCACAGGTGGTCGACCGTGTAGGCCGCCGCCGTCCGCAGGATGGAGCCCACGTTGAACGGCGACTGGAGCCGGTCGAGGACGAGCGCCACGCGGCCCTCGGTCCGCCGCCGCCAGCCGCGGTGCAGGCGCTTCAGCCCGGTCGAGTCGAGCTGGCGCGTCACGGGCGCACCTCGAGCACCCGGTAGGCCTGCCGGCTGGACCGGCGGGCCGCCGTCCAGCCCTGCTCAACCAGCCAGCGCTGGAGGGAGTCGGCGCCGAGGTGCTTCTGCACCACGAGCAGCGCCACCCCGTCCGCCGCCAGGCGCCCCAGCCAGGTGGTGAGCAGGTGGTGGAGCGCCGCCTTGCCGACCCGCACCGGCGGGTTGGACCAGATCGCCGCGAACCGCACGTCGGCCGGCACCTCGTCGGGCGCCGCCACCCGCACGTTGGCGAGACCGGCCGCCTCGGCGTTGGCGGCCGTCAGGGCCCGGGCCCGCTCGTTCACGTCGACGGCCCACACGGTCGCCCCCGGCGAACGGGCGGCGAGCGTCAGGGCGATGGGCCCGTAGCCGCAGCCGAGGTCCAGCAGGTCGCCGGCGGGCGGGGGCGCCGGCGCCTCGGCCAGGAGGACCTTCGTACCCGGGTCGACCCGGGCTCCCGAGAAGACGCCGGCGTCGGTACGCAGGGCGAACGACACGTCGGGCAGGTCGAGGCGGACCGTCTGTGGGCGC
The DNA here is from genome assembly GCA_035265325.1 of Acidimicrobiales bacterium. Classification (GTDB taxonomy): domain Bacteria; phylum Actinomycetota; class Acidimicrobiia; order Acidimicrobiales; family VFJN01; genus DATCLS01. Next base: position 32,252 of record DATFOS010000232.1, read on the forward strand.
GACGGCGTGGCCGGGTCGGGGGAGAAGTAGTGCGTGGGTGAGCCCACCGGCGCGACGGTAGCCTTGCCCGCTATGGCTCCCTACTCCATCCGCCTGGTCGGTGACCCGGTCCTGCGCCAGCGTGCCGCCGAGGTGACCGACATCGACGGGCGTTTGGTCAAGCTCGCGGACGACATGGTCCAGACCATGTACGACGCCCCGGGTATGGGTCTCGCCGCTCCCCAGGTCGGTGTCGAGAAGCGCCTGTTCGTCTACGACATCGGCGAGGGCCCTCGCACGATCGTCAACCCGGTCGTCGTCGAGACCGACGGCGAGTGGAGCTACGACGAGGGCTGCCTCTCGGTCCCCGGCCTCTCGTGGGAGATCGTCCGACCCAAGCTCATCCACCTCGTCGGGCTCGACCTCGACGGGAACGAGGTGTCGATCGAGGCCGACGAGATCGAGGCCCGCTGCTTCCAGCACGAGCTCGACCACCTCGACGGTGTCCTCCTCCTCGAGCGGCTCGACGCCGACACCCGTAAGGCGGCGCTGAAGACCATCCGCGAGAGCGGCATCGGCGTGAAGCAGTTCAACGACGCCGCCGACGTCAAGCCCCGCGGCCTGTCGTTCCGGTGACCGGCCCGCGCCGCCGCCCGCCGCCCACGTGACCTCTCGCGCCTGAGCGCCGACGCGAACCAGTGCCGCTCGCTCCCGCCCCGACCCACCCCCGCCGCCTCGTCTTCCTGGGCACGCCCGCGTTCGCGGCGACCCCCCTGCGCGGGCTGGTCGACGCCGGCTTCGAGGTCGTCCTCGCCGTGTCCCAGCCCGACCGGAAGCGGGGCCGCGGCGGCGCCCTCGTCCCCTCGCCGGTCAAGCTGGCGGCGGCCGAGGCGGGCATCCCCACCGCCGACGCCGTCGACGCCGCCCTGGGCGTGGGCGCCGACCTGGGCGTGGTCGTGGCCTTCGGCCGCATCATCAAGCCCCACGTCCTGGCCGAGCTGCCGATGGTGAACCTGCACTTCTCGCTGCTGCCCCGCTGGCGCGGGGCGGCGCCGGTCGAGCGGGCCATCCTGGCCGGGGACGAGCGAACCGGCGTCGACCTCATGGTCGTCGAGGAGGGCCTCGACACCGGGGCCGTGTACGACCGGTACGAGACGGCGATCGGCCCCGACGACACGGCCGCCTACCTCCGCGAGCGCCTGGCAGAGGCGGGGTCCCGGCTGCTCGTCGACAACCTGGTCCGCGGCCTCGGCCAGCCCACGCCGCAGCGGGGCGAGCCCACCTACGCCCACAAGGTCGACCCCGCCGAGCTGCACGTCGACTGGTCACGGCCGGCGATCGAGCTGCACCGGCTCGTCCGCATCGGCGGCGCCTGGACGACCCACGAGGGCAGCCGCCTGAAGCTGTGGGCCACCGCGCTCGACGAGCGGCCCGGCTCCGTGGCCGTGCCGGCCGGCGACGGGGCCCTGCACCTGCTCGAGGTCCAGCCCGAGGGCAAGCGTCGCATGCCCGCCGCCGCCTGGGCCAACGGCGCCCACTGGCATCCCGGCGACAAGCTGGGCGGCTGAGCCGGTGGCCCCCCCTCGAACCCGGCGCGGCGCGCCCGCCGGAGGCCCGGACCGCGGGCCCGGGCGTCCCTCGGCGGGCGGCGGCCGGCCGGCGCGCGGCCGGCGGGACCGGGCCGCGGCCGAATCGGCGCCCGCCCCCGCGGCCCCGGCCTCGGCCCGGCGGGTGGCGCTCGACGTCCTCGACCGGATCGACGCCGAGGGCGCCTACGCCAACCTTGTCCTCCCGGGGGCGCTGGAGCGGGCCGGGCTCGACGCCCGCGACCGCCGCTTCGCCACCGAGCTGGTCTACGGCACGACCCGCATGCGCCGGGCCTGCGACTTCCTCGTCGACCGGTTCCTGGCCAGGCCGCCCGAGGGCCGGGCCCGCAACGTCCTGCGCCTCGGCGCCTACCAGGTCGCGTTCGCCGGTGTCCCGCCGCACGCCGCCGTGGCCGAGACGGTCGGGCTTGCGCCGAAGTCCCTGCGAGGGATGGTGAACGCCGTGCTGCGGCGCGTCGCCGGCCAGCCGGTGACGTGGCCCGACGACGCCGTTCGGCTCAGCGTGCCGGACTGGGTGCTCGACCGGCTCACCGCCGACCTCGGGCGGGAACGGGCGCTCGCCGCCTGCGCGGCCATGAACGCCCCCGCCGAGGTCACCGAGCGGGCGGACGGCTACGTGCAGGACGCCGCCTCCCAGCAGGTGGCGGCGGCCGTCGGCGCCGGCCCTGGCGAGGTGGTCGTCGACCTGTGCGCCGCCCCCGGCGGCAAGGCCACGGCGCTCGCCGCGGCCGGCGCGTTCGTCGTGGCCGGCGACGTGCGGCCGGGCCGCGCCCGCCTGGTGCGCGCCAACGCCGAGCGGCTCGCCGCCGCCGCCGACGGCACCTCCGGGGCCGACGCATCGCCGGTCGGCTCGGTGGCGACGCTCACCGCCGACGGGACGCGGCCGCCGCTGCGGGCCGGCGTCGCCGACCACGTGCTGGTCGACGCCCCGTGCTCCGGCCTCGGGACGCTGCGCCGCCGCCCGGACCTCCGGTGGCGGGCCGACCCCGCGTCGGTCACGCGCCTGGCCGCCCTCCAGCGCGCCCTGCTGGCGGCCGCCGCCGACCTCGTCCGCCCCGGCGGGACGCTGACCTACTCCGTGTGCACGCTCACGACCGCCGAGTCCACCGAGGTCGACGCATGGCTGGCGGACGCCCGGCCGGACCTGGCGCCCCTGGGCGCGCCGGGCGGGGACTGGGCGCCGTGGGGCCGGGGTGCGATCCTGCTGCCCCAGGCCGCCGGCACCGACGGCATGTGCCTCTTCCGCTACCGACGGGCCGACGATCGATGAACGAACACCCCCATCACGAGTACCGCCACCACGAGCACCACCGCCACGACGAGGCCGCGCACCCCGACCTGGGCCGGCCGTGGCCGGCGAAGGTGCTGACCGTGTCCGACGGCGTCGTCGCCGGCACGCGGGAGGACCGGACCGGGGCCGCGCTGGCGGCCCGCCTGGCCGAGGCGGGCTTCGAGGTCGTCGAGCGGGCGGTCACCGCCGACGGGACCGACGCCGTGGCCGAGGCCCTCACCGGCCTGACCGCGGGCTTCGCCGGCCTGGTGGTCACGACCGGCGGCACCGGCTTCGGGCCCCGCGACCTGACCCCCGAGGGCACCCGGGCGGTGATCGAGCGCGAGGCCCCCGGCATGGCCGAGGCGATGCGGATGGTGAGCCCGCCGGGCCGGCTGTCGCGGGCGGTCGCCGGGACCTGCGGCGAGGCGCTGGTGCTGAACACGCCGGGGTCACCCACCGGCGCGGTCGAGTGCCTCGACGCCGTGCTCGACGTCGTCCCCCACGCCCTCGACCTGCTCACCGGCGGCCGCCCGCACTGACCCGGCCGCGGGCCGCGCCGCCGGCCGCTGCCACCGCGCCGCCCCGGCCGTCGTGACGCGTCCCGGCACCCGGTCCGGGAGCCCGCAACCGTGCACCGGAGCGCGAGGGGGCGGTCGTAGCCTTCGCCGGGTGGGAGACGCGGAGCGTGACCGCAGCCCGATGCGGCGGGCCGTCGAGCTGGCCGCCGGCGTGCGTCGCACCACCTCGCCCAACCCGTGGGTCGGCTGCGTACTCGTGACCGCCGACGGCACGGTCGTCGAGGGCGCCACGCACCCGCCGGGCGGCCCCCACGCCGAGGCCGACGCCCTGAACACGGCGCGGGCGCAGGGACTGGACACGCGGGGCGCCACCGCCTACGTCACGCTCGAACCCTGCAGCCACCACGGCCGCACCCCGCCCTGCGCCGACGCCCTCGTCGCCGCGGGCGTGGCCCGGGTCGTCGTCGCCGTCGAGGACCCCGACCAGCAGGTCGGCGGCCGTGGCCTCGCCCGCCTGCGAGCCGCCGGCGTCGACGTCGAGGTGGGGGTTGAGGCGGCCGCGGTGACCGACCTGCTCGCCCCGTACCTGACGCACCGGCGGACCGGCCGGCCGCTCGTCGTCCTCAAGCTGGCCGCCACGCTCGACGGCGGCACGGCGGCGCCGGACGGCACCAGCCGGTGGATCACCGGGCCCGCCGCCCGCACCGACGCCCACGCCCTGCGGGCGGACAGCGACGCGATCCTCGTGGGCGCCGGCACCGTGCGGGCGGACGACCCCTCGCTCACCGTCCGCCACGTCGACGGGCCGGACCCCCTGCGCGTCGTCCTCGGGACCGCGCCGCCGGGGGCGAAGGTCCACCCCTGCCTCGAACTGGACGGCGACATCGGCGACGTGCTGGACGAGCTCGGCCGGCGGGGGGTCCTCCAGCTGTTGGTCGAGGGCGGCGCCGGCGTGGCCGGCGCCTTCCACCGGGCGGGGCTCGTGGACCGCTATGTCCTGTACCTGGCCCCGGCGCTGTTCGGGGGTGCCGACGCCGCCAGGTTGTTCGCCGGCCCCGGAGCCGCCACCATGGCCGAGGTGTGGCGAGGGCGGATCACGTCGGTCGCCACCCTGGGCGACGACCTTCGCGTCGACCTGCAACCCGTGAGGAGCAACTGATGTTCACTGGGATCGTCGAGGAGCTCGGCGAGGTCGCGTCCCTGGGCGCCGCCGACGCCGGGCCCGACGGCTCGGGTGGTGACGTCACGGCCGCCGGCGGCTTCCGCCTGCGCATCTCGGCCGTCGACGTCCTCGAGGACGCCAAGGTCGGCGACTCGATCGCCGTCGACGGCTGTTGCCTGACCGTCGTCGAGATGGGCCCCGGCTGGTGGGAGGCCGACGTCTCGGCCGAGACCGCCGCCCGCACCACGATCGGCGACCGGTCCGCCGGCGACCGGGTCAACCTCGAGCGGCCCGTGCGGCTGCTCGACCGCCTCGGCGGCCACATCGTGCAGGGCCACGTCGACGGGGTGGGCGAGGTCGTCGTGCCGGCGCCCGACCTCCGGGTCCGCATGCCGCACGACATGCTGCGCTACGTGGTCGAGAAGGGCTCCATCACGGTCGACGGCGTGAGCCTCACGGTGGTGGACGTGCTCGACGACGGGTTCACGGTGGCGGTGATCCCGCACACCCAGCAGGTCACGACGCTCGGCCACAGAGGCCCCGGTGACCGGGTGAACCTCGAGGTCGACGTGACCGTGAAGTACGTCGAGCGCCTGCTCACGTGGCACCAGGAGGGTGCGTGACATGGGTTTCGCCAAGGTCGAAGAGGCCATCGCCGCCGTCGGGCGGGGCGAGATCGTGGTCGTCGTCGACGACGAGGACCGCGAGAACGAGGGCGACCTCATCATGGCGGCCGAGCACGCCACGCCCGAGAAGATCGCCTTCTTCCTGCACCACACCTCGGGCCTGATCTGCGCCCCCATCACGTCCGAGCGGGCACGCGAGCTCGACCTGCCGCTGATGGTGTCCGAGAACACCGAGAGCATGCGCACGGCGTTCACCGTGAGCGTCGACGTCCGCCACGGCACGTCGACGGGCATCTCGGCCTACGACCGGGCCGCCACGATCCAGGCGCTGGTCGACCCGGCCACCCGGCCCGCCGACCTGCTGCGCCCCGGCCACATCTTCCCGCTCGCCGGGCGCGAGGGCGGCGTCCTCAAGCGCGCCGGCCACACCGAGGCCGCCGTCGACCTGGCCCGCATGGCCGGCCTCTATCCCGCCGGCGTGCTGTGCGAGATCGTCGACGAGAAGAAGACCGACATGGCCCGCGCCCCCGAGCTC
>DATFOS010000233.1:0-8157 GCA_035265325.1 Acidimicrobiales bacterium
GCCCATCTCCTCGCTCACGGTGACCAGGCCGGTGCCGGGGTCATCGGTCAGGCTGCCCGGGCGGACGATCGTCCAGGCCAGGCCGCTGGCCCGGAGCGCCTCGTCGGCCCCGGCCTTCGCCTGCAGGTACGGGCCCATGGAACCGGACGCCTCCTCCGGGGCGTGGGCGCCGATGGACGAGACCATCACGTAGCGCTCGACCCCGGCGGCCCGGCAGGCGTCGATGAGCAGGGTGGCGCCGCCGAGATCGACGGTCTGCTTGCGGGCGGGCCCGCTGCCCGGGCCCGCCCCGGCCGCGAACACGACGCCGTCGGCGCCGGCGATCGCCTCGGCCAGGTCGTCGACCGCAGCGACCTCGAGGTCGAGGACGACGGGCTCGGCGCCGGCAGCGGACAGGTCCGCGGCGTGGTCGCGGTTACGGATGATCCCGCGGGCCCGGTGGCCCCCGGCGGCGAGCAGGCGTTCGAGGCGGAGGGCGACCTGCCCGTGGCCCCCGGCGATGGCGACGTCCATGGGCCCAGCCTGCCCCATGCCGTGCCAGGATCCGCCCATGCCGACGCCGGAGCCGGACGCCGCCCCCGACCACTGGTTCGAGCCGGTCGCCGAGCACCTGGGCGCCGCCTACCTGCGCTACTCCTTCACCAAGGGAACGGCGCAGGAGGTCGAGTTCCTGGTCGGCGTGCTCGGCCTGGGGCCGGGGTCACGCCTGCTCGACGTCGGCTGTGGGCCGGGGCGCCACGCGTACGCCTTCGCCGAGCGGGGGATCGAGGTCGTCGGCGTGGACATCAGCCAGCGCTTCGTGGACCTCGCCTCGGACGGCGCCCCGCCCAGTGCCACGTTCGTGCGGGCCGACGCCCGGGTCCTCCGGTTCGATGGCGAGTTCGATGCCGCCGTGTCGCTGTGCCAGGGCGCGTTCGGGCTGGCCGGCGGCCCGGGGGCGCCGCTCGACGGCGACGGCGACGTGCTGGCCGGGATCGCCCGGGCGCTGCGGCCGGGCGGGGTGGCGGCGGTGTCCGCCTTCTCGGCCTACTTCCAGGTCCGCTGGCTGGAGGACACCGACAGCTTCGACGCCGAGGCCGGCGTGAACCACGAGCACACGGCGATACGGGACGAGTCGGGCGCCGAGGTGCCGGCCGAGCTGTGGACCACCTGCTTCACCCCACGCGAGCTGCGCCTGCTGGCGGCGTCGTGCGGCCTGCGGACGCGGGCCGTGTGGTCGGTCACGCCCGGGACCTACGCCGAGGACGCCCCGTCCATCGACTCCCACGAGTTCCTGCTCGTCGCGGACCGGCCGCTGTGGGCGCCAGGCCGCTCGGCGGGCAACCCGCTCCTCGTGAGGTCAGCGCTCGCCCGCGGAGCGCCACACGTCGACGTCGATGCTGCTGCGCCCGGTGATCACGCCGTAGAGCAAGCCGTCGGCCCCGCCGTCGAGCGCCCGGAACTCGCTGTCGGACTGGTCCACGAGGTCAGCCTGGGCGGACTGGGCCCACTCGCCGCCGGCGCTGGCCCACAGGCCGGGCCGGACCGCGCCGCCGTCGCCCACGCGGGCGCCGCCGATGACCAGCCACTCGCCCCGGCGGGCGGCGGCGTTGACGTCGACCAGGGCGGTGCCGTCGTCGCCGGCCGAGATGGTCCCGGCGTCGGTGATCGTCGTGCCCTCGACCCGCTGGACGACCACCTCGGCCGCCTCCCGCGGGACCTCGGTGGCGGAGGGCTCACCGACGAGCCACGCCACGAGGCCCTCGCCGGCGTCGCTCGGTCCCACGCCGGTGACGATGCCGACGGCGGCCAGGGAGGCATCGGGCGCCTCCACCGGGATGGCCGTCCAGGCGAAGCCGTCGGTCGACGTCCACAGGTACGGGGCGCCGGTGGCGTCGACGGCGGCGAGCAGGAACCGGTCGCCGGTGCCGCCGACCCGGGAGTTGACCACACCACCGTCGACGTCCAGCTCGGGCGTGCCGGCGGTCCAGCCCTCGGCCCCGGACACCCACGTGACGACCTCGCCGCCCGCCACGCCGGCGACGACGTCGACGCCCGCGGCCCGCGCGGCGGTGACCACGCCCGGGACGCCGGCCTCGGGCAGCCGCAGGCCCTCGGGGGCCGGGTCGGTGGTCGCCGCCCCACCGGCGGAGCCCGGCCCGTTGCCGCCGGGGGCCGCGCTGCCCTCCTCGGGCGAGCGCCAGGCCACCAGGCCGGTGTTGGCGCCGTCGGGGTCGTCGCGGGTGACGGCCACACCGGACCACCCCGCCGGGTCGGCGGCCAGCGCCACGGGGATGGCGACGCCGCCCGGCATGACCACCGGGGTCTCGACGGGGGTGTCGCCGTCGGCCGACGTCCACACGGACAGGGCGGCGCCGGACTCGCCCGCCCGGGTCAGCCACGCCAGCACCCCATCGGTGGACGCCACCGCCACCTGGTCGTAGGCCAGGACGGACTCGTGGGGCTGCTCGTGCAGGGCGGTCCAGCCGTCGAGCTCGCCGGCGGCGAGCGACCCGATGTCGGGTGCGTCGGCCTCCTCGGCGCATGCTGCAACCGACACGGTCACGCTGAGCGCGATGGTGGTTCCCACGACGATCCGGGGAGCACGCAACGCAGTCAGGAGGCGCGATGACATGCGTTCTTCTCTAGTCGTTCGGCGACGCCCCGCCGTCCGCCGGGGCCCGCCGTGCACGCTGCGGGGCCGGCGCGACACAGGCCGGCACGTTCCGTCGTGGCGTCGTAGTGTGCGCCCGGGCGGACGGCCCAACCGAGCCACGTGGCCCGCGGGCGACGGCCAGGGCGGCGCGCTCGGCGCGCGCCCGAGCCGTAGCTGTCCCACGGACCGGGCTGCTACGCTCGCTCGACGCGCAGTGCCGCGCGTCCCTCCTGGGCGATCCCGCCCACACCAGGCCTGCGGGCCGCCCGTCCACGCCCCCGAAGAAAGCCGAAATCGTTCGTGTCCGACGTGCAATCAACCGAGACCACCAGCGACCCCAGCCCCGACGACGCTGGCACCTACACCCCACGCGAGATCGTCGAGGACGACCTTTCCGGCAGCTTTGCCGATGCGGTCGATGCCACGTTGGTGACCGTCGAGGACGGTGCGATCGTCACGGGCACGGTGGTCCGGGTCGACCGAGACGAGGTACTCCTCGACATCGGTTACAAGTCCGAAGGCGTGATCCCCAGCCGCGAGCTGAGCATCCGCAACGACGTCAACCCCGACGAAGAGGTCTCGGTCGGCGACGACCTCGAGGCACTGGTCCTCACCAAGGAGGACAAGGACGGCCGCCTCGTCCTGTCCAAGAAGCGGGCGCAGTACGAGCGGGCCTGGGGCGACATCGAGCGCATCAAGGACGAGGACGGCGTCGTGTCCGGCCCCGTCATCGAGGTGGTCAAGGGCGGCCTGATCATCGACATCGGCCTCCGCGGCTTCCTGCCCGCCTCGCTCGTCGAGCTGCGCCGGGTCCGCGACCTGCAGCCCTACGTCGGCAAGTCGCTCGAGGCCAAGATCATCGAGCTCGACAAGAACCGCAACAACGTGGTCCTGTCGCGCCGGGCCTGGCTCGAGGAGACCCAGCGCGAGCAGCGCGAGGACTTCCTGGCAAACCTCAAGCCGGGCGAGGTCCGCAAGGGCGTCGTGTCCTCGGTCGTCAACTTCGGCGCCTTCGTCGACCTGGGCGGCATGGACGGGCTCATCCACGTGTCCGAGCTGTCGTGGAAGCACGTCGACCACCCCGGCTCCGTGGTGTCGGTGGGCGACGAGGTCGAGGTGCAGGTGCTCGACGTCGACCTCGACCGCGAGCGCATCAGCCTGTCGCTCAAGGCCACCCAGCAGGACCCGTGGCAGGAGTTCGCCACCAGCCACCGCGTCGGCGAGCTGGTCTACGGCCGGGTCACCAAGCTGGTGCCGTTCGGTGCGTTCGTCCAGGTGGGCGACGGCATCGAGGGCCTGGTCCACATCTCCGAGATGTCGGCCCACCACGTCGACCTGCCCGAGCAGGTCGTCACCCCCGGCGAGGAGCTCTGGGTCAAGATCATCGACCTCGACCTCCAGCGCCGGCGGATCAGCCTGTCGATCAAGCAGGCGGCCGAGGGCGGCATCGTTGCGGCCGAGTACCAGGAGCACTTCGGCGAGCACGCCTACGACGCCGAGGGCAACTACATCGGTGTCGAGGTCGAGCACTCTCCCGAGGCCGACGAGGCCTGGGCCGACTACTACGCCGAGACCGGCGACACCCCGCCCGAGGGTGCCGCTGCGGCCGAGGAGTTCGTCGAGGCCGCCACGGCGACCGAGGACGCAGCCGAAGCTCCGGCGGCCGACGACGCCGCCGACGCCGCGGCGGTCGAGGACGCCGCCGAGGCTCCGCCGGCCGAGGAGAGCGACGAGCAGGAGTAGTCAGCCCGGCCGGGTGGCGCGGCCCGGCCGACCGTGATTCCGTGACGAGCGGGGGCTACGGCCCCCGCTCGATTGCGCCCGGGCCACTTGGCCTCCCCGTGGCGCCGGGGTCGTCGTTGCAGCCGCAGCTCACCTCGAGCTTCACCAGCACCCACGACACCACCACGAGCACGGTGGCGGTGATCACCGACGACACGAAGCCGGCCCCACTCACGCCGCCGCCGATCAGGAGCACGACGACGGTCCACGAGACGATGCACGTGCAGAACTGCACGGCGAGCAGCCCGCCGTCGGCCTTCCGTTGCGCGTTCCACGCCATCCGTGTGGCCCCCACTTTCGTCCTGACGATGCCTACGAAATTCTCGAACGTCAGTCGACGCGATCGTCATTAATTGCGCATGTCACGGGGTGAAGGCGGACTGCGAGCCGCGTGGCACCGGACGGTAGGGTCCGCGGCGTGCTCGTTGTCGGGTTGACCGGGGGGATCGGGTCGGGGAAGTCGACCGTCTCCGCACTCCTGGCCGAGAAGGGCGCCGTCGTGATCGACGCCGACGCCATCACCAAGGAGCTGCAGCAGCCGGGGACCGACGTGTTCGCCGCCATGGTGGAGCGGTTCGGGCCCGGCATCGTCGCCGCCGACCGGACGCTCGACCGGGCCGCCGTGGCCGACATCGTCTTCAACGACCCCGCCGCGCTGAAGGCGCTCAACGCCATCGTCCACCCGGCCGTGGGGGCGGAGATCGTGGGCCGGATGACGGCGCTCGGGGAGACCGACGAGGTCGTCATCCTGGACGTGCCGCTCCTGGTCGAGTCGACCAACGCCTACCCGGTGGGCGGCCTGGTCGTCGTGGACGTCGACCCGGAGGTGGCCGTCCGGCGCCTGGTCGAGCACCGCCACATGCGCGAGGAGGACGTCCGGGCGCGCATGTCCCGCCAGGCGTCCCGGGAGGACCGCTTGGCGAAGGCGGACCGGGTCGTCGACAACTCCGGCTCGCTCGACGACCTCCGGGCCCAGGTCGACGCCGTGTGGGAGTGGGTCGGGTCCCTGCCCCGGCCGGTCGCCGAGGCCGCGACCCCGACGCCTCGGGCCGCGCCCTAGAGGGGCGCCACGTCGACGGACAACGCTGGGCCCGGCCTAGCTCCGGCGACCGCTGGCGTGCCGTGGGTGACGGCCCGGCGCTCAGCGCAGCAGCAGGTGGACGAGGGTGACGATCGGGGCGAGCACCAGGGCGTCGATGACCAGCGTGACGTAGGCCAGGGCGAGGGTCACCGCCAGGAGCCCGGCGGCGGTGACGAGGCGGGCGGGCCAGGTGACGGCGGCCCGCAGGGCCCGGCCGAGGCGGGCGCCGCGGCGCTCGGGGGGCGCCACGGGGACACCGGGGTCGAGGTCGGGTCGGGCGCCCATGGCGTTCAGGCGGCGGAGGCGGTCGTCGAGCGGCGGGACGAACGACGCCAGCTCGGCCGTGGCGCTCCCGGCGGCGACCGTCGGCGCCCCGCTCCAGCGACCGGCCGCCGCCCGGGAGCCCCACGCGACCCCGGCCCGCCGGGCACGCTGCACCAGCGTGGGCCGGGCCGCCAGGGCGGCGTCCAGCCGGGCCCAGGCGGGCTCGTCCGGACCGGCCTCCCGCGCGACGTCCTGCTCGTAGGCCCCGGCGTCGTCCGGGCTCCCGGTTGCGTCGTCGTCCGGCGCCGGCGGTGCCATGACGGCCGAGGGGGCCACGAGGAACAGGTGCGCCCACGGCCCCTCGGGGACCCGGGCGCCCCGGGCGTCGAGGTGGGCGAGCGCCCGCGCCATCGCCCCCGGATCGCGTGTGAGCTGCACGGCGGTGGCGTCGGCCAGCAGGCGCCGCCGGCGCCACAGGGCGCCCAGGGCCGGGTCGACGAGGAGTGCGCCGGGGCCGAGCCGGGTGAGCGTGAACGTCCACGAGGCCACGAGGAACGGCAGCTGCGCCAGCCCGCCGAGCAGACCGGACGCGTGCCGGGCCGGGCTCGCCCCCCGCCCCAGGAGTGCCAGCTCGTCGGCGATGAAGCCGGCCTCGTCGGCGTCGCCGTCGGTGGGGTGCCGGCGCAGCGACAGGCGGAGCAGGCGCCACAGGGCCCGCCGGGTCCGCTCGTTGCCGGGCGCCGCCAGCACGGCCCCGACCAGGTCGAACGCCTGCAGGACCGACGCCACGTGGAGGGCCAACCGCAGGTCGCCCGCGATCACCGGCGCCAGCAGGTTCGCCACGACGGCGCCCGTCGGCCCCCGCCCGAGGTCGTCGAGGAGGCGGCGGGGCACGACGATCGTGGCGTCCTCGACCGAGCGGCCCACGACGGCGGCGTTGGCCACGTCCGCGTCGAGGACCATGACCCGCGGCGCCGGGACCCCGGCCGCGATCGCCATCTCCTCGACCAGGTTCACGAGCCGGCGCTCCGCCGGGTCGCTCCCGGGTGGGCGGGCGCCCGCCGCCCGGACCAGCGCCTCGGCCCCGGCCCGGACGAGCAGCCGGCGCACGGCGAGCCACAGCCCGAGGGTGAGCAGGATGCCGGGCAGCACCAGGACGAGGCCGCCGATCAGGCCCTGCACCATGCGCACGGCGAGCCAGTCGCTGGTCGTCACGTCGCCGAGGCCCAGGACCGTGTGGGCGGCCAGGGCGCCGAGGTCGGGGAACGGGACCACCAGGTTCACCAGGTCGGCGAGGATCACGACGAGGGCGATCGCCAGCGGCGACACGACGACGCCGAGCGGCGCCCCGACGACGGCCACGGCGGCGACGCAGGCGGCCGACAGGCGCCGCCCGGCCCGGCGGTGCCGGTCCTGGGCGTCGGCGAACGTCTCCCGCCCCGGCGGCAGGAGGCCGTCGCGATCGGTGCCGGCGTCGGTGCGCATCGTGCCCACCAGGATCGCCGCGGATCCCGTGAATGGCCACCCGCCTCGGCGCCGTCTTCCCTGTCACACCCCGCCGGTAGCGTTGATCGTGATGTCGACCGAGGCCCCCACCACCCCGATCCCGACGGTCCCGCTGTCGCCGATCGCCGGCAGCCCGACCACCGACGGGTCCGAGGCGCGGCCGTTCAAGGTCGTGTCCGACTTCGAGCCGTCGGGCGACCAGCCCAAGGCCATCGCCACGCTTGCGGCCAGCATCGGCAACGGCGAGCGCTACCAGACCCTGCTGGGCATCACCGGCTCGGGCAAGAGCGCCACCATCGCGTGGACGATCGAGCAGGTGCAGAAGCCGACGCTGGTCATCGCCCCCAACAAGTCGCTGGCGGCCCAGCTCGCCAACGAGTTCCGCGAGTTCTTCCCCGAGAACCGGGTCGAGTACTTCGTCAGCTACTACGACTACTACCAGCCCGAGGCCTACATCGCCTCGAGCGACACCTACATCGAGAAGGACTCGTCGGTGAACGACGAGATCGACCGGTTACGCCACTCGGCGACGTCCGCGCTGCTCACCCGGCGCGACGTCATCGTGGTCGCCTCGGTGTCCTGCATCTACGGCCTGGGTTCACCCGACGAGTACCGCGACAACCTGCTCTACCTGCGCACCGGCACCGAGGTCGACCAGCGGGCCGTGCTGCGCAAGCTCGTCGACATGCAGTACGAGCGCAACGACATGAACCTCGTGCGCGGCAAGTTCCGGGTCCGGGGCGACACCATCGAGCTGCACCCGGCCTACGACGAGACGGCCGTCCGCATCGAGCTGTTCGGCGACGAGATCGAGCGCATGACGGTCGTCGACCCGCTCACCGGCGAGCAGCTGCGCGAGCTCGACGAGCTGGCCGTCTACCCGGCGACC
>DATFOS010000234.1:0-22537 GCA_035265325.1 Acidimicrobiales bacterium
CCTCATGGGCGAGCTGGAGGGCACGGCCGACCACCTGGTCGTCATCGGCCGGGGGCGCCTGGTGGCCGACGCCCCGGTCCGTGAGCTGCTGGCCGCCGCCTCGGCCGACCGCGTCGCCCTGCGGACGGGCGAGCGGTCGCGCGCCATGACCGTCCTCGCCAACGCCGGCGCCGTCGTCGCCGCCACCGATCGCGACGCCGTCACGGTCTCGGGCCTGGCGGCCGAGCGGGTCGTCGAGCTGCTGGGCGCCCACGGCGTCCCGTTCTCGGAGGTGAGCGCCCACCGGGCCTCCCTGGAGGAGGCCTACATGGAGCTGACCCGGGACGACGTCGAGTTCGGAGCCGGCGACACGGCGGCCCGGGCGTGACCGCCTTCCTGCCCCTGGTCCGCGCGGAGTGGACGAAGCTGCGGAGGGTCCCTCGCTGGACCGGCGCGCTCGTCGCCGCCGTGGTGGTGACCGTGCTGCTGGGCGTCCTGTCCGGGACGGCGTCGACCGACCGCCAGGTGGGCGGCGGCCCGGCCGGCGGCCCAGCGGCGCCGTCCGGGCCGTCGACCTCGCCCGACACCGTGGACGAGTTCCACCTCGTCCACCGTGCCCTCGACGGCGACGGCCGGATCACCGCCCGGGTCACGAGCCAGACGGACAGCCACGGATGGGCCAAGGCCGGGCTGATCGTGCGGGCGAGCACCGACCGGGGCGCCCCCTACGCGGCGGTGCTGGTGACGCCCGACCACGGCGTCCGCATGCAGTGGGGGTACGGGCACGACGAGTCGGGCGGCGGCGGGCCCGCGCCCCGCTGGCTGCGGCTGACCCGGGAGGGCGACACGATCACCGGCGAGGAGTCGGCGGACGGCGAGGAATGGCGGCGGGTCGGGTCCGTCGAGCTCGACGGCCTGCCGCACACGGCCGTGGCCGGGATGTTCGTGTCCTCGCCGTCGCGGGTCGAGGTCGAGCGGCAGTTCGGCAGCGAGTCGATCGACGAGGTGTCGACGCAGGGCGCGGCGACGTTCGACGCCGTGGCGTTCGAGGACGAGGACGGCGCCGTCGGCGACGCCGACGAGAGCGGGTGGGAGGACCACGACGCCTCGCTGCTACCCGAGGACGGCGGCTCGACGTGGGCCGGCGACGCCGTGACGATCACGGGGTCCGGCGACATCGGCCGGGCCGCGTTCGCCGACGACGTGGTGTTCGACAGCCTGCAGAACGTCGTGGTGGGGCTGCTGGTGGTCGTGGCGGTGAGCGTCCTGTTCGTGACCTCCGAGTACCGGCGGGGCATGATCCGCACGACGTTCGCCGCCAGCCCCCGGCGGAGCCGGGTGCTCGCCGCCAAGGCGGTGGTGCTTGCCGCGGCGGCGTTCGCCGTCGGGATGGCGGCGGCGGTGGGCGTGGTGCTGATCGCCGACCCGCCGGGGTCGCGCCCCGACCCGTCGCTGACCGATGCCACGGTCCTGCGGGCGGTGGTGGGGACGGGGTTGCTCAGCGCGCTCGTCGCCCTGCTGGCCCTCGGCGCCGGCACGCTCCTGCGGCGCAGCGCCGGCGCCATCACGGGCGTGGTCCTGCTGCTCGTCCTGCCGCAGGTGGTCGCCGGCGCCCTCCCCCTGTCGGCCGCGATGTGGCTGCAGCGGGTCACCCCGGCGGCGGGGTTCGCCGTCCAGGCCACGATCCGCCGCTACGACACGGCGCTCGGTCCCGTGGCCGGCCTCGCGGTGCTCGCCGCCTACGCCGCGGTGGCGATGGGCCTGGCGCTCGTCCGGGTCCGGCGGCGCGACGCGTGACGGCCGCGCTGCACGCCGAGTGGACCAAGCTGCGCACGCTGCGCAGCACCGCCTGGCTGGCCCTGGCCATCGTCCTGGCGACGATCGGCGTGGGCACCGCCCGGGTCGCGGCCGTCGACACCGGCGACTGCCCGACGCCGACCACCTGCTTCGAGGACACCACGGCGCTCGCCCTCGGCGGTGTCGTCCTCGGCCAGGCGGCGGCGGTGGCGCTCGCCGTCGGCGCCGTGACCGGGGAGCACGCGAGCGGGTCGATCGTAGCCACCCTGGCCGCGGTCCCGCGGCGGGGTCGGGTCCTGGCGGCCAAGGCGGTCGTCGTCTCGGCGGTCGTGCTCGCCAGCGGGCTGCTCGCCGTCGCCGGGTCGCTCGTGGCCGGCCGGCTGCTCCTGCCCGGGCGGGGCTTCGACGCCGCCCACGGCTACCCGCCGCTCTCGCCCACGGACGGCCCGACGCTGCGCGCCGCGGCCGGCACGGTCGCCTACCTGGGGGTGGTCGCCCTCCTCGGCGTGGGCGTCGGGGCCCTCCTGCGGGACACGGCTGCCGCCGTCACCGGCGTGCTCGGCCTGCTGTACCTGTTCCCGATCGTCGCCGGGCTCGTCGCCGACGCCCGCTGGCAGGACCGCATCCTGGCCTGGGGCCCGATGACCGCCGGCCTGGCGGTGCAGGCGACCGTGGCGCTCGACCGCCAACCCGTGGCGCCGTGGACCGGCCTGGGCGTCGCCGCCGCCTGGGCGGCCGCCGCCTTGGCCGCCGGCGCCGTCACGTTCCTCCGCCGGGACGGCTGAGCGCGGGCCTCCCCAGCGCCCGCCTCGCCCGCGTCCGCCTCGCCCGAGCCCGATCCGGCCGGTCGCCGGCGATCACCCCGCCTGTCCGCCGGTCCCGCCGGCGAAGGCGGACGGCACCTTGGCGTCGGCGAGGCGGGTCTGGCGGCTCACGGCCAGGACCGTGCCGTCGGGGCCCCACAGCGCGCCGTCCTCCACCGCCATGCCGTCGGCCGCCAGCGGCGCCCGGCAGTCGAGGTACACCCAGCCGCCGGGCGGGACCAGCGCGGCGGGCGCCGCCACGGTCAGGTGCACCGTGTAGTCGAGCGTCGCCGCCCGCGTCGGGCCGGTCGTGCGGGAGAACGTGGCCGGCGGCAGCACGTCACAGGCGGCGACCAGCCAGGCGTCGTCGATCGCCTCGTCCCGCAGCGGCCGGATCCACGCCGCCAGCCAGGCCGCCCCGCCACCAGAGAACGGCGCCACGTCGGGGTCCATGACGACCTCGAACTCCTCGAAGTGGCGGACCAGGCCCCCGGTGCCGAACGGCTGCCAGCCCTCCGGCGGGACGGCGGGCCGGGGGCGCGCCCGATGGTGGTCGAACACGAGCGCCTCGCCCGCCGCTCCCCCGGCGCGGGCGCTCGTCGAGCGCACGAGCACCACCGTCCGCCCCGCCTGGGTGACCCGGGCCGAGGCGAACGTGAGGGAGTGGCCATGGCGCTCGATCGTCACCTCGACCTCCACCGGCCCGGGCTTCGGGCTGCGCAGGAACTGCGCCGACAGCGTGCGCAGTGGCCGGGACGGGCCCCCGATCGCCTCGCCGATGGCCCGGGCGGCGATCGCGGCCACGTAGCCCCCGTGGATCCCCACGAGGGACGACCAGCGGGACGACAGGTCGGCCCCCCAGACGCCGTCCCCGACGGGCTCGACGGCGGTGTCCGTGGCGAAGGAGACGGGGACGGTGGTCACCGGGACACCCTAACGGAGCCTCTAGACCGATCTACATAGCAACGGGCGCCTGCTCGGCTTGCGCACGCAAGTATTCCCCCCGGCGGGTCGAGCGCCACGAGGTCAGGGCGACGGCGCCGGCCGGTTCACCGTCAGCGGGGTGCCGGGGGCCAACGTGTGGCGGGTGCCCCGGATGGCGACCTCCAGCGGCTTTCCCTCGTCGATCAGGTAGCGCTCGCTCTCGTGCGTGAGGGTCACCCGCAGCTGGCGGTCGTGGAAGCGGAGCGAGAACGCCAGCCTCTCGACGTGCCGCGGCAGGTGGGGGTCGATCGTGAGGTCGGCGTCGAAGTCGCGCACACCGCCGAAGCCGAACACCAGCGCCATCCACGCCCCGGCGGCCGAGGCGACGTGCACGCCGTCGGACGCCGTGCCGGTGAGGTCGGCGAGGTCGATCAGCAGCGCATGGTCGAAGTAGCGCGCCGCCCGCCGGCCGTCGCCGAGCTCGGAGGCGACGATGCTCTGGATGCTCGCGGAGAGCGACGAGTCGCCCGTGGTCAGGGGGTCGTAGTAGTCGAAGTTCCGGCGCTTCTGCTCGGGCGTGAACTCGTTGCCGAGCAGGAACATCGCCATCACGACGTCGGCCTGCTTGAGGACCTGGTGGCGGTAGATCACCAGCGGGTGGAAGTGGAGCAGCAGGGGGAACATGTCGGCCGGCGTGCTCTCCAGGTCCCACATCTCGCGTTCGAGGAACGAGGCGTCCTGTGGGGTGATGCCGCGAGCGTCGTCGTGGGGGACGTGCATGGCGGCCGCCGCCCGCTCCCAGGCATCCACCTCGGCCGGCTCGAGGCCGACCTCGAACGCCAGGGCGCGATGGGCGTCCGGGCGCTCGGCCTCGAGTTGCCGGACGACGGCGGCCGCATAGTTGAGGTTGAGGCGGGCCATGAGGTTCGTGAACGCGTTGTCGTTGACGACGGTCGTGTACTCGTCCGGCCCGGTCGCACCGTGGATGTGGAAGCGGCCGTCGTCGCCGAAGAAGCCGAGGTCCTCCCACATACGGGCCGTCTCGACGAGGATCTCCGCCCCGACCTCCTCCAGGAACCCCGAGTCGCCGCGCACGTCCACGTACTGGCGGACGGCGTAGGCGATGCCGGCGTTGATGTGGAACTGCGCCGTCCCCGCCTGGTAGTAGGCCGACGACTCGTCCCCGTTGATCGTCCGCCAGGGGAACAGGGCACCCCGCAGGGCGAGGTCCGCCGCCCGCTCCCGGGCCTTGGGCAACATGCTGTGGCGGAAGCGCAACAGGTTCCGGGCGATCCGCGGCTGCGTGTAGGCGAGGAACGGCAGCACGTACAGCTCGGTGTCCCAGAAGTAGTGGCCGTCGTAGGCCGCGCTCGTCAGCCCCTTGGCGGGGATGCTGGCCCCCTCGGTCCGCCACGACGCCTGCGCGAGCTGGAAGATGTTCCAGCGCACGGCCTGCTGGATCCGGACGGGGCTGCGGCGGTCGACCACCGTGACGTCCGCCCGGTCCCAGAAGCGGTCGAGGTTGCGCCGCTGGGCGGCGCGCAGCTCCTCGAAGCCGTCGGCGACCACGCGGTCGAGCGTGCGGCGGCAACGGCCGGCCAGCTCGGAGGGGCTGGCGCGGCGCGAGGTCTGGTACGTCACGTACTTGACGACGTGGATGGGGACGCCCGGTTGCCCCTCCGCGGTGAGGACCGCCTCGCCCCGGTCGGTGGTGACCGACGTCTCGAACCGGTGAGGGGTCGACGTGTCGACGACGTGATGGGCCCCGACCGCCAACGTCATGTGGCTGTCGGCCGTCTCGTACCCGAGCACGATCCGGCCGCCCTCGTCCGTGGCGAGGCGACCCTCGAGCACGCGATGGTCGAAGCGGCGGCCGAGGCGCGGGTCGACGATCGGCTCCGGGCCTGCGCCGTCCTCGTGGCGTTCACCGTCCATCCGGTTCACGACCCGCGACACGATGGCGACCGGGGCCGCGCGGTCGACCGATACCTCGTAGCTGACGGCGAGGACGTGGCGGTGCTCGAACGACACGAGCCGGCACGAGCGGACGGTGACGTGCTTGCCGGACTGGGTGGACCATGTCAGGTCGCGGCACAGCGTGCCGGCCCGCATGTCGAGGATGCGGCGGTACGTCTTCGTCCGTGCGGTCGGAAGGTAGAGCGGCTCGTCGTCGACGAACAGCTCGAGCACGGTGGCGTCGGGGACCTTGACGAGCGACTGGCCCCGCCTCGCGAGGCCGTAGGCCTCCTCGGCGTAGACGATCGGCCAGGTCTCGTGGAAGCCGCTGACGAACGTACCGGACCCCAATCCGGGGTACGCCTCGTCGAGCGTGCCCCGGACGCCCATGTACCCGTTGGCCAGGGCGAACACCGTCTCGGCGCGGCTCGCGAACCGGGGGGCCCAGCGGGTTTCCACGATCCGCCACTCGTCGGCCGGGAACAGGTGCTCGGGGGGCGGGATGATCTCACGGTTGCGCACGCCGGCTCCTCAGCTCAGGCCCTGGCGGTCGGCCATGACGACGGGGACGTGGGGGTCAGCCCGTGGGGCGCCGCCCAGGAGTGCAACGTCTTGACGTAGTTGGCGCGCTCGAACGCGGCCGGGTCACCCGAGGTCGCCTGGGAGGCGCTGCCGCGCAGCTGGCCGACCGACTCGTAGTCGTGGTCGGCCATCCACGAGCGCAGCCCCTCCTCGACGCGGCGCAGGTGGGCCGGGCCGTGGCGGAGCACGGCGGAGGTGAGCATCGCCACGTCCGCGCCGACCATGAGCGCCTTGACCACGTCGGTGCCGTCCTCCACCCCGGAGGTGGCGGCGAGCCCCACGCCGGCGCCGAGCTGCGGCCGCAGGATGGCGATCCACCGCAACGGCAGGCGCAGCTCCCATTGCCGGCTCAGCTCGATGCGGTTCACCACGTCGAACGTCTCGAGGTCGAGGTCGGGCTGGTAGAAGCGGTTGAACAGCACCAGCCCGTCGGCCCCGGCCGCGACCACCTCGCCGGCGAAGTGGGCCATGGCCGAGTAGTAGGGGCTGAGCTTGACCGCCAGCGGGATGCCGAGTGACGCCCGCACCGATCGCACGATGTCGAGGTCGGCCGCCTCCATGTCGGCCGCCGACCACCGCGGGTCGGCCGCCACGTGGTACAGGTTCAGCTCCAGCGCGTCGGCCCCGGCGGACTGGATCAGCGCTGCGTAGCGCGACCAGCCACCGGCGCTGGTGGCGTTGAGGCTTGCGACGACGGGCACCTCGGAGCGGGCCTTGATCGCGTCGAGCCGGGCGAGGTAGCGGTCGCCGGCCGTGGCGAAGGAGTCGATCGCCGGGAAGTAGTCGAGCGCCTCGGCGAAGTGCTCGGACCCAGCGTCGAGCGCCCGGTTCAGCTGGACCTCCTCGTGGAGGATCTCCTCCTCGAAGAGTGACGGCAGGACCAGGGCGGCCGCGCCCGACTCCTCGACGAGCCGTGCCGTCTCGGGTTCGCCGTTGAGCGGTGACGCCGACGCCACGATCGGCGAGTGGAGGTCGAGGCCCAGGTAGCGGGTCGACAGGTCGATCATCGTTCGGCCTCCGTGTCGTAGCGGTACCCGGCGTCGCTCTCGACCTCCGGTGGCGTGTCGGGCTCGGGCGGCGGCACCGTCGGCACCCGGCGATGTAGGGCGGCGAGCTGCTCGTAGTAGCGCCACCGCTCGTCGGCGTCGGCCTGGAGCAGGCCGCCCAGCCGCCTGGCGGCCTCGGGGTCGGTGCGCGCGAGGATGGCGAAGCGGGTCTCGGTGGCGGCGAAGTCGCGCACGGGGATCGACGGTGCATGCGAGTCGAGCTTGAACGGCTGGCCCTCGGCGGCCTCGCTGGGCTGGAACCGGTACAGCGGCCAGTAGCCGCTGCGGACCGCGTCCTTTTGGTGGGTCATCGACTTCGACATGTCGATGCCGTGCGCGATGCAGGTGCTGTACGCGATCACGAGGGACGGGCCGGGCCAGGCGTCGGCCTCGATCAGGGCCTTGGTGGCCTGCAGGTCGTTGGCGCCCATGGAGACCTGGGCGACGTAGACGTCGCCGTAGGCGCGGGCGATGGCGCCGAGGTCCTTCTTGCCGACCGACTTCCCGCCGGCGGCGAACTTCGCGACGGCGCCGCGGGGCGTCGCCTTGGACGCCTGCCCGCCGGTGTTGGAGTACACCTCGGTGTCCAGCACGAGGATGTTGACGTTCCGGCCCGTCGAGAGCACGTGGTCGAGGCCCCCGAAGCCGATGTCGTAGGCCCAGCCGTCGCCGCCGATGATCCATACGCCCTGGCGGACGAGGTTGCCGGCCACCGAAGCGAGGTGACCGGCGTCCGCCGCGCGCTCGCCGTCGCCCCCGACCCTGGCGAGTGCCCGGCGCAGCCGGTCGACGAGCTGTCGCTGCCTGGCGACCTCGGCTTCGGTCGCCTGCGGGTTGTCGAGGACCTCCCGGGCGAGGTCCTCGCCGACCTCGGGGGCCAGGCGGGCCACCAGCGCCCGGGCCTGGGCCTCCTGGGCCTCGAGGCCGAGGCGCATGCCGAGGCCGAACTCGGCGTTGTCCTCGAACAGCGAGTTGTTCCAGGCCGGGCCCCGGCCCTCGCCATTGGTCGTCCAGGGGGTCGTGGGCAGGTTGGCGCCGTAGATCGACGAGCATCCCGTGGCGTTCGCCACGATCATGCGGTCTCCGAACAGCTGGGTGACGAGCTTGATGTACGGCGTTTCGCCGCAGCCCGCGCAGGCGCCCGAGAACTCGAACAACGGCTCCAGCACCTGCGACCCCTTCACCGACGCACGGGGCAGCAGGTCCCGGTCGAGCGGCGGGATGGTGAGGAAGTGGTCCCAGCGGCGGCGCTCGACGTCCCGGTGCTCGAGCACCGGCTCCATGTTGATCGCCTTGTGGCCGACCTCGGTCTTGCTCTTGGCCGGGCACACGTCGACGCACACGCCGCAGCCGGTGCAGTCGTCGGGCGCGACCTGGATGGTGAGGTGGTGGCCGGCCAGGTCCTTGGACCGGAACGGCTTCTGCAGGAACTCCGCCGGGGCGTCGGCGACCGCCTCCGGAGGGAACACCTTCATGCGGATCGTGGCGTGTGGGCACACGATGGCGCACTTGCCGCAGTCGATGCAGACGTCCGGGTCCCAGATGGGGATGTTCTGGGCGATCGCCCGCTTCTCGTAGGCGGCGGTGCCCGTGGGGAACGTGCCGTCGACGGGCAGCGCGCTGACCGGGAGCAGGTCCCCCTCGCCGGCCAGGAGCCGTGCCGTCACCTGTGTGAGGAAGGCCGGGGCGTCGTCGGGGACGGTGCTCACCATGGGCTGGTCGCTCGTCACCACGGCGGGGACGTCGACGCGCCGCAGGCCGGCCAGGGCACGGTCGATGGCGGCGAAGTTGCGCTCCACGACCGCCCGCCCGCGCCGGCCGTAGGCCGCCTCGACCGACTCCTTGATCTTGGCGATCGCCTCGTCGGCCGGCAGGACCCCGGAGAGCTGGAAGAAGCAGGGCTGCATCACCGTGTTGATGCGATTGCCCATCCCGATGTCCCGGGCGATGGCGTGGGCGTCGATCACCCACAGGTCGATGCCCTTGTCGATCAGCTGGCGCTGGACGTGGCCGGGTAGGTGACCCCAGACCTCGCCGGGGCCGTACGGGCTGTTGAGCAGGAACGTGGCGCCGGGCTTGGCGGCGTCGAGGACCTTCTGGCGCTCCAGCAGGCCGAACTGGTGACACGCCACGAAGTCGGCGCCGTCGACCAGGTAGGTGGAGCGGATCGGCTGCACGCCGAACCGCAGATGCGACACGGTGACCGACCCCGACTTCTTCGAGTCGTAGACGAAGTAGCCCTGGGCGAACAGGTCGGTGTTCTCGCCGATGATCTTCACCGAGCTCTTGTTGGCACCGACCGTCCCGTCGGCACCCAGCCCGAAGAACACCGCCTGGGTCTCGCCCTGCGGGCGGGCCGGGCGGAAGTCCCCGTCGATCGGCAGGCTCAGGTGGGTGACGTCGTCGTAGATGCCGACCGTGAAGTGCCGCTTGGGGCGGGCGGCCGCCAGCTCGTCGAAGATCGGCTTGATCATCGACGGCGTCACCTCCTTGGAGGAGAGCCCGTAGCGGCCGCCGGTCACGCGGGGCATCCGGGCGAAGGGCGGCTCGTCCTGGTCCATCGCCTCGGTGAGGGCGGCGACGACCGACAGGTAGAGCGGCTCCCCCACCGCACCGGGCTCCTTGGTGCGATCGAGCACGGCCAACGACCGGACGGTCGGGGGGAGGGCGGCGACGAGCGCGGCAGCGGGGAACGGCTGGAACAGCCGGACGCGCACCATGCCGACCGGCTCGCCGACGGCGACGAGCGTGTCGACGACCTCCTCGACAGCGCCGGCCGCCGACCCCATGAGGACCACGACGCGGTCGGCGTCGGGCGCGCCGCGGTAGTCGACCAGCCCGTAGTGCCGTCCTGTGCGCGTCGCCAGCTCCTCGAACACCTCGCTCACCACGTGCGGCACGGCGAGGTGATAGGGGTTGGCGGCCTCCCGCGCCTGGAAGAACACGTCCGGGTTCTGCGCCGTGCCCCGCACGACGGGGGCCTCGGGGGTCATGCCACGGGCGCGAAAGTCGACGACATCGCCCTCGCGGACGAGGGCTCGCAGGTCGTCGTCGTCGAGCAGCGACACCTTGTCGATCTGGTGCGACGTGCGGAACCCGTCGAAGAAGTGCAGGAACGGCACGCGCGACCGCAGGGTGGCGGCGTGGGAGACGAGGGCGAAGTCGTGCGCCTCTTGCACCGAGCCCGCCGCCAGCATCGCCCACCCCGTGCTGCGGGCGTGCATCACGTCGCTGTGGTCCCCGAAGATCGACAGGGCGTGGGTCGCCACGGTGCGGGCCGCGACGTGGATGACGGCCGGCGTCAGCTCGCCGGCGATCTTGAACATGTTGGGCACCATGAGGAGCAGGCCCTGCGAGGCGGTGAACGTCGTGGCCAGGGCTCCCTTCTGCAGCGCCCCGTGCAGCGCGCCCGCCGCCCCCGCCTCGGACTGCATCTCGATGACCTCGGGGACGGGCCCCCACAGGTTCGCCCGCCCGGCGGCCGCCCAGTCGTCGGCGTGCTCACCCATGGGCGACGCCGGCGTGATCGGGTAGAGCGCGATCACCTCGCTGAGGGCGTACGCCACCCGAGCGGCCGCTTCGTTGCCGTCGAGGCACTTCCACTGCCGGTCCATGAGCGCCTCCACGGCGTAGCCCGTCGCTGACGGTTCCCGATATGGCCCTACCACCAACCGGGCCGAAGGTCACGGGCCCAACGGCCCCTGATGAGCGGCCGGTCCTCCTACGATCGCTGGCGCGTGCTCTCCTCTCCCCGCGACCGCGTCGTCGCCGGCGCCGCCCTGGCGGTGTTCGTCGCCGGTGCACGCTCGGCGCGCCGTGGCGGGGTGTCACCGCTCGAGCTGCGGTGCTTCCAGGCGGCCAACGCGCTGCCCCACGGCGCCTACGCGCCGGTCTGGGCGTTCATGCAACTCGGGAACCTGGGCGGGGCGCTGGGCGCCGGGGCGGTGTTGCGGCTGACCGGGCGGCCCGAGCTGGGCAACCGGGCGGCGGCGGTGGGCACGGTGGCCTGGGTGGGCGCCAAGGCCGTCAAGCCGTTCGTCCGGCGGGGCCGACCGGCGTACACGGTGGCCGCCGCCCGGGTGCTGGGCCGTGAGCAGGCGGGCCTCGGCTACCCGTCGGGCCATGCCACCGTGGCCGCCGCCGTCGCGAGCGTGGTGGCCCCGCACCTGCCGCGGCGCTGGCGGGCGCCCGCCTGGGTGGTGGCGCTGGCGGTGGGCTCCACCCGCAGCTACGTCGGCGCCCACCTGCCCCTCGACATCGTCGGCGGGGCCGCGCTGGGCATCGTGATCGGCGCCGTGGGGCGAGGCCCAGCGGTCGTCAGGGGTCGAGCGTGAGCCCGAACTCGTCCTCGAGCTCCTGGCGCAGCTGCCGGCGCGGGTAGAGGCGGACGGTCCGCAGCAGCTCGTCGACGAGCGCGATGTGGGGGCCGCGCTCGAAGTCGAACGCGTAGGTCACGCAGCCGCGGGGGAACACGTCGTAGAACCGCCCGGCGTAACGCGGCGAGATCGAATCCGCCCGCTGGTAGGTGCGGACGCCCTCGTCGCGGGGGGCCACCGGGGTCGCCGCGCCGACGTCGCAGCTCGGCGACAGCGAGACCTCCACCGGCCGGTCCGCCCGGTCGGACAGCAGCGAGAATCGGGCGCCGTCGTCGTCGACCTCGAAGTCGTCGAACCGCCATCCCGGCGGGAGGTCGTCGATGCACGGGAGGTAGGCGGCCCCGGGCACCGACTGCGCGACGATCGCCAGGCGCTGGCCCGCCTCGCAGCGGGGCGCGGCGGCGGTCTCCGTGGCGCAGCCGGCCAGGAGGAGGCCGACGAACAGCAGGAGCGCGCCGGCCCGCCGGGCGGCGGTCACACGAGCCCGGCCAGCGCCAGGTTGGCGACGAGCAGGGCCAGCGCCACGAGCACGGCGACCAGCACCGCGAGGGTGAGGCCCGCCCGGCGCATGCTCCACCGCTGGATGGCGACCGGCGGCGTCGGCGGCGCCAGCTCGCGGAACCGGGCCAGCAGGTCGCGCCCGTCCGTCCTGAGCAACGACCGCAGCTGGGAGGGGATCGTGACGCCGCGGCTGGCGGCGAACGCCTCGCCGACCTCCTCGGGCGTGAAGACGCGGAGGGCACGTTCGTAGACCTGCTCGGCCGAGCTGCAGAGGGCGAGGGTCAGCATCATGTTCGCCAGGTCGACGGCCTGCCGCCACGGCGTGGGGCGGACCGCGGCGAAGGCGACGTCGATCAGCAGCACCCGCCCGTCGCATACGAGCAGGTTGCCGGGCTTGATGTCGCGGTGGGCGAGGCCGGCGTCCCACATCCTCCGCACCGACAGCAGTGCGTCGTCGATGACCTCGTCGGTGACGTCGCTGGCCGTGGCGTGGTCGGCGTCGCCGAAGAACTCGGTGACGATGAGGTACTCCCGGTCGGGTGTGATCTCGACGATCCCGTACGCCTCGGGGGTGGGCAGTCCGGCGGCGCCCATCACCCGCAGCATGTGGTCCTCGTACTCCACGAGCCGCCGCACGGTGCTGAAGGGGTGCTCGTCCTCGAGGCGCCCGTAGCGGACGGTGCGGGCGAGCTTGTACCAGCGGTCCGACCACATGTGGGTCGAGGCGTAGAGCTTCCCGAAGAGCTCGGGCGGGGCCCCGTTGCCGTCGGTCGCGAGGCGCAGGGGCGTCGACCCCGCCGAGGTGCCGAGGCGGAACGGTTCGACGCTCGTGACCTGCACGCCGAGCTGGCGGGCGAGGGCGGTGCGGATGGCGTCGCCGCGCCGGCCGCCGACGTCGAGGTGGGCGCGCACGCCCCGGCGGTAGGTCACGGGGAAGGCGTCGGTCGGCGTCAGCAGGCGCAGTGCCACGGTGGGCAGGAGGACGCCCACCACGATGGCGGCGGCGACGTCGGTCGGGTGGTCGGTGGCGAGGAGCAGGCGGGAGGCCCCGAGCCCGCCGACGGCCACGGCCAGCGCCCAGGCGGCGCGCGTGCGCCACCGGCCGACCGGGACGAGCATGAACAGCATGGCCGTGAGGCCGAGGCCGAGCCGGGCGACGGGCTGCGACGGATGCGAGTAACCGTCCCACGTCCCCAGGACCTCGACGTCCGTGGGTCGCATGCGCCCCAGGGAGAGGTTCACCTGGTTGGTCACCACCGGCACGACGAGCAGCACCGCCAGCACGGCGAACAGGTGCTGGAACCGGCGGACGGCCACCAGCACCACGAGCGTCGTCCACGCCGCCACCTGGAAGGCCACCGGCGACCCGAGGCCGGTCACCGCCGACGCAACGTCCACGAGGACGCCGGTGCGCAGGCGGGCGACGGCGTCGAGCACGGCCACGTCGAGCCGGGTCACCAGCCGTACGCCGGGCCGGGTGGCCAGCGCCACCCACAGCGCGGCGACCGCAGCGCCCGCCGCGAAGAAGGCGCGGGTGCTGCCGCTCACCGGCCGGGGCAGCGGCGGTGGCTCGCCGGATGGGCGCCGGCGGGCGAGCGGGGCCGGTCGCCCTGCCGCGTGGCCGCTGCCGGCCACCGCGACCGGCGGGAGCGCTGTGGCCTGCGGGCGATCGTTCCCCGGGAGAGTCATGCCGTGGCCTCGTCGGCCGGTGCCATGCTACGGGCGTGACCGCGCGCGGTGCCGGGAGGCACCTGGCAGGCCGGGCCTGGGTCGCCGGTGTGGCCGTCCTCGCGGTGGTCGCCATGGCGTGCGCGGGCGAGGAGCGTGGGCCCGCGGCGGCCCCTGAGCCCGGCGTGCGGGTGGCGTCCTTCAACTTCCCCGAGAGCCGCCTCATGGGCGAGGTCTACGCCCAGGCGCTTGAGGACGAGGGTGTGCCGGTGGTCCGCGAGTTCGACCTGGGGCCACGCGAGCTGGTCCTGCCCGCGCTGCGCCAGGGCCTGGTGGACATCGTGCCCGAGTACCTCGGGACCGCCTACACCGTGGCGGCGCCCGGCACGTCGATCGAGGGCGAGGACGCGGCGGAGGTCCACCGGCGCCTGGCCGCCGCGGTCGAGCCGTGGGGCCTGCGCGTGCTCGCGCCCGCCGAGGCCCAGAACCAGAACGGCCTGGCGGTCACCCGCGCCACCGCGGAGCGGCGGGGGCTCCGGCAGGTCAGCGACCTCGCGCCCGTGGCGGACCGCCTCGCGCTCGGCGGCCCCCCGGAGTGCCCGGACCGGCGCTACTGCGTCGTCGGGCTGCGCGACGTCTACGGGCTGCGCTTCGCGTCGTTCGTCCCCCTGGTCGGCAGCGACCTCGTGCGGCGCGCCCTGGAGGACGGCGTTGTGGACGTCGGCGTGCTCTTCACCACCGACGGCGCCCTCGCCGGTGACGAGCTGGTCCTGCTGGCCGACGACGGCGGGCTGCAGCCGGTCGAGAACCTCGTCCCTCTCGTGCGGGAGGAGCTCCTCGTCGGTGCGGACGGCGAGCGGGTCGAAACGGCGCTCGACGACGTGTCCGGGCGTCTGACGACCGCCAACCTGCGGTTCCTCAACTGGCGGGTCACGGTGGCCGGCAACGAGCCGGCACAGGAGGCCCGCGGGTGGCTCGTCCGCCAGGGCCTCGTCGAGCGCGGGTGACGGCGCACGGGGCAGCCCGCCGCGCCGGTCGCCTCCGGGGCCGGGCCTGCGGGGGCTCAGGAGGCCCAGGCGGCGTCGGCCGCCTCCTCCAGCCGGGCGGCGGTGCCGGCGACGTCGTCGGGCTGCGCCACGAAGTCCCGCAGCACGGCCCACATGCCGGCGCCGGTGGTGCTCCCGAACTCGGCGGGCTGCAGGTCGGACAGGTCGAAGCGAAAGCCGTCGCCCGCCTCGAGCAAGGCCCGGGCGATGCGGCGGGTGGTGCCGTCGGGGTAGGCGCCGAGGTCGAGGTCCTCGTTGGGTGACAGGAACCCCCCGCGGACGGCCCACGCCTCGGCGGCCTCCGCCGAGGCGAGGAAGTGGACGAGCTCGGACGCCGCGACCCGGCGCCGCATCACGACGGCGGCGTCGCCCCCGCCCACCACGAGCCGGCCGCCCGGGCTCGGCTCGGGGAACGGGACCACGTCGACGTCGATGCCGACCTCGGCGTCGGTGGTGCCGGCCACGACGCCCGGCACGAAGTCGCCCCCGACCAGCATGGCTGCGCCCGGTTCGGGCGAGAAGACCAGGCCGGCCGCATCGGCCAGGCGCGAGCGCAGCGTCCCGTCGACGCCGCCGGCGAGGTGTCCCGGTGCGACGAGGCGCGCCAGCAGGCGGAGTGTGCTCTGCACGGAGTCGTCGGTCCACGGGATGCGGTGGGCCGCCAGATCGTCGTAGCCCTCGGGCCCGGCGACCCGCAGGTAGAGGTTCTCGAAGAGGTCGGTGACCACCCAGGCGTCCTCGGGTGCGGCCGCCAGCGCGAACGGCGGCGTCCCGTCGTCCGCCAGCCCGTCCGCCACGGCGTCGAGCCGGTCGAGGTCGTCGGGGGGCACGATGCCCGCCCGCTCGAAGGCGCCGACGTGGTACCAGACCAGGCTCTTGTCGGCCGCCTTGAACCAGACGCCGTACAGTTCGCCGTCGACGGTGGCGAGGCGCCGCCACTCCGGCGCGTAGCGCGCCCGCACGTCCGCGGCGATCTCGTCGCCGAGCGGGTGGATCACCCCCTCCCGGGCGTAGCGGGCGAGGAGGCCGGGCTGCGGAAGGAAGGCGACGTCGGGAGGGTGCCCGTCGGCGAGGCGGGCGTCCAGCACGGCCCCGATGTCCTCGCCCTCGGTGGACGTGTACTCGACCGTGGCACCGCTGCGGGCTTCGAAGGCCGCGAGGACCTCACGGAACGCGGCGGCCTCGGTGTCGTCCCACACCCCGACGACCTCGAGGACAGTGCCGGCGATGTCGGGCCGGTCGTCACCGGTCCCACCGCAGGACAGCAGCGATACGGCCACGGCGACCGCCGCCCCGCGGTTGGCCCACCGGTTTGCCATCGCGACCCTCCACGCCCTCCGAGGGTGTCCCTCGGGCGTCGAGTCTGGCATCACAGCAGGGACCTAGGGCCCTGGACGTTGGGGCCCGCACGCGCTCACCGTGAAGGTGACGCACTGTCCCCGGGCACACGGACGAAACGGCGGGGCTCGACGGCCCACGCAGCAGAGGTTCGCGACGCCAACCGACCCATCGGAGTGACGCCATGGCAGACACGCTCGTACAGCCCCATGGGGCGACCCCACCCGCCGTCGCCGCCGCTTCCACCGACCAGGCCTCGAAGGTGTACGGATCGGGTGACACCGCGGTCCGCGCGCTCGACGGCGTCACGGTCGCCTTCGAGGCGCGCCGCTTCACCGCCATCATGGGGCCGTCGGGCTCGGGGAAGTCGACCCTGCTGCACTGCACCGCCGGCCTCGACAGCCTGACGTCGGGCAAGGCCTTCATCGGCGACATCGACCTGAGCACGCTGGACGACACCGGCCTGACGTTGCTGCGCCGCGACCGCGTCGGGTTCGTGTTCCAGGCGTTCAACCTGGTCCCGACCCTCACCGCCGAGGAGAACATCACGCTGCCCCTGGCCCTCGCCGGGCGCACGGGCGACAAGGAGTGGACCCGCGAGGTGGCCGAGACCCTCGGGCTGACCCGTCGGCTGCGGCACCGACCGAGCGAGATGTCCGGCGGCGAGCAGCAGCGGGTGGCGGTGGCCCGTGCCCTGGCCAGCCGGCCGCAGATCATCTTCGCCGACGAGCCGACCGGCAACCTCGACTCGCGGGCCGGTGGCGAGGTGCTGCGCTTCATGCGCCAGGCGGTCGACGACCTCGGCCAGTCGATCGTGATGGTCACCCATGACCCGGTGTCGGCCAGCAGCGCCGACCGCATCGTGTTCCTGGCCGACGGGCGGATCGTCGACGAGATGCTCGAGCCGACCGCCGAACGGGTCCTCGACCGCATGAAGAGGTTCGGGGACTGACATGCTCCGCACCGCGGTACGCAACCTTCTCGGGCACAAGATCCGCCTGTTCACGACCGGGCTCGCGGTGATGCTCGGCGTGGCCTTCATGGCCGGCACGCTGGTCCTCACCGACACCATCGGCAAGACGTTCGACGACCTGTTCACGGACGCCTACGCCGGCACCGACGCCATGGTGCGGGCCGAGGCGTCGTTCGAGGACCCCAGCGGCTTCGGTGACCTGCGGGGGCGGTTGGACGACGGCCTGCTGGACCAGGTGGCCGCCGTGGACGGCGTCGCCTTCGCCGCCGGCGACGTGTCGGGGTTCGCCCAGGTGACCGACCAGGAGGGCGAGCCGATCGGCAACCCCGGCGCCGGCCCGCCGACCGTGGGGACCAACTGGTCCGAGGGCCCCACCAACACGTGGACGCTGGTGGAGGGGGACGCCCCCAGCGGTGACCGGGACGTCGTGCTCGACGCAGGCGTCGCCGACGACGCCGGCGTCACGGTCGGGGACGAGGTGACGGTGCTGGTGCAGGGCGCACCGATCGAGGCCACCGTCAGCGGCATCGCCCGCGTCGGCGGTGCCGACTCGCCCGGCGGCTCGACCTTCGCGATGTTCACGACCGAGGCGGCCCAGGAGCTGGTGGGCGAGCCGGGCAAGTTCGACAGCATCTCGATCGCGGCCGAGGACGGCGTGTCGCAGCAGGAGGTCGTTGACCGCGTCCAGGGCGTCGTCCCGGACGGCATCGAGGTGGTCACGGGCGAGACGGTCACGGAGGAGAGCCAGGACGCGTTGCGCGACGGCCTGTCCTTCTTCAACACGTTCCTGCTCGTGTTCGCCATCGTCGCCCTGCTCGTGGGCGGGTTCATCATCTTCAACACCTTCTTCATCACCGTGGCCCAGCGGACCCGTGAGAACGCCCTGCTGCGGGCCATCGGCGCCACCCGCCGCCAGGTCCTCGCCGCCGTGCTGATCGAGGCCCTCGGCATCGGCATCGTGGCCTCGTTGCTCGGCCTGGTCGCGGGCATCCCGCTGGCGGCGGGGCTCAAGGCGCTGCTGGCCGGCTTCGGGTTCGACCTGCCGGCGGGCGGCGTGGTGCTCGCCGCCAGCAGCGCGCTCATCGCGTTCTCCGCCGGCATGATCGTGACCGTCGTCGCGGCGGTGTCGCCCAGCCGCAAGGCGGCGAAGGTGCCGCCGGTGGCCGCCATGCGCGAGGTCGCGGTCGGCAGCACGGGTTACGGCTCGTGGCAGCGGATCGTCGTGGGGTTCGTCGTCCTCGGGCTCGGCCTCGCCGCGCTCCTGTACGGGCTGTTCGGCGACCCCGGGAACCCGCTGACGATGGTCGGCCTCGGCGCGGTGCTCGTGTTCTTCGGCGTGTCCGTGCTGGGCCGGACGGTGGCGCTGCCGCTCAGCCGGTTCATCGGCCTGCCGCTGGCGCGCCTGCGCGGCATCACCGGGCACCTGGCGCGCGAGAACGCCATGCGCAACCCCAAGCGGACGGCGGCCACGGCATCCGCGCTGATGATCGGCGTGGGGCTCGTCACGTTCATCACGATCTTCGCCGCATCGACGAAGGCGTCGTTCGGGGCCACCGTGGACAGCGCCTTCACCGGCGACTTCATCGTCACGGCCGGCACGGGCACGGCCGGGGTGTCGCCCGAGTTCACCGAGCGGGTGAACGAGCTTCCGGAGATCGAGACGGCGGGCGGCGTGCGGGCGGGCATCGCCGAGATCGACGGGGACCCCGACTCGCTGCTCGGCGCCAGTCCCGAGGCGTTCGAGGTGTTCGACGTCGACCCGGTGGCGGGGTCGCCGGACGACCTCGACGCCACGTCGATTGCGGTGGCCGAGGAGCTCGCCGACGACGAGGGCCTCGCCGTGGGCGACACGGTGCCGGTCACGTTCACGGCCACGGGCACGCAGGACATGACCGTGCGGATGATCTACAGCCGGACGCCGGGCACCGAGAACGAGTGGATCGTCGGGACCGAGGCCTTCGCCGCCAACTTCCCCGACCAGGTCGACGTCCAGGTCTTCGTCAGGAAGGCCGATGGTGTGCCGGCCGGCGAGGCGCTCGCCGCGGTGGAGGCGGTGGCCGAGGACTACCCGGGCGCCAACGTGCTCGACCAGACCGAGTACAAGGAGGAGCAGCTGGGCTTCGTCGACCAGATCCTGGGCCTGGTGTACGCCCTGCTGGCGCTGGCGATCCTCATCGCCCTGCTCGGCATCGGCAACACGCTCGCCCTCTCCATCGTCGAGCGCACCCGCGAGCTCGGCGTGCTCCGGGCGGTGGGGATGACACGCAAGCAGCTGCGGTCGACGATCCGGTGGGAGTCGGTGATCATCGCCGTGCAGGGGACCCTGCTCGGCTTGGTCATCGGGATCTTCTTCGGGTGGTCGCTGGTCCGGGCGTTGCGGGACGAGGGCCTGAACACCTTCGCCCTCCCGGTGGCGACGCTGCTCGTCGTGGTCGTCCTGGCGGCGCTCGCCGGCGTCCTGGCCGCCGTCCTCCCGGCCCGCCGGGCGGCTCGCCTCGACGTCTTGAGGGCAGTGTCCACCGAGTAGGACGCACGGCGCTCGCCTCTTGGGCGGACCGCCGCCGGTGCACCAGACGGTGCACCGGCGGCGGCGGCATGTCACGGCAGTTCGGGCGGCCTCTGTCGGGGGGCCGCCCTGCCCTCGACCCGTCGATCGGCGGCAGGCCCCTGGATAGGTTGACGGCGTGCTGACAACGGCTGACGTCCGCGTGTTGCTCGCCGTGGGCGGGGTCGCCAGGCCGTCCGTCCGGGCGACCGGCTGCTCCGTCGTCGCCGCCGCGGGGATCGGCCGGCCGTGAGCGACGTCGTGATCGTGGGGGCGTCGCTGGCCGGGCTCCGGGCCGCCGAGGAGTTGCGGATCCGTGGCTTCGCCGGACGCATCACGCTCCTCGGCGACGAGCCCGACACGCCGTACGACCGCCCGCCGCTGTCGAAGCAGGTCCTGGGCGGGGCGTGGTCGGTCGACCGGACCGCCCTGACCGTGGCGGGGGCGGACGGACTGGACGGCCTCGGCCTCGACCTGCGCCTCGGGGTGCGGGCGACGGGCCTCGACCTCGCGGCCCGGACGCTCACGGTCGAGGGCGCCGCCGGCGACGGCGACGGCGGCGACCCGGGTGGTGAGGCGCTCGCGTTCGACGGGCTCGTGATCGCGACCGGCTGCGCCGCCCGGCGCCTGCCGGGGACCGACGGGATCGCCGGCGTCCACGTCCTGCGCACGCTGGCCGACTGCACCGCGCTACGGGCCGCGCTCGGCCAGGGCGCCCGCCGGGTCGTCGTCGTGGGCGGCGGGTTCATCGGTGCCGAGGTGGCCGCCACGTGCCGGGGCCTCGGCCTGGAGGTCACCCTCGTCGAGGCACTGCCGGTCCCGTTGGGCCGCGTGCTGCGCGACGAGATCGGAGCGGTCCTCGCCGACCTGCACCGCGAGCACGGGGTGGACGTCCGTCTCGGCGTCGGGGTGGACGGGCTCGACACGGCGCCGCACGGGCCGTCGCCCCGGGGCGGCCACGCGGACGCGGGCGAGCACGTGCGCGCCGTACGCCTCGCCGACGGCACGACGATCGACGCCGACCTCGTCGTCGTGGGCATCGGCGTGGTGCCCGCGACCGGCTGGCTCGAGGGGTCGGGGGTGCGCCTCGACAACGGCGTCGTGTGCGACGAGACGACCCTCGCCGCGCCCGGCGTCGTCGCCGCGGGCGACGTCGCACGGTGGCCCAGCGCCCGGGCCGGCGGGATCGTCCGGGTCGAGCACTGGGACAACGCCATCGCCATGGGCCAGCACGCCGCCGGCCGCCTGCTGGCCGAGCTCGGCGAGCCCGGCGGTGCGGTCGAGGCCTACGACCCGGTGCCGTGGTTCTGGTCCGACCAGTACGACCGCAAGATCCAGCTCGCCGGCCACCCGGTCGGCGCCGACGAGCTGCGGGTCGTCGACGGCTCGACCGAGGAGCGCCGCTTCGTGGCCCTGTACCGACGGGGCGACGCCCTCGCCGCCGTTCTGGCCATGAACCGGCCTCGCCCGGTCGTCACCTACCGCGCGCTGCTGGAACGGGGCGCCACCTGGTCCGAGGCGCTCGACGCCGCCGGCGTCTCCTGACGGCCCGCGTAATCCGGTCGATGCCGCAGGGGCGCGGCCGGGAGACTGGTGGTCGTGCCGATCCGCATGCACGACGACGAGGTCGCGGTGGACGACCGGCTCGTCCGGCGTCTGCTCGCGACGCAGATGCCCGACCTCGCCGACCGTCCGCTCACCCCGGTGGAGCCGTGGGGCACCGACAACGCCATCTGGCGACTCGGTGACGACCTCGTCGTCCGCCTCCCCCGCATTCGCTGGGCGACGGGACAGGTCGAGCGGGAGGCGACATGGCTGCCCCGCCTCGCCCGGCACCTCCCGGTCGCCGTCCCCGAGCCGGTCGCCATCGGCGAGCCCGACCACGACTACCCGTACCGGTGGGCCGTGCACCGGTGGATACCGGGCGAGGCCGCCGCACCCAACCGTGTCGCCGACCCCGTGACGTTCGCTCTCGAACTGGCCGAGGTCGTCCGGGCACTACGCGCCGTACCGTCCGACGGCGCCCCCTCGGCCCGCAACCGGGCACGGCCGCTGCACGAGTACGACGAGTCGACCCGACAGGCGATCGACACCGCGCGCCACCTGATCGACGCCCCGGCGGCCACGGCGGTCTGGGAGGACGCGCTGGCGGCACCCCCGCACGACGGCCCTCCGGCCTGGGTCCAGGGAGACCTGGAGGGGAACTGCCTCCTGCGCGACGGCCGGCTCTGCGGCATCGTCGACTGGGGTTCTGCGTGCGCCGGCGACCCCGCCGTGGACGTGCAGGTCGTGTGGTCGCCGTTGTTCACCGACGACTCTCGCCGTGCCTTCCTCGCTGCCCTCGACGTCGACGACGCCACGCTGGCCCGCAGCCGCGGCGCCGCCGTCAACCAGGCGTGCGCGGCGCTGCCGTACTACCTGCACACCTACCCGCTGATCGTCGAGCGGTCCTGGCACAAGCTGGCCGCGCTGGGCGTGCAGCGGCTACCGGCGGCGTAGGGCCCGACGGGGACGGGCCGCCGCACGGCAGCACACACGTCGCTACCCTCCGCTCGTGGGACCGAGCCTCGTCGGGCGGGCGGCCGAGAGCGGAGCGCTGATCGATGCGGCCCGGGCGGTGGCCGACGGGGCCGGAGCGGTCGTCCACGTCGTCGGTGAGGCGGGGATCGGCAAGACGAGCCTGCTCGCGGTGGCCACCGACGAGCTGGTGCGGCAGGGCGTCGAGGTCCGGGCGGCCGTCGCCCACGAGACCGACCGACGCCGGCCGATGGCCCTCATCCACGCGCTGTTCCCGGAGGTCCCGGCAGAGCCGGCCGGTGATCCGGCGGCCCTCGCCATCGGCGCCCTGGAGAAGCTCGCGACCAACGGCCCCGTTGCCCTCGTCGCCGACGACGTCCACTGGGCCGCCGACCCCAGCCTCGAGGTGCTGAGCTCCGTCGCCCGCCGGGTCGAGGCCTTGGGGGTCCTGCTGCTCACGGAGGCCCGGCCCCAGCCGTCGCCTCC
>DATFOS010000235.1:0-5514 GCA_035265325.1 Acidimicrobiales bacterium
CTGGCGTACTTCGGTGGGAAGACCTATCGCGAGGCGGCCGCCATGCTGGGGCAACCCGAGGGAACGGTGAAGAGCCGCATCCGTGCGGGACTCGCCCGCCTCCGCCTGACACTCGAGGCCGAAGGGGTGACGGCATGACCACCGCGCCGGGCCACCAGGGCCATCCGCACGACGACCTGGCGGTCTACGCCCTCGACGCCAGCACGCCCGAGGAGCGGGAGCGGGTCGAGGCGCACATCGCCTCCTGCCCGGCCTGCCGCGACGAGGTCGACGCCCACCGGCGGACGATGGCCCTCGTGGTCCCCGAGCCCGACGAGGGCCCGCCGCCCGGCGCCTGGGAGGCGATCGCCCGCGGCGTGCGCGCCCTCGGCAACGGCCACGCCGCGTTCCCGGTCCCCCTCGCACCCCGGGAACCCGCCCCACCCCCCGACACCGCCCGTCCACCGGCGCCCGCCCTCGCGCCTCGCGCCCCCTTGCCCGACGTGCCCCTCGCCGGGCCCCCGGGCCCGTCGCCCGACCTGCCCCGGGACGCCCTCGCCGTGCCCCCGGGCCTGTCTTCCGGGCCGCGGCGGGCCGCGTCCTTCGCCGGGCCTCCGGGCATGACGCCGGTGAGCCCCGCGGACGCTTCTCCCGTCGGGCCATCTGACGCGTCCCTCGCCGGGCCTCCCGACGAGCTGGCGTCCCGGCGGGCCGGCCGCTCGGCCCGCCCGCGCTGGCTGCTGCTGGCCGCGGCGGCCGTTGTGGTCGTCGTCGGCGCCGTGGGGTTCCTCGGCACCGCCCGGGACGTCGATGACGGCGACGACGGCGACGTCGTGGCCGCGGCCCGCTCCGCCGCCGAGGATCCGGGCGCCGCCGTGGCCACGCTCGCCGCGGGCGGGACGGGCGGCGACGTCGTGGCCCGCGTGGTCGTGGACGGCGAGGACGCCTACGTCCTCGACGAGGGCTTGGCCGACCTGCCCGAGGGCCGCACGCACCAGGTGTGGCGGATCGACGGTGGCGAGGCCACGTCGATGGGCACGTTCGGCGCCGGCGAGGAGGCGGCCGAGCTCGACCTCGGCGGCGGCAAGGGCGCAGAGGTCGCCATCACCGACGAGCCGAGCGGCGGCTCGCCGACCCCCAGCGGTCCGGTCGTGGCCACGGGCGCATTGCCAGCCTGAGCCCGCCCGCCGGCCGGGCCCGCCGGCCCGGCACGTGTCAGAGGGCGTCGTCGCCCAGCCAGCCGGGAGCGTTCTCGAGCAGGTAGCGGCTCACTGCGAGGCACGTGTCCAGCACGTCGCAGAACTGCTCCTGGGCCATGAACACCCTGGTCAGGGACACCTCGACCCGCGACACGATCGCCAGGCTGCGCTCCGGGGCGTCGGTCACGGAGGGGAACGAGTCGATCGCCGAGACCTCGAGCGGCAGGTCGGTCCCCCCGATGCCGGCCAGCTCCGTGGCGAGGATCAGCAGGTCCGGAGCCTTGGGCAGCGGCGGCAGCGCCCAGTTGAAGACCAGCGGGAAGTGGAACTGGTCGGGCGGCTCCTCGTCCTCCGGCATGCCGGTGACGAGCTCCTCGAAGTCGAGCAGGGTGCGCGGGTCGACCTCGAGCGCCAGGTGGAGGTCCAGCGGGCCGCCGCACGCCTCCTCCGGATGGAGGTCGACCTCCCAGTTCTGGCGGAGTGAGTAGGTCTCGACGAAGTGGCGCTCGTCGTGCACGTGGAAGCCGTGGTCGATGGCGTGGTCCTTGAGGTCGGACACGAACCCGGCGATGTCTATGGCGGCCACGGGCGACAAGCCTGCCACGCTGGCCGGTCGTCCCCCGACCGGGCCCGATCCGGCGCCGGTCGCGCCGGGCCCGACGGCACCCCGCCCGCCCCGCCCGGGAGTGTGGTCCGGGCCACCCGGCTGGTAGACCGACCGCCGTGCCCCTCTCCGACGAGTCCCTCGCCGAGCTGCTGCACGAGACGGCGGTGGCGGTGCGCGCCGCCCTCGACGCCCTCGACGACTGGGGCCTCGCCGGCACGCACGAGAAGCAGTACCGCAGCGACCTGGCGGCCGACGAGGCCGCCCTCGGCGTGCTCGGGACGGCGGAGGTCGGCGTCCTGTCCGAGGAGTCCGGCGGTCACCACCTCGACCGCGACGTGGTCGTCGTCGTGGACCCGCTCGACGGCTCGACGAACGCCTCCCGGGGCATCCCGTGGTTCGCCTGCAGCCTGTGCGCCGTCGACGCCGACGGCCCCCGGGTCGCGCTCGTGGTCGACCTCCCCCACGGCCGGTCCTTCACCGCTGTGCGCGGCGGCGGTGCCCAGGTGGACGGTGTCCCCCTGCGCCCGTCCGGCGTGACCATGCTGAGCGAGGCGCTGGTCGGCATATCCGGCATGCCTGCCCACCCGCTCGGGTGGCGCCAGTTCCGCACCCTCGGCGCCGCCGCCCTCGACCTGTGCGCCGTGGCCGAGGGGACGCTCGACGGGTTCGCCGACTGCCTCCCCAACGCCCACGGCGCGTGGGACTACCTGGGCGGGGCGCTCGTGTGCGCCGAGGCCGGCGTCCCCGTCGCGGACGCGTTCGGGCGCGACCTCGTGGCGCTGGATTACGCCGCCCGGCGGACCCCGATCGCCGCCGCGACGCCCGAGCTGTTCGCCGCGTTGGGCGAGGCGCGGCGCACGCTCGGTGTCGAATAGCTGCGCCGGCGGACGGGCAAGGGTTACCGGCGCACTACCCTGAGCGCGTGTCCGCCCGTCTGCAGCGAGCGCTGCTGATGCTCTTCCGTCGCCTGCCACCGTTCGCTCGGCGGCGCATCGTGCGGACCATCACCCCCAGCTTCACGGTCGGGGCGATCTGCCTCATCGAGCGCTACGACGGGAAGATCCTGCTCGTGCGCCAGGTGTACCGGAACGCCTGGGGCGTCCCGGGCGGCCTCTCCAAGCGCGGGGAGGACATCGCCGACTGCGCCCGCCGCGAGGTACTGGAGGAGGTCGGCGTGCCGATCGACCTGGTGGGCGAGCCGGCCGTCGTGGTCGACGCCGCGCCCCGCCGGGTCGACGTGGTGTTCCGGGCACGTCCGTCCGCCGTCGCCGATCTCGCCGACGTGGCACCCCGGTCGCCCGAGATCCGCGACGTCCGCTGGTTCGCCCTCGACGAGCTGCCCGAACTGCAGCACGAGGCGGTCAGCGCCCTCGCCGCGCTGACGCGGGCGAGCGCCCAGGCGCGCCTCGACCTGCCGATCGACACGCTTCGCCGCCCCGCCAGCTCGGCGGGCTGACCGCCGCCGGCGGCCCGGGGTGCCCCGTCGCCGCCGGCGGGTCAGCGGATGAGCGAGTCCACCAATCGGCGCTGCTGCGTCGAACAGGGATGGCGCAGCTTGGTCAGCGCCTTCGCCTCGATCTGGCGGATGCGCTCGCGGGTCAGGTTGAAACGCTGTCCGACCTCGTCCAGCGTCAGGGGCTTGTCGTCGGCGAGGCCGAAGCGCAGCCACAGGATCTCGCGTTCCCGCTGGTCGAGGTGCCCGAGCAGCGCGTGGAGGTCCTCCGACTCGATGACCGCAGCGGCGGCGTCGAACGGCGTGGCCGCCGCCGGGTCCGACAGCAGGTCGCCCAGCTCGTTGTCGCCGTCGTCGCCGATGCCGGCGGACAGGGACACCAGGTCGGGGGCGGCCCGCAGGGCGGCCTCGACCTTCGCCAGCGCGATGCCCGTGTCGTCGGCCAGTTCCTGGGCCGACGGCTCGCGGCCCAGCGTCTTGAGCATCGCCGCCGAGGACCGGGACAGTGTGGCCAGCGTGTCCATCAGGTGTGAGGGCAGCCGGATCGTGCGGCCCTTGTCGGCGATGCCCCGCCCGATGGCCTGGCGGATCCACCACGTGGCGTAGGTGGAGAACTTGAATCCCTTGCGATGGTCGAACTTCTCGACCGCCCGCATGAGGCCGAGGTTGCCCTCCTGGATGAGGTCCAGGAGGGACATGCCGGGCGTCTGGTAGCGCTTGGCGATCGAGACGACGAGGCGCAGGTTGGACTGGATGAACCGGCGGCGGGCGTCGTCGGCGGCCCGCACCGCGCTCCGGAGCTGCTCGCGGTCCCGGCGGTCGATGACGTCGCCCCGGTCGAGACGGGCCTCGGCGGCCCGCCCGAGGGCGATGGCTCGGGCGAGACGGGTCTCGTCCTCGGCGGTGAGCAGGGGGTAGGAACCGAGCTCGGCGAGGTAGCGGCGGGTCAGGTCGATGGTGCTCTCGGTCGTCGGCCGGGGACGCCCAACCATCCATGTCCTCCCGGGTCGTCGGTGTCGTGTTCACACCCCTGCCCTTGCAACGTAGCGGTCTCAACACTCTGCGAGATGGACCCGCGCACTATTGCCACGGAACCGGCGCGGTGCGCGATCGTTCGTTCGCTAACTGAACCAATGCGGCACCCGACCCCGGAGGCGCTCACTCCATCGTGTGGAGTGCGAACGCCAGTGCGAAGCCGGCCGTCGTGACCAACCCGACCAGGCGGCCCTCGTGCTCGAACGCCTCGGGCATCATCGTGTCGGCGAGCATCGTGAGGATCGCCCCTCCGGCGAAGGCGAGCACGAAAGCCACCGTGCCCGGCGAGGCGCCGTCGAACGCGGTGAAACCGACGAGCGCAGCGGCGGCCGACGCCAGCGCGACCGCGCCCCACAAGAGGAGTGCCTGGGCCCGGGACCAGCCCGAGGCCAGTAGGCCGGTCGTGGCGGCGAGCCCCTCGGGCAGGTTCGACACGAAGACGGCGACGATGAACGGGACGCTCACGCCGGTCCCGCCGATGAGCCCCAACCCCAGCACGATCGACTCGGGGATGCCGTCGAGCACCGCGCCCAACACGATGGCGAGCCCGGACCCGTTCGCCTGCTCGCCGTCCGCGCTCTTGCGGTTCTCGCCACCCATGCGGTCGATGACCGCGTCGCCCAGGAAGAAGGTCGCCGCCCCGGCGAAGAGGCCGACAGCGACCCCGCCCTCGCCGGCAGACGTGTCGAACGCCTCCTCGACCAGGTCGAACGCCACCGCGCTGATCAGCACGCCCGCTCCGAAGGCCATGACCGTGCCGACGACCCGCGGGCCGAGGTCGAACCACATGGCGGCGAGTGCACCCACGACGAGCGCGGCGCCGCCCAACGCGCCCCACAAGAATGCCGTGATCTCCATGGGCCTCCCACCGTGCGCTGTGAGCTTGCCACTACTGGATGCGAGTCGTTCGAAGGTGGGAAGAGCCGCGAGCTCACCAATATTGCCGATGCATTCGTTGGCAGCGATTTGCACCAAATGCGAGTGATTTCAGCCTGCAACCCGGCACCTTCTTCACGATCCACAAGCGCTGATCCGGCGGTATGGCTCGGCCCCCGGTGCTGGGCGATAACGACATTGCGGCACGTCGCAGTGGGTGGGAGCCTCTCCGTAGGGCGGTCGTAGAGCCCGTACGTGGGGGAGAGCATGGCCTGGGGGCGGCGTTCCGGGATCTGGGCATGGCTGGGTGACCGTGAGCCGTCGTTCCTGGTGGCCGGGGTGGTCCTCGTATTCCACGTCGCGCT